>CALFZM010000020.1 GCA_937952235.1 uncultured Opitutia bacterium | reverse complement strand
ACCGAAAATGAACTCAAAACTTCGGCTTGCACGAGGGGACTCAGAGAAGGCCGTTACATGTTACAGCGGCTGTAACATGTAACGGCCTGACCCCTTTCTGCCCGGGCACGCGTCACTTCACCGATACGGCTGGTGCAGCTCGACCGGCTCCTTCCGACCCTGCCGGGTGCGCACGCGAAGGTTGAGCATCTCGACGCCGAAGGCGAAGGCCATGGCGAAGTAGATGTAGCCTTTGGGGATGTGCTGCCCGAGACCCTCGGCCACCAGCATCACGCCGATCATGATGAGAAAGCTCAACGCGAGCATCTTCAGCGTCGGGTGACGGTTCACGAAGTTGCTGATCGACTCGGCAAACACCAGCATCACGCCCAGCGCGATGATCACGGCCGTGATCATGACCCAGAGCTGGTTGGCCATGCCGACGGCGGTGATCACGGAATCGAGGGAGAACACGATATCGAGCAGGAGAATCTGCACGATCACGCTGGCGAACGAAACGCGCGTCAGGCTCTTCGTCGCGTGTCCGTCCTCCGCCTCGAGCTTCTCGTGCACTTCCTTCACGCTCTTCCAGATCAGGAACAGCCCGCCGAGCAGCAGGACAAGGTCCCGGCCGGAGATGGGCTGATCCATGACGGGCAGCGTGAAGAGCGGCTTGGTCAGGCCCATGATCCACGTCAGGCTCAGCAGCAGCAGGATCCGCGTCACGAGCGCCAGGGTCAGGCCGAGTTTCCTCGCCTTGCCCTGCTCCTCCACCGGCAGCTTCCCGGCGAGAATCGAGATGAAGATGATGTTGTCGATGCCGAGGACGATCTCGAGCGCCGTCAGGGTGAAGAGCGAGATCCAGACTTGGGGATCGGCGAGGAAATCCATGGTGAAGGCGGGAGAAGTTGAGCAGGGACGAGGGAGGAATGACAGCAGGCCGCCCGGGCGGTTACGGACTCGAAATCCCCACCCATTCAAATCCAACCCGCAGCCAGAGCGGAATGACGAGGATGCCAAGGGCGGTCGTGCCGAGGACGATCTGCACCGCGGTGGGCGGATGCCCGCCGTAGAGCCGGGCAATGATGATCGGGCTGACCGCCGACGGCATTGCCGCCTGCACCACGAGGACACGTTTCAGCTCGACCGACAGCGGCAGGAATTTGGCGAGCACGAGGCCCAGCAACGGCAGCAAGCCCAGTCGGAGAACCATCGCGGCCACTGACACCCGCGGGGAGAACAGCGTGCGCGGCTCGTGCAGGTATTGCGCGAGGTTCACGCCGGTCATCAGCAGGCCCAGCGGGATCGCGCAGGCGCCCAGCGCGTGGATCGTCTTCGTCACGAACGCCGGCAGCAGCGGCGGAATCCCGCCGAGGTTGCACGCGACTGCGACCAGGAGGGAGATCAGGATCGGGTTGATGAGCCGCCGCCACCCTTGGCGCAACGACTCCCCGCTCAGCACCAGCAGTCCGACCGTCCAGATCGCGACTTCGACGCCGACGCCATAAACGAGCAACACCCCGCGGCTCTCCGCTCCCCAGATCGCCTCCATGATCGGCAGCGGCAGGTAGCCGTAGTTGGCGATGCCGACCGCCAGCGCGAACGTCCGCAGTCCCGTGCCCACCTGCAGCCCGATCGCCTTCGCCGCCAACCGTCCGCCATAAAGGCCCAGGGCCGTCACGCCGAAGCCCAGCAGCGGCGGCCAGATCAGATTATCGGAGGAGCCGACGGCCGGATTGGCCGCCACCGATTCGAAGATCAGGCACGGATAGAGCAGGTTGATCACCAGCCGGATCAGGCTCGTCTCCGCTTCGCCCTCGATCCAGTGCACGCGCCGGGCCACGACGCCGAGGCCGATGATGGCGAAAACGGGGACGACGAGCAGCAGGAGTTGGAGGTAGGACGGAATGAGGAAAAGAGGAAATGAGGGAGCGCGGGCAAAGCTCAAGGGCGCTCCGTGTCGCCACCCCTCACTGCCTCATTCCCGCCACCCTCCATCGCCTCGCCCGCAATCCGGCCGGTCGTCCACGCCGCCTGGAAATTGAAGCCGCCGGTGACGCCGTCGATGTCGAGCACCTCCCCTGCAAAATGCAGGCCGGGGCAAACCCGGCTCTCCATCCGCCGGAAATCGACCTCGCTCAGCTTCACTCCGCCGCAGGTGACAAACTCATCCTTGAACAGGCTCTTGCCGACGACCTTGAATTCCGCCGCGGTCAACTGCGCCGCGAGCGCGTTCAAAGCGGCGTTGCCGACCGCGGTCCAGGGCGTCGTGGCGGCGATGCCGCTGGCGGTGACGAGTCGTTCCCACAGGCGTTGGGGCATCGGCAGCGGGCTCCACGTGGTGAGCTGCTTGCGCGGGTTCTTTTCCCGCACGCCCGCCAGCTCCCGCACGAGGCTCTCGCGGGTGTGTGGCGGCGCGAAGTTCACGGCCAGGGAAAATTCATAGTTTCGCGCCGCCAGTTCACGCGCGCCCCACGCGGAGAGTTTCAGGATGGCCGGACCGCTCAGACCCCAGTGGGTCACCAGCAACGGCCCCGCGGCGCGCAACTTCGTGCCGGGCACGGACACCGCCGCCTCCTCGAGCGACACGCCCGAAAGCCCGATCAGTCGGGCGTCGTCGATGTGAAACGTGAAAAGCGACGGCACGAGCGGCTCCACGGTGTGCCCGAGCGCTTCCGCGATCGTGAAGCCCGCGGACGAACGGTTGCCGCCGGTGGCGACAATCAGGCGTTCGCAGCGCACTTCCGCGCCGTCCGTCAGTGTGACCCAGAAGCCGGTGCGGGCCGGAGGCGGCGTGGCGTCCCCGCGCTCGCCGGCGCTCATGCTGGGCCGGAAGGCGAGTCGTTCCACCTTGCGGACCCCGAGACTGGTAAACAGGCGGACTCCGGTGTCGCGCGCGACGCGCAGCAGGCAGTCTACGATCGTGGCGGAGTCGTCCGTCACCGGGAACATCCGTCCGTCCGCCTCGGTTTTCGTCTCGACGCCGTGGCGCGCGAACCAGCCCACGGTGTCGCGCGGCTGCCAGCGATGGAACGCGCCCAGCAGTTCACGTCCGCCGCGAGGGTAGAACTTGACCAGCTCGCGCGGCTCAAAGCATGCGTGCGTGACGTTGCAACGCCCGCCGCCGGAAACCCGCACCTTGGCGAGCGGGTGCGCGGTAGCCTCGTACACCGAGACCTCGCCGGCCGGGCCGAGTTTCTCGGCCGCGGCAATGGCAGCGAACATCCCGGCGGCTCCGCCGCCGATCACGATGACACGCACCTTTTCCGCCATGCGGGCACGCTGGGCGCGCCGGCAGCGGAGTCGAAGATGAAATGTCTTCCACCGGCGGGCCTTGCACGGCACGCGGGCTCGAGCTGCCGGCCTGGATTCCGACCTGCGGATCCGCGCTCCGGTGCTCCCGGCCGGACAATAAAACGGCCGCCGCGGGCTGCGATCCGCGGCGGCCAACACCAACCCCTGACAAAGTCTGCGGGCTTACTGGTTCTTCTTCCGGCCACCACCGCCCTGGCCCCGGCCCTGCGCCGCCATCTCGTCATACTTCTTCGCCTGCTCGGGGGTGAGCACGGCACGGATCTCGGTGCGGGAGGAGGCCATGATCTCGCGCATCTTGGCCTGGCGGTCCTCCTGCGAGGCGCCCTGGAGGCCCTGCATCTGCTCGCGCACTTTGGCGAGGATGGCCTCGATCTTGGTCTTCTGTTCGGCCGAGAGGCTGCCCACGGCCTGCTCGATCCGCTCCACCGTCATCCCCATGCCGCCACCGCGGCCCTTCTTCTGATCCTGGGCCTGGAGGAGCGAACTGGAAAACATCGCGGCGGCCGCGACGGCGACAACGAGCAATTTGCGAAGATTCATGGGAGGGGGGAAACGGGCGTTGATTTCAGGGTTGCGAACGATGCGGCAAAAGCCGCAACGGAGCGCAAGACGGAGCACCCGGGGAAGAGTTACTCGGAATCTTGCGCGAGCTTGCCGCGCCGGTTTCGCGACCGCAGCGTCGCGGCCCATGATCGAGGTGAGCGACCTGACCAAGCGCTACGGCACCTTCACCGCCGTCAACGCCCTCTCGTTTGCGGTGCAGCCGGGCGAGGTGCTCGGCCTGGTCGGGCCGAACGGCGCGGGCAAGACCAGCACGCTGCGCTGCCTCGCGGGCATCATCCCCGCGACGTCGGGCACGATCCGGATCGCCGGCCACGACCTGGGCCGGGATCCCCTGCCGGCCAAGCGCACCCTCGCGTTCTTCGCCGACGAACCGCGCCTCTTCGATTACCTCACGGTGCGCCAGCACCTCGCGTTCGCCGCCCGCATCTACGGCGTGCGCGATCACGAGGCGAAGGCGCAGCCGCTGCTCGAGGAGTTCGAGATCGCGGACAAGGCCGACCAGCTCCCCGGCGAGTTGTCGCGCGGCATGAAGCAGAAGCTCGCGATCGCCTGCGGGCTGCTGCACGCACCTCAGGTGATGTTCTTCGACGAGCCGCTCACGGGTCTCGATCCGCTCGGCATCCGGCGGATGAAGGATTCGATCGTCCAGCGCGCGCGCGGGGGAGCCGCGATCGTGCTCAGCTCCCACCTCCTGCACCTGCTGGAGGAGGTGTGCACCCACGTGCTGATCCTGAAGCAGGGCGCGAGGATCGCGGCCGGCACCCTGGCCGAAGTCGCCGCCCGCTACAGTCCCGGCGAAGCGAAGCCGAGCCTGGAGGAAGTGTTTCTCCGGGCGACGGAGGGCGGGGCATGACTCCCGCACCACGCTCCGCCCGCCCGCCGCGCTGGCACCCGGCCGGTTAGCACCTGTCCGCGCTCCCCCAACCCTTTGTTCTCCGCCCTCGTCTATCTCCGCGTCACGTCGCTTCGCAACTGGCTGCTCTCGCGCCTGCGGCGCCTGCGGCAGCCCAAGTACCTGGCGGGGGCGATCGTCGGTTGCGCGTACTTCTACTTCTTCTTTTTCCGGCCGCTGGGCCGAAACGTCCCGTCGCGGCCAGTGCCGCCGCTGCCGGACCCGGCGCACGAAATGTTCGCGAACGCCGCGGCGCTGCCCGCCGACTGGCAACCCGCGCTGCTCGCCTTCGGCACGCTGGCGCTGCTGGTCTTTCTCGCCTTCATGTGGGTCGTGCCCACCCGGCGCGCGGCCCTGGGATTCACCGAGGCCGAAATTGCGTTCCTCTTCCCCGCCCCGATCCGCCGGAGCTCGCTGGTGCATTTCCGCCTACTCAGCGCGCAGTTGCGCAGCCTCGTCGGCGCCGGCGTGATGATGCTCTTCACCCACCGCTGGTCCGCGCTCGGGGGCAACGCCCTCACGCATGCCCTCGGGTGGTGGTGCATCTTCTCCGCGCTGAACCTGCATTTCAGCGGCGCCAGCTTCACGCTCACCCGGCTGGCCGATCTCGGCCTGGGCGCCTGGCGGCGGCGCCTGCTCATCCTGGCCGGGATCGTCCTGGTATTCACCGTCACGATACTTCGCCTGCCGGCGGAGACTGTCACGCCGCCGCTCGGCGCGGCCATCGACCTGCCGGCCGCCTCCGCCTGGCTGATCGCGCTGACCCGGACCGCGCCGCTGCACTGGCTGCTCGCCCCGCTCCGGCTGGTGGTGGCGCCGTTCCTCGCCCTTGATGTCCCGCAATTCCTCCTCGCGCTGGGGCCCGCCGCCGCGGTCCTGCTCGTGCACTACCTGTGGGTGGTCCGGTCGGCGGTCGCGTTCGAGGACGCCGCGATCGACCATGCACGCCGGCGCACGGCCCGGATCGAGGCCTGGCGCGCCGGCCGCCGCGGGCCCGCGACGACGACCGGGCCCGGCCGCCGCCCGCCGTTCCATCTCGGCGGCACGGGGCGGCCCGAACTCGCATTTCTCTGGAAGAACCTGCTTTCGACCTGGCCCTATTTCACGCTGCGACTCTGGCTCGCCACCGCCGTGCTCCTCGTGGGCGTCGGGCTCTGGCTGAACCACCAGCCCCACACCCGGCTGCTCGCCGCCACGCTGGGCGCCTCGGCCCTGATGTTGGCCGCGTACGTCCTGCTGATCGGCCCGCAGTTCGCCCGGCAGGACCTGCGCAGCGACCTGCCCCAGGCGGACCTCCTGAAGACCTACCCGCTGCCCGGCTGGCAGATCGTGCTCGGCGAGCTGCTCACGCCCGCGATCATCCTGACCGGTGTCTTGTGGCTGGCGCTGCTTTTCGCCGCGGTCGCCTTCCAGCCCGTCGGCCGCGGGGCGGAGTGGCTGACGCCCGGGCTGCGGCTGGCAGGCGGCGCCGGCCTGGCGCTGGCCACGCCGTTCGTGGTGCTCCTGCAACTGCTCGTGCCCAACGCCGCCGCCCTGGTCTTCCCCGGCTGGTTCCAGCTCTCCCGGATGCGGGGCGGCGGGCCCGAGGTGATCGGCCAGCGGATGATTTATTTCTTCGCCCAGGTCGTCGCCATGACCGCGGCCCTCGCGCCCGCGCTGCTGGCTGGCGGGGCGGTGATCCTGATGTTTCACTGGATCACAGGCGTTCCGGCCGCCCTCGCGCTGGCGGCACTGGCCGCCGCCGCCGTGCTGGCCGCGGAACTCTGGTTCGGCGTGCAATGGCTGGGGCGCCGGTTCGAGAAACTCGACCTCGCGGCCGACCTGCGGCCGTAATCGTGCCATGGAGTTCGACCGCCTCCTGGCCCTCGCCGCCGATACCGTCGGCGCCGCCCAACGCCGGCTGCCGCCCGAGCTGCGGACACTCGCCCGCGGCGTGGCGGTCCATTACGATCGCGTGGCCGGCCCCGAGTTGATCGCGGAGGGCTTTCCACCCGACATCCTCGGGCTCTTCAACGGCACGCCCTACGGCGCCGAGCTCAGCCACGAAACCACCACGCCCCCGCAGATCATCCTGTTCGTCGCGAGCCTGTGGGACTTCGCCGGCGGGGACGCGGACGCATTCCGGGAGGAGGTGCGCATCACCTACCTGCACGAACTCGGACATTTTCTCGGCTGGGACGAAGACGACGTCGCGGCGCGCGGGCTGGATTAAGCACATCGCGCCGCACCCGGGCAGCGAAAAGCGGCGGCGTTCCGCAGCGCGAATCGCCTCCGCCGCGGAACCATTGCCGGCGAGGGCTTACACAACTCACTCCACGCTTCCCAAGCGCGCCCGTGCCTGCCTACAGTGGGCGATTCAGATTCTGCACGTCATGAAGAAACTCCTGCTCCTCACGCTGCTTGCGCTCTGCGGCGCCACCTTCGCCCGGGCTGAGCCCGATCGCGCCGATCTGATTTCACGGGTCGAGACCTGCGAGGCGATCCTGCGGGAGTTCCAGCAAAACCGCGATCTCGCGATCCCGCCCCACGTGTGGCAGCGGGCCAAGGGGCTCCTGATCGTGAATCAATTCAAGGCGGGCATCATCCTCGGGGTGCAGGACGGTTGGGGCGTCATGATGGTCCGGAAGCCGGACGGGCGCTGGAGCCTGCCCGTGATCATCAACGCGGGCGAGGCCAGCATCGGGCTCCAACTGGGCGCCAAGGCGCAGGAGACCGTCTACATCATCACCGACGAGGCCACGCCCCGGAAACTGTTCGCCAATCGCGTGCGCATCGGCGTCGACGCCCAGGCAGTCGCGGGACCCAAGGCGGCTGAGAAGGAGCGCACCAACGAGGAAATCTTCAAGGCGCCCCTGCTGGCGTACACCCGCAAGTCGGTCGGGCTTTATGCCGGCGCCACGATCAAGGCCGGACACATCTCGCGCAACGACGAGGCCAATTTTCTCCTCTACAACACGCGCTACACCCTGCCGGAACTGCTCTACAGCGACTGGGTCCAGCCGCCGCCGGAAGTGCAGCCGCTGATGCAGTTCGTGCAGTCGCTCACGAAGTAACGCCGGGGCGTGCGCGGCCTCCCGCCGGGAGGCAACACTCAGCGGCCGCGGGAGGCGGCCGGCCGGCTCGCACCTGGAGTCCGGACTCCCGCGCCCGCCCGGAAAGCCGCCAGGTACGCGGTCAATTCCGCCAGGACCGCGTCCGCCACGAACTGCTGGGCGTCGATCCGCGAAGCGCCCGGGCACTCCACGCGGCCGGTGCGAACGGCGAGGAAGCGGCCGCGTCGCCGGTGCGCGATCGCCCACCATGCCATCGGCGCAACGACGCCGGCGTCCGGCGCAGGTTCGGCATAACCGGTGGTGGCCACGCCGAGGTCGGCCTCGAACAGGTCGCACACGCCGCGTGCCATCTGCGCCGCCACCGCGAGCGAGACCGCGTTCACCCGCCGGGCCGACGTTCGATCGACCCCAAGGAGGCGCACCTTGTCCTCCAGCGTGTAGGCAGTGACGCCGCCGCGGAAGAAGCCGGAGGCCCCGGAGATCTCCCCCACGCGCGCCTGGACGCGTCCGCAGGTCAGGCTCTCGGCGGCGGCCAGGCTCAACCCCGGCGCCGCCAGCAGAAGCTCCTTCAGACCGCGACCCGGCCGGCTCATTTCAGCGTCGCTTCCACCAGCGGCTTCACGCGGGCAAGCCCGCGCTCGAAATCAGGCCCGATCATCCGGTCGAGGAACAGCCCGAACCAGCGGTGCAGCGGGTTCATGCCGAGAATCGTCTTCATCGCGAGGGGTGCGCCCAGCCTGACCGGCGCAACGGGCGCCTGTCAGGCAATTTCCAGGCCGACCGGGCAGTGATCGCTTCCCATGATCTCAGGCGAGATCCAGGCCCGTTTCAGGGCCGGCCGCAGCTTGTCGCTGGCAACGAAGTAGTCGACCCGCCACCCGATGTTCCGCGCCCGGCAGTTCATCATCTGGCTCCACCAGGTGTAGTGCCCCGGGCCGGGTTCGAAGAGCCGGAACGTATCCACATACCCACTCTCGAGCAGCCGGGTGAAATTCGTCCGTTCCTCCTCGGTGAAGCCGGCATTGCGGCGGTTCGGCTTCGGATTGGTGAGGTCGATCTCCTGGTGGGCGACATTGAGGTCGCCGCAGAACACGACCGGCTTCCCCTTCTTCGCCAGCTTCTTCAGGTACGCCAGAAACGCCGGGTCCCACGACCGGGTGCGATAGTCCAGCCGGGTGAGGCCCCGCTGGGAATTGGGCTGGTAGACATTGACGACATGGAAATCCGGATACTCCGCCGCGATGACCCGGCCCTCGCCATCGTGGTCGCGGTGCCCGATGCCGCACGTCACCGCCAGCGGCTTCACCCGCGTGAACAGGATCGTGCCGCTGTATCCCTTCTTCACCGCGGGATTCCAGAACATCTCGTACCCCTTGGGCCAGGCCACGTGCGCGGCGTCGCCCGGGTGCGCCTTCGCTTCCTGCAGGCAGATGACGTCGGCCTTCGCCCCCGTCATGTAGTCGAGCAGGCCCTTCTTCAGCGCGGCACGCACGCCGTTGACGTTCCAGGAGACGAGCTTCATGCGTGCCCGTTCAAGGCCGGACGCCGGGCCGGGGCAAACGCAATCCCGCACGCGATGACACAACATCTCCCCACGCGACGATTGCCTCCGCCGCCCCTTCCCGTTTGGGATTTCCGGTTTCGAATCCGAAGGTCGCCCATCGCCCATCGCCCATCGCCCATCGCCCATCGCCCATCGCCCATCGCCTCATGCCTTCCTTCGTCCCGCTCCCTCTCGGCCAGCCCATCCCGGCGAGCCCGCACGCCGTCTCGTGCAGCCTGCCGACGATGCGAGACGTGCGCGGTTATGAGGAAAAGGACCCGGAGACGATGCGCCAGCTCACGTCCGGCTATCCGCGCTTCGTCGTGCACCCGTACGCCCGCCGTCTCGCGGCGCACCTTGTGGCCCGCCGGCCCGACCTCACGGGCCGGACGCTCTGGCTGACCACGTCGGAACCGATGGCCCGTGCCCTCGCGCACCATCTGGGCGACTCGGCTTCCGTCGTCGCCGCCGAGGGCTTCTTCGGCGCGTCTCACCCCGACTCGCCCGCTCTCTGGAGCCGGGCGAAGACCTTCCTGCAGAACGTCGGCGGCTTCCTTTCCTCCCGCGCAGCCGAGGACGGCCTCATCCGCTGCGGGCTGGCCGCCGAGCCTCATCCGGAGCCACATCATGCGGGCGACGCCGCCGGGGAAATCCGGCGGGTCCTGCGCCGCGCCCTGCCCGGCACCGCCGACGCTGACCTGCTGCTGGCGCCCTCGGGCATGAATGCCATCTTCAGCGCCTTCAGCGCCTCCGCGGGGTTGCAGGCGGGACGCGGACGCACCGTCTGGCTGCAGCTCGGCTGGCTATATCTGGATACGATCGCGATCCTGCAGAAATTCACGCCGGCACGCACCGACTACGTCTACCTGCGCGATCCGCTGGATCAGGCCGCCATCGCGCGGATTTTCGCGCGCCACGGCCCCCGGATCGCCGGCGTCATCGCCGAGCTGCCGACCAATCCCCTGATCCAGACGCCGGACCTCGCCGGCCTCTCGGAACTCTGCCGCCGTCACGGCGCCCATCTCATCGTGGATCCATCGGTGGCATCGGTGTTCTGCGTGAACGTCCTTCCCGCCGCCGACCTCGTCGCCACCAGCCTCACCAAGTACACGGCCAGCGACGGCGACCTCACCGCCGGCCTCGTCGCCGTGAACTCCGCGTCGCCCGACGCGGCTGAACTGCGCCGGCGCGTCGCGACGCTGGTCGAGCCAGTGCATCCGCGCGACCTTTCCCGCCTCGCGGCCGAGATCGGCGAGACGGAGGCGGTCGTCGCCACCATCAACGCCAGCACTGCGCGCGTGGCGGCGTTTCTCGCGACGCATCCAAAAGTCCAGGACGTGTTCTGGGCCCTGCATCCGGAGTCCCGGGACCACTACCGCCGGATCGCGCGCTCCCCCGAGGCGACCGGAGGGATGATCACCTTCACGCTCAAGGGGGACATGGAGCCGTTCTACGACCGGCTGCGGCTGCCGAAAGGGCCGAGTTTCGGCATGAAGACGACGCTGATCTGTCCGTTCATGTACCTGGCGCATTACGACCTGGTCAGCACGCCCGCCGGCCTCGCCGAACTCGCCGCCAGCAATCTCGACCCCGATCTCCTTCGTCTCTGCTGCGGCACCGAGCCCGTCGAGGAGATCATCGCCGCGCTCGGCGAAGCGCTCGGGTGACGGGCCCCCGACGAGCCGGGCCGGAACGCTCATCCAATCGCGCATGGCCACCGCTTCGTGCACGCTCGCCATCAAGGCCATTCCCAACGCACCGCGCAGCGAAGTCGTGGGCTGGCTGGGCGAGGCGCTGAAGGTGAAGGTGCACGCGCCGCCGGTCGAAGGCCGCGCCAACGACGCAATATGTGCGTTCCTCGCCGCGACGTTCGGACTGCCGCGTCGTGCCGTCACCGTTCTCCGCGGCGACACCTCGCGGCAGAAGACGGTGCGCCTGGAGGGCGTCTCCCTCGCCGACGTGCAGGCGCGCTTTCCGCGCTAGCGCCCCGGCTCAGCGGCGCGTCAGGCGCGCGAAACGCACCGTGAGAAACACCGCCGCGAAGGCGAGGCCGCCCGCGATGCCGATCCAGATTCCGGCCGGTCCCCACGGTCCCCGCACGCCGCCCAGATAACCCGCCGGCAGCGCGATGCCCCAATAGGCGAGCAGCGTGATCATGGTCGGGAGCTTCACGTCGCTCACGCCGCGCAGAAGATGCGCCGCGATCACCTGCACGCCGTCGAACAACTGGAAGAATGCGCCCACCAGCAGCAGTTGGGCGGCCTGCACCACGACGGCACGGTCGCGCACGAACCAGCCGGCGATCACCTCCCCCGCCCCGGCGAACAGCACGGCAAACGACGCCATGACCGCCAGCCCGAGCCCGAGCACACCGAAACCGATCGGCCGCAGCCGTCCCCGTTCGCCCGCACCGACGACATGGCTCACGCGCATGCCCGCCGCCATCGAAAGCCCGAGGGGGAACATGAACGCCAGCGACGCGCACGTGATGCCGATCTGGTGCGCCGCCAGCGGCACCGCCCCCAGCCACCCCATCATGATGCCGGAAAACGCAAAGGCGGTCGTCTCGAACAGGAGCATGCCCGCGGCGGGCAGGCCGATCGCCAGCATCTCGCGGAACCGCCCGCGCGAAAACCCTCCGCGCCAGGTCGCGGGACCCGGCCCCGGCAGGGGGAGGCCGTTGAGCGCGGCCCGGATATCTGCGTGACGGCGGAGCCACGCGTGGATCCCGGCCATGCCGGCCACGCGCGCCACGAGCGTCGCGATGCCTGCTCCGGTCAGGCCCAGCGCCGGCAAGCCCAGGTGGCCGTAAATCAGGATCCAGTTGAGCAC
>CALFZM010000019.1 GCA_937952235.1 uncultured Opitutia bacterium | reverse complement strand
CTGCAGAGCATCACGCGCACGATGTTCGACGCGCTCGAGCTCATCAAGGGCCACACCCCGGACAAGGGCGCCGACTCGCTGGGCGGCACGGTCAACTTCAAGACGCGGTCGACCTTCATGATGCGCGAAGACCGCCGCACGACGTACAATTTCTCGATGCGTGCCGCGCCGCCCTTCCTCGAGCAGACGCCGATGCGCGAGGACCACCGCTATCACCCGATCCTCAACGTCGCGCACCAGCAGGTGTTCAGCGTCTTCGGCGACACGCGCAACCTCGGCGTCTCGATGAATCTGTTCTACTCGGAGAATGCCGTCGGCGGCTGGGCGAACATCATGGATTTCACCAATATCATCGGCGCGCCGGCGCCGGTGTGGGACTACCAGACCTGGGACAATATCAACAACCGGAAGCAGATGAGCCTGAACCTGAAGGCCGACTACAAGCTTTCCGAGTACGCCAAGGTCTCCGTCGGCGTCACGGGCAACGACAACTTCGAGCGCATGCGCCAGCGCGTGACCGTCCGCGCCTTCACCGGTGCCAACACGACCGTGCCGAACGCCACGAATACCGGCGTGGTCGCGGGGGCGTTCGACGAAAACATCACGGTCGTCCGCCCGATCACCACCGTGCCCGGATACGGCACGCCCGCGTCCTCCGCCGCGAATGCGGCCAACATCGATGTCACGATGGACGGCCCGCTGAACTACTACGTGCGCATGCGTCGCCTCGACACCAGCGCCGAGTACAATCGCGGCAACCTGCTGATCGAATACGCCGGCAGCATCGCGACGACGCACCTCAACAATGGCAACGGCAAGGGTGGCACACTCAACATGCGCCTGATGGATCCCGCCCGCCAGACGCCGGGCGCAGCCTGGGTCTTCGGCGGCGCCGGCTGGATCCTCGATCGCTCCAAGGACAAGATCCACCCGCAGTTCCTGCCCAACGGCGGACCGGATTTCACGGATCCCCGCAACTACCGGCCGCGCAATACCGACGGCCTCGTGCAGCAACGGAACCAGAACGACCAGCAGCTGAACCAGGCCCGCGTGGACGTACGCTACCGGCTGCCGTTCCTTGACGCCCCCACCAACGTCAAGACCGGCGTGCACTGGCGCGAACTGCACATGAAGGAATGGGGCAAGGACCGTCACCGCTGGTCCTATGTGCCGGGCGGTCCGGCGTTGCCGCATGATCCCAACTACGTGAGCTACGACCGGCTGCAAACCGGCCGGGCCATCCCGGTGTGGCAGTCGAACATGTTCACCACCGACGGGCGGCCCACCAATCCGGCGCTCTGGGTCGAGGACCTCTATTACAACGAATCGCAGAAATTCCTCGGCGACCGCGGCGTCGACGAGGAAGTCACGGCGACGTACTTGATGGCCCAGGGCCGGCTCGCGCGGGACGGCTTCCTGGCACGGCTCGGATACCTCGGCGGCATGCGTTGGGAAACCACCGAAACGCTGGCGCGGGGCTACGTCCGCAGCCGCGTCCTCAGCACCGCCGCCCAGCAGGCCGCGGATCCGATCGGGTGGGCGCGGCGCGATTACGAAGGCAATTTCCGGCTCAACCCCGGCAAGTACAGCAAGGGCTTTCCGAGCGTGCACACGTTCTACGACATCACTCCCAACCTGAAAGTGCGCGCGAGCTGGTCGAGCAGCTACGGTCGTCCGCCGATCGCCAACCTCCTCCCCGGCGAGACTCCCAACGAAACCACGCTTACGGTCACGGCCAACAATCCCGGCCTCGGGCCCTACACCGCCGAGAACTGGGACGCGACGATCGAGTACTACTTCGAACCCGTCGGCAGCCTCACGATCGGCTGGTTCCACAAGGACATCAAAGATTTCATCATCACGGCTGACGTCGGTACGATCGCCGATGGCCCGGACAACGGCTATAACGGCCAGTATTCCGGCTGGACGGAGCGCACCAACATCAACGGCGGCACCGCCGTCGCCCAAGGCTGGGAGTTTGCCTACCAGCAGCAGTTCACCTTCCTGCCCGGGCTGCTGAAGGGCCTGAGCGCGTCCTACAACTACACGTGGATCGACACCCATGGCACCCGCGAAGGCACGCGCTACCTCACGCGCCGCGAGGTGCAGAACTTCATCCCGCATGCCGCCAACGCGTCCCTCTCGTGGCGCTACGGCAAGTACAGCACCCGGCTGCTGTACAACTTCACCGGCGAGCACATCACCACGTTCAACGCGACGAACCCGGCGCTGAACCAGTATCGGTTCTCGATGAAGACACTGAACGTCGGCTTCGGCTATCAGTACCGTCCGTGGCTGAACTTCACCCTCGATGCCTCGAACATCCTCAACGAGCCGCAGCAGTTCTACATCGGATACAAGGACCGCATTCGCCGCACGATCTACAACTTCGTGACGGTCACCTTCGGGGTGAACGGCCGGTTCTGATTCCGTCCCTGCCCCACGTCCCGCCGCGGGACGCCGAGGCGCGGAGCTTCCATCCACGGGGATTGGACTCCGCGCCTTGTTGTTTCCGCACCGGTCGGCCGGCGGCGGGAGGGCAAAACCCGTTAGACGGTCGCAAGTCCGGCCGGTGGAGCAGCGTGTCCCCACGCTGCTGGGTCGAGTCGCCTTCCACCCAGCGGCCTGGGGACAGGCCGCTCCACCTCAGCCGCGCCGCTTCGTGCGGCCGCGGCACTTCGAATCGAATCGCCGCGCCATCACGCGGCGGCCTGCGCTCCGTCGCGGCAGGCCCGAAGGCCCGGGGGCCGCGGACTGCCCTTACGGGGTCGGAACATGGTGCAGGATCTGTCCGTCCTGCACCAGCCGCGCCTTCAACTGCGCATACGGGACATCCTGGACCGCGATCTTCGCGTCGATCGCCATGGCCGCGGCCGTGGCGGCGGACTGTCCCAGGATCATGAATACCGGCTCCATGCGGATCGAGCCGAAGGCGATGTGCGAACTCGAGACGCAGACCGGCACGAGCAGATTGGCGACCTGGCCGCGCTTCGGCACGAGCGAGCCATAGGCGATCTCGTAGGGCCCGCCCGTCGACACGCCGATGTCACCCTCGTTCTGCACGTAGCCCTCGGGCGTGATGTAGCGCTGCACGTTGTGGGAATCGATGGTGTAGCTGCCCATGCCCACGGAGTCGGGCGTCGGCTTCTTCTTCCGCAGTTCGTTTTCGGTCATGACGTACAGGCCGATCATCCGGCGGGCCTCGCGCACGTAGATCTGGTGCGGCCAGCCGCCGTTGTCATTGAACTCGTCTTTCGCCCGCCCCCACCGGTTCATCTTTTCCCGCACGTCCGCCGGCACGCGCGGGTCCGTGCTCACGAAGTAGAGCCAGCCCTTCTGGTAGGTCTCGTGCTCCTTGATGATCTCGCGGCGCCGCTCGTAGCTCGCCTCGGGATAGTCGTAGTTCATCCCGATGTTGTCGGTGCTGAACGGCCCGTGGTTGTTGGTATCCGTCTTCCGGTTCGGGATGGGATCATACTTGTGGAAGGTCTCGTTCCAGCCCGCCGCATAGATCCGGGCGAGCAGTTCATACTGCTTCGGATCGTAGCCGTCGGGTTTGGCGAACGGGATCCGGTTGTCGGGATGATCGGTCAGGCACATGCGAAAGCAGTAGGCCTGCACCTTGTTGTCTCCCGCGCCCTTTTCGCCCGGGTGGGCGGGATTGATGCGCGGCAGCACGCCGCTCGACGGGTCGCCCGGCACGACGTAAGGGCTGATTCGTTCCTTCAGGACCCCGAAGTGATGCCGGTGGTGGAGGACGCCCGTCTGCACGCCGTTGTGTTCCTCGCCATACGTCGCGTTGGCCTCGCGACCGACATGGTAGTCCACGCCCGCGGCCGCCATCAGGTCGCCCTCGTAGGTCGCATCGATGAACATCTTCCCGGCGTAGGTGCGACCGCTCAGCATCGTGATGGACGTGATGCGGCTCCCGGACTTCTTCACGCCTCGCCGACGGTCGAGCCATTCGTCGCGCACGACCGGGATGTTCAGTTCCTTCACCCACTGGTCGAACACGCGTTCCGCGACGCTGGGTTCGAAGATCCACATGGTGCGTTGCGACCCGTCGATCGCGGGCGTGCCCTGCCCCTTGTTGCCATACTCGTCCTTCCGCTGCCAGCGCCAGGCGCCGGCGTCGTCATAGTGTTTCCAGATGCGGTGGTAGAACTCCCGGGAAAGTCCGCCGATCACCGCCTTGTTGCCGGTGTCGGTGAAGCCGAGCCCTCCGCTCGACAGGCCGCCGAGGTGCCGGTCAGGTCCGACCAGCACCACCGATTTGCCCATTTTCTTCGCCTGCACGGCGGCGACGACTCCACCGCTGGTGCCGCCATAGACGACCACATCGTATTCCTGGGCGCGCAGGTCCGCGGATCCGAGCGCGACCACAGCCAACATCACGAGAGGGGTGAAACGCATGCGGGTGTGATGCGGCGGCCGGCGGGCCATGTCCAGCGCGTCCGGGCGGCGTCGCCGCGATCCCGGGTCGAACCTGTTCCGCAATCGTAACGCAGGTTCAGCCTGCCGGCTTGCCGCCCCGGCCGTACGTGCCGCATCCTGCCGCCACCCGCGCGATTCCTTCGCGGGGCTCGCCTCCCGACCTCACTCCGACCGCTTCCCATGTCCGCACCGCTCTATCCACTTCCTGGCGCCGCCGCGATGAATCGGCGCACGTTCCTCGCCGGCTCCGCCACGTTTGCGACGGCCGCGCTGCTGTCGACCTCCCGCCTCGGCGGGGCGGTCAGCGCCGCGGCCCGGCTGGGCGCGTATCCGTTCTCGCTGGGCGTGGCTTCCGGCGACCCGGCGCCGGACAGCGTCGTGCTCTGGACCCGCCTGGCGCCGCGCCCCCTTGAACCGGGCGGCGGCATGCCGGCCACGCCGGTGGAGGTGAGCTGGACCATCGCCGAAGACGAGGCATTGAGCCGGGTGGTCGGATCGGGCAAGGCGGTCGCCAACCCGCAGTGGGCGCATGCGGTGCACGTCGAGGCGGGCGGTCTCCGCCCGGATCGCTGGTACTGGTATCAGTTCAAGGCCGCGGGTGAGACCAGTCCCAAGGGCCGGACCCGCACGCTCCCTGCGCCCAGCTCCCTGCCGGAGAAGCTGCGGTTCGCGTTCGCGTCCTGCCAGCATTACGAGTCCGGCTACTACACGGCCTACGAACACATGGTGCGGGAGAACCCCGACCTGATCGTCCACCTCGGCGATTATATTTATGAAGGCGCGGCCCGCGACGGCGGCATCCGCCGGCACAACAGCCCCGAGATCTTCACCCTCGACGACTATCGGGCCCGTTACTCGCTCTACCGGCTCGATCCCGCGCTCCAGGCGGCACACGCGGCCGCTCCGTGGATCGTCACGTGGGACGACCACGAGGTCATGAACAATTACGCCGGCGACATCCCGGGCCGGCCCGCAACCCGCGAGGAGTTCCTGCGGCGGCGGGCCGCCGCCTACCAGGCGTATTTCGAGATGATGCCGCTCCGCCGCGCGCAGCTCCCCTCGGGCCCCGACATGCTCCTGTATCGGCGGCTCAGCTACGGCCGGCTCGCGGCGTTCAACGTGCTCGACACCCGCCAGTATCGCACCGACCAGCCGCAGGGCGACGGCCGCAAGCCCTACTCGGACGTGCTGCTCGACCCCAAGGGCACAATGCTCGGCGCGAAGCAGCGCGAGTGGCTCTCCGCCGGCCTCGAGCGCTCCCCTGCGACCTGGAACGTGCTGGCCCAGCAGGTCATGATGGCCCGCGTCGACGTGAAAGTCGGCGAAGGCGTCGAGCACAGCATGGACCAGTGGCCGGGCTACGAGTTCGAGCGGCGCCGGGTGTTGCGCCACCTGCAGGAGAAGCGGATTGCCAATCCGGTCGTGCTCACGGGCGACATCCACACCCACTGGGCCAACGAGCTCGTCGACGACTTCACCCAGCCGCAGTCGAAACCTGTCGGGGTCGAGTTCGTGGGCACCTCGATCAGCTCCGGTGGCGACGGCGGGCCGATGCCCGCGAGCCGCGAGGGCACGACGGGCGAGAATCCGTTCGTCAAGTTCCTCAACGGCGAACGCGGCTACGTGAGCTGCGAGGTCACGCCGCAGCGGTGGCTGACGCATTTCCGCACGGTGCCGTACGTCACCCGCCGGGGCGCGCCGCTGCAGACACCGGCGAGCTTCGTGGTGTCCGCCGGCAACCCGAAGCTGGAGAAGGCCTGAACGGCCGCTCCGTCGATCCCGGATTTCTGCGGCACGCCGAGCGCTACGGTTGCCCCATGCCTGATTCGACCGGTTTCTACGCCCAAGTCGCCGCGCTCGAGGACGAGGGCATTGCGTTCGTGCTGGTGGTGCTCGTGGCAGCCACCGGCAGCACGCCGCAGGATGCGGGCGCGCGCATGCTCGTGACCGGCACCGGCCGGCAGTTCGGCACGGTTGGCGGCGGCCGCGTGGAAGCACGCGCGCTCGAGGTCGCGCGGGAACTGCTCGCCGCCTGCGATCAAGGCGGCGCCGTCCCGCGATTCGAACAGTGGAGCCTGCGGGGCGATGTCGGCATGACCTGCGGGGGCGCGGTCAAACTCTACTTCGAGCCACACCCGGCACGCTCCGCGCGCTGGCCGATCGTCCTTTTTGGCGCCGGTCACGTGGTCAGGGCGCTTCTGCCCGTCCTGCAACCGCTCCCGTGCACGATCACGGTCTGCGACCCACGCCGGGAGTGGATCGAAGCCCTTCCGCGCGCGGGGAATGTCGATGTCGTCGTCCTTTCCGAACCCGCCGAGCTGGTTCCACGGCTTCCCCCTCACGCCTTTGTCCTTTGCCTCACCCAGGGACACAGCACCGATCGGCCCATCCTGCAGCGCGCGCTCACGGAGTGCCGGTTCCCGTTCCTCGGCGTCATCGGCAGCGAAGCCAAGGCGGCGATTTTGCGTCGAGAACTGGTGGAAGCGGGAGTTTCGGAGCGGCGAACCCACGATTTTCACTGTCCGCTTGGGCTGAATATCGGTTCCAACCACCCGCATGAGATAGCTTTAAGCATTGCCGCACACTTATTGCAGGAACGCGACCGACTGGCCGTACCCCCGCTCGTAAAATGAGGAAAATCCCCTGCTATCGCATTGCCAGCGGCCGGGCGTTGTCCAAGCTACGCGTGTGAGTCTTGCCCGCCAGTGCTTCGTTCTGGGATGCCTGCTCGTGGTGGCGTGCCTGCCCCTGCGCGCGGCGGTGCTGATTCACGATTTCACCCTTCGCGGCACGCTCGCGGACCGGCTGGGCGCCGGCTCGCTCACTGCGGTCGGTGGTCAGATCACGGCACTTGGCTACGTCTCGGCTTTGAACCAGGGCCTGACCCTGGCCAGCCCCACGATGTCGAATGGAAATTACTCCGTGGAATTTTCGTTCCGCTTGGGCGCCGCGGTGGGAAGCATGAAGCTCCTGGACCTGCATGGCCTCAATGATTCGACCGGCCTCTTCGTTTCCAACGGCCAGCTCGCGTTTTCGCCCCTGGCCGTGACCTCGAATGCCACGCTGGCTAGCGGGCGCGAGAACCATGTGGTGCTCACCCGCGACGGCGCCACCGGCGTCGTCAGGGGATTTCTCAACGGCCAGCAGGCGTTCGCGTTCGCAGATCCCGCCGGCGTGGGAATCGTGACGCCCGCCGGTCTGCTGAATTTCTTTCGTGAGATTCCGGTCAGCTCACCGGACCTCGGGCAGGCGAACACCCTCACGGGCATCCGCGTCTACAACGGCGCGCTGAGCTCCGCCGAAATCGGCAATCTCTACGCCGCAATGGTGGCGGTGCCGGAGCCCTCGGTGGTGATGCTGTTGCTGAGCGGGCTCGGCGCCGCAGCAGTGACGCTGCTCCGCCGCCGCCGGCGCGAGTGAAACGGGGGCCGTCGCGTGGAAGCGGCGAGGCGGGAACGAAATGGAGTCTTCCCGGCGCCGATGAGGAAGCGTCGACTCGAAAACTGATGGCGCGCTTAACCGCGGCTGTATTTCCGGACGGGGGCTTGCGGGGAACTCGCCGGTGTTTCACCTTTCAGTAACCCCCTCGCATCATGGCTCTCCCCTCCCTCCTCAAGCGTGCGACTGTCACCCTCGGAGCAGTGGCGCTGTTCCCGGCGATGGTTGCCGCGCAGGCGCAGGATCCCTCCTCCGCGGCTTCCTCACCCATCCTTTCCCCCGCCGCGTCTGCCACCAAATCGGGCGGCCAGGCGGCGCCTTCGGCGAACCCTCCCCGGCGCAACCGTGCCATCTCGAGCGAGGTCGCCGCCGCCCTTGCGGCCGCCGCGCCCAAGTACGAGCCGCCGGCGCCCAAGCCGCCGCCGAAGCCCGAATCCGAGCTCGTCGACCTGCGTGAAGTCGACAAGCCGAAGAACACGATCGTCCGGCTCAACCCCGTGATCGTGCGCGAGCCCAAGCCGCCGATCTTCACCGAACGTTCGATCCACACCGAGAAGGGGCTGACGGATATCGCCATGCGGCGCTACATCTCCGATGCGGACCGGGCGCTGAACCGCTGGACGTTGCCCCTTTTCGGATCCTCGAAGGAGGCCCGCGCGATGGCAATGTACGCCGAGGACGAGCGACTCCGCAACATGGCCAACCTCGAGGAGTCGGCGATCGCGGCGAGCAAGTCCGACGCCGCCGCGGGATCGTACATCCGCAAGGAAGCGCAGAAAACCTACCTGCGCAGCGCCGACTTCGGCTGGTCGAGCGGCGAGCCGAGGTGAACGGGCGGGGCGAGCCCGCCTACTGCAATTTCAGCGGCATCGCCCTCAGGCGACCGATGAGCGCGTCGAAAACGGCGCCCGTGGACTGGCTGCGGATGTCATCGCCGGCCTGGATCGTCCGCGTCGGAGTGAACTGCTTCAGCAGCACGCAATAGTCGTTGTTCACCATGATGCCCAGCAGCTCTCCCGTCTTGGCCAGCACGAGGTCGCCCCGCTTCGGGGTGAAATCGCCGACCAGCCGCTTGAAGAATCGATTGTCGACCTGGACGTAGCCGGGATCGGCTGGATCCAGCTTGAACCCAACTTCGCCGTAGCCACGGCCGCCTCCGTCGATGAGCACGGCCTCCGGAAAGCGAAACGGATCAGTGGCCAGCGGATACACCTTCGCGCCGAGCGCCGCGACCTGCGACGCGTCAACCGGGAGCGTGACCACGCGCGGATCGTGCTGCAGGAAGTTGACGGCGGGGGCGGCGTTGCGCGCCGCGCCTCCCTTGGACAACTCGAGCGACAGGCTTTCCCAGTCGACGCCATACTCGCCCAGGGCAAACGGCGTGTCGGCGATGTGGAGCAGCGCGTGCACCTGCCGGCCATCCGTAACGAGAATCGTGTTCGCCTCGCGCACCGATTTCGCCTGGCCGAGGAAGCCCTTGCGGGTCGCCGTGAACGTGGCGGTGACCCGGTTCGAGAGATAGTCGCTGTAGAGAACGTTGGCGTTGATCGGCCGGTTGTCGCGGATCTCGCGGGTGAGCTCGCCGGATTTCTCCGCGAGCTGGCCCACGCCCTGCGCGAGCTGGGACGCGGCCTCCTGCACCTTCTGGCGCTCCGTGCGCTCGAGTTCGACCTGGGACTTCAGCGTGTCGGCCGTCTCCCGCAGGTTCTTCTTTTCCTGCTCGGCGACGACCACCGCCATCGTGAGCACCTGGTTCTGCTTCTGCGTCTCCCCGAGCTGGCGCTGGGCGTCGGCCAGCTGCTGGGCGCGGGCCGCGAGCTCCCGCCGCTGCCGCTCCGCCTCCGCCGCCTTCTCGGCGAGCTCGCGCTGGATCTGGGCCAGCTGCTCCTTGGTAAGCGAAGCCTCCTGCGC
>CALFZM010000018.1 GCA_937952235.1 uncultured Opitutia bacterium | reverse complement strand
CCCCTCTGCTGCCACGCGCGGTAGGGCCAGGGCGGCCGACCCCACGCCGGGCGAGGTGCCCGGTGGAAGCGATACCCGCGGACGTTCCGTACCGGATTCGCGTGGCACGCGGTTGCGGCCGACTGCTCCCATACGGACTCATGCGGTTGGCCTTCAACTCAGCCGTGAAACCGGGCGCCCTGAAAGGTCGAGCGGCATGTCCTCCAGCTGCTGCGGGCCGATCCATCGCACGTCAGCCGCCTGGGGACAGGCGGCTCCGCCGCAACGGCATCATTGGCGTCAGTCCTCCGATAAGCGCCACCAACTCCCGCGCGCGGGTTCGCTAATTATCGCCTCCCCCGGACGTCCCGAGGAATTTTTGGTTTACAAGGGAAACAGCGCTCCCTTGTTTCGACCGCGACTCTGGCCCAATACCTCCCTTTCCCGTGACCCAACACACATCGCGAAAGCATTTCTTCGCCAAGCTGCTCGGAGTGGTTGCGGCGGCCGGCGTGACCCCGAAACTCCTCGCGAAACCCGCGGCATCCGCGGCCTCGGCGCCGCGTCCCGCCGGTGCATCCGCCCCAGGTCGCTTCGAATTGCGTCAGGATCGTCGCGCGGTGGCTCGCACCGAGCGCGCTTAATCGGCGCGGCGCCGGGAATTTCCTTCGCTCATGTCGAAACTCTTTCCGAAATCGGCGAACAAGCTGCCGTTCCAGATCCTGGTGTATCTGGTAGTTCTCGCCGGCATCGCCACGGCGGGCGTCACGTATTACATGACGCCGAAGTGGTCGCGCGTGGGCTACGCGCCCGTGCAGCCGGTGCCGTTCAGCCACGCGAAGCACGTGCAGGAGGTCGGGCTCGATTGCCGCTACTGCCACTCCAACGTCGACAAGTCGGGTCATTCCAACGTGCCGTCCGCGCAGACGTGCATGAACTGCCACTCGATCATCAAGGCGAACAGCCCGCTGCTCGCCCCGGTGCGCGAGAGCTATGAGAAGGGCACGCCGGTGCCGTGGGTGTGGATTCACCAGACGCCGGACTACGCATACTTCAATCACGCGGCGCACGTGAATCGCGGCATCTCCTGCGTCGAGTGCCACGGCAAGGTCAACGAGATGGACGTGGTGAAGCACACGCAGCCGCTGAGCATGGCGTTCTGCCTCGAGTGCCATCGGAATCCGGAGCAGTTCCTCCGCGATCCCAAGGATGTGTTCAACCTCGACTCCCAGCGTCTCGCCGCGCAAGGCGCCGACGGTCTGAAGACCGCGGAAAAATTCGTGCACGACTGGAAGGTCAAACCTCCGCAGAGCTGCTCCGGCTGCCATCGATGAAACGCAAATTTGATCATCCCGCTCCGTCCGCCAGCGAGCAGCTCGCCGGCCCGAAGTACTGGCGCAGCCTCGACGAACTGACCGGCACGCCCGGCTTCAAGGCGCAGCTCGAGCGCGAGTTCCCGGCTGGGGCGTTCGAGTTCGACGGGGTCGACCGGCGCAATTTCATGAAGATCATGGCGGCGTCGTTCGCCCTGGGAGGCGTGGGCCTCGCCGGGTGCCGCCGGCCGGAAAAGTACATCCTGCCCTACGGGAAGTCCGTCGAAGGGGTGATTCCGGGTCTTCCGTCCTACTATGCCACGGCGATGCCGCTGCGCCGGGCCGCGCTGCCGCTGCTGGCGGAGACGCACCAGGGCCGTCCGACCAAGCTGGAAGGCAACCCGACCTTCGCGCCGCTGGGCGGCGCCTCGACGCTTCACGCGCAGGCCTCGATCCTCGACCTGTACGACCCGGACCGCGCCACGGCGCACACGAAGGGTGGGGCGGTGCTCAGCCGCGCGCAGGTCGACGAGCTGCTGGCCGGAATCGGCACGAAGTTTTCCGGTGCGCAGGGCGCGGGCCTCGCGTTTCTGGCCGACGAGTCGTCCTCGCCGACGCGCGCCCGTCTGCTGCGCGCGCTGAAGGCGAAGTTTCCCCGGGCGATGTGGGCCGAGTACGAGCCCGTGAACGACGAGCCGCCAGTGGCGGCGGCGCAGGCCTCGTTTGGCGCGGCGGTGAAGCCCCTGTACGATTTCGCCAAGGCCAAGCGGGTCCTTTCGATCGACGCCGACTTCATCGGCTTCGAATCCGCCTCCGGGTATCATGCGCGCGGCTTCGCCAAGGGTCGCAAGGTGCTGAAGAAGGACGACCCGATGAACCGGCTCTACGTCGCGGAGAGCGGGCTCACGCTCACTGGAGCGATGGCCGATCACCGCCTGCGGCTCGCGTCGAGCCACATGCTGGCGTTCACGGCGGCGCTGGGAGCGCAGCTTTCGCCCGACGTGGCCGCGGCGCTGTCGCCCTTCGCCGAGGGTCTCGGCGTCGACCGGAAATGGATCGTCGAGTGTGCCGCTGACCTGCAGTCGCATCGGGGCGAGTGCCTCGTGGTGGCCGGCGCGCATCTCCCGGCGGAGGTCCACGCGCTGGTCTACGGGATCAACACCTTCCTCGGCAACGTGGGCACCACGGTGCAGTTCGTGCCCGTCGAGCAGTCCGGCGCCGCCACGCTCGGCGCGCTGGCAGCCGCGATCAAGGGCGGCTCGGTCCAGACCCTCGTGATCCTCGGCGGCAACCCCGCCTACAATGCGCCCGCCGACCTCGAGTGGGCGGCGGCGCAGAAGACGGTCGGCGAAGTCATCCGCTTCGGCTACTATGCGGACGAGACGTCGGCCGTGAATCCGGCGGCGACGACGCATCTTGCGGCGGCGCACTACCTCGAGTCCTGGGGCGATGCGCGCGCGTTCGACGGCACGGTGGTGCCGATCCAGCCGATGATCCTGCCGCTCTTCGGCGGCCTGACGGAAATCGAAGTGCTGGCCCGCATCCTCGGCGATGCGAAGACGGATCCGTACGAGCAGGTCGCTGCGACCATCGCCGGTCTCGCCGGGAACAATCAGCCGGCCGACAAGGTGATGAACCGCTTCCTGCACGACGGCCTGCTCGCCGGCTCGGCCTACCGGCCGGTGGCGGTGCGGTACAGCCGCCAGGGGGTCGAGCGCCTTTTCGGCACGCCTTCGGCAGCGGCGACGCTCGGCCCGAAGAACCTCGAAGTCCGTTTCGTCGCGGATCACACGCTCGACGACGGCCGGTTTGCCAACAACGGCTGGCTGCAGGAGTGCCCGGACCCGATCACCAAGATTTCCTGGGACAACGCCATTCTCGTCAGCCCCAGGCTCGGCCGGGAGCTCGGCATCGATCCGAAGAGCTCGGCGCTCCAGGTCGCGCGCAAGGAGGAGGCGGAATTCTACATGGGCAGGGAGAATGCCCCCGTGTTCGAGCTTTCCGTGGGCGGCCGCAAGATCCGCGGTCCGGTCCACATCCAGCCGGGTCTCGCGCCGTACACCGTGATCGTGCCGCTCGGCTACGGCCGTACGGTCTCCGGCCATGTCGGCAAGGGCGCCGGCTTCAGCGCGTATCCGTTGCGGACGTCGGCGGCGCCTTCGCTCGCGCTGGGCGGCATGCTCACCAGCACCGGCGAGCGCATGTACCTCGCCAACACGCAGGAGCACTGGTCGATGGAAGGCCGCGACATCGTGCGCGAGGCCAACCTGGACGAGTTCCACAAGAACCCGGGTTACGTCGACGAGATCGGCACCGAGTCGCACTCGCCCGCGATCTACGGTGCGGACGCCACGCCGATCAACGACAACAAGCTCTCGCGCGAGGAACGCGCGAAGTTGAACGCGCAGCGGGCGAAGGAGATTCCGCGCGGCAACTCGCTGTATGCGACGCCCAAGTTCGACGGCCACCACCAGTGGGGCATGTCGATCGACCTCAACACCTGCGTGGGCTGCAACGCGTGTGTCGTGGCGTGCCAGGCGGAGAACAACATTCCGATCGTGGGCAAGGATCAGGTGCTGCGCGGCCGCGAGATGCACTGGATCCGTCTCGACCGTTACTATTCCGACGGCCAGGCGGACGCCGCGGCGTTTGGCGGCGAGGGCAATCGCACGCTGCCCGACGATCTCCAGGTTTCGATCCAGCCCGTCGCCTGCATGCAGTGCGAACTCGCGCCCTGCGAGGTGGTGTGCCCGGTCAATGCGACGGTGCACGACGAGGAAGGCATCAACACGATGGCCTACAACCGGTGCATCGGTACCCGCTATTGCGCCAACAACTGTCCGTACAAGGTCAGGCGCTTTAATTTCTTCGACTGGAACGAGCGCGCGCTCGACAGCCTCTACCTCAGCCAGCTCGCGGACTTCGGCATGCCGGAGCTCGTGAAGCTCGCGAAGAACCCGGAGGTCACCGTCCGCATGCGCGGCGTGATGGAAAAGTGCACCTACTGCATCCAGCGGATCCAGAACGGCAAGATCCAGCACAAGGTGAAGATGGCGCAGGCCGGCCGGCCGGGCGACGTCGTGGTTCCCGACGGCACCATCCAGACCGCGTGCCAGCAGGTGTGCCCGGTCGATGCGATCGAGTTCGGCAACATCCTCGACACCGAGAGCGCGGTCGCGAAGGCGAAGGCGCGCGAGCAGGATTACTCGCTGCTCGGCTACCTGAACATCCGTCCGCGCACCACGTACCTCGGCAAGCTGCGCAATCCCAACCCGCAGATGCCCGACTACCGGGCCCAGCCGCTCAGTCGCGTGGAGTACGAGCGGAAGAACGTGCCGCCGTCCCACGACGACCACGGTCACGGCCATGCCGCCCCCAAGGCGGAAAAGAAAGGGGCGCATTGAGATGACGACGCTCGGTAAACGCTTATCCGGAGGACTTCGCTAATGGGTCACGCCGCTGAACATGCTGCCGACGGGCCGGCGATACTCCGCGAGGTCAAGCCCGCGTTGCTGCCGCGCGCGGTCCTTGTCGAAAACAACCGGAGCTTCTCCTGGATCACCGACAAGATCTGCGGGATCATCGAGGGAAAGACGCCCGCCTGGTGGTGGGTTTGCTTCATCCTCGCCTGCTTCGTCGCCTCCTTCACGGTGGGCGGCATCACCTACCTCGTGGCCACCGGCGTCGGTGTCTGGGGTCACGCCAACCCGGTCAACTGGGCGTGGGACATCGTCAACTTCGTCTTCTGGATCGGCATCGGCCACGCCGGCACGCTGATTTCCGCGATCCTCTGCCTGCTGCGCCAGCGGTGGCGCACGTCGATCAACCGCGCCGCCGAGGCGATGACGATCTTCGCGGTGGTTTGCGCCGCGATCTTCCCGGTCTTCCACGTCGGTCGCGTGTGGTACGCCTGGTACCTGTTCCCGATCCCGAACTCCAACGCGATCTGGCAGAATTTCCGTTCGCCGCTCGAGTGGGACGTGTTCGCGGTCTCGACCTACGGCACGGTCTCCGTGCTCTTCTGGTACGTCGGCCTCATCCCCGACCTCGCGGTGCTGCGCGACCGGTTCTTCGCCGCGGGCAACAAGCTCCGTTCGGCCCTCTACGGGTTCTTCGCGATGGGCTGGCGGGGTTCGAACCGCCACTGGAGCAACTATGAGATGGCGTACCTGATCCTGGCCGGCATCTCCACGCCGCTCGTGCTCTCGGTGCACACGATCGTGTCGTTCGACTT
>CALFZM010000017.1 GCA_937952235.1 uncultured Opitutia bacterium | reverse complement strand
CACCACCCCCGCCGCCACGACCGGGAACGATCCCGAGCTTCGCCTCTCCTGCCGCGCCCGCCATGGGCAGCAGTCCGATCGCGCCGTCGGGCATCGTGAGCGTGGCCCTCGCCGACGGAGCGATCGCGAAAGCCGGAAAGACACCGGCGGACCCGACCAAGGCGAATTCGCAGCCGCGGGACTCCCGCCGCTACATCCCGAGCGGCGCATTCACCCGCGCGATCCTGTTGGGCGGCCTCGATGCGCCCACCGGCGGACAGTCGCAGCGCAACCCGCAACCGGTTCTGCTGCGCCTCGTGGACAACGCGGTGCTGCCCAACCACTTCCGCTCGCGGATCAAGGAATGCTTCGTGGTCGGCGCGGGCTATGGCGACGTGAGTTCGGAGCGTGCCTACATCCGGACGGAATCACTTTCGTGCGTCACGCGCGACGGTACCGCCATCGATGTCCCGATCAAGGGCTACGTGGCGGGTGAAGACGGCAAAGCCGGCATGCGTGGACGACTGGTATCGAAACAGGGACAGCTCCTCGCGAATGCGCTGCTCGCTGGCGTGGCCAGCGGCATCGGTCACGCCTTCCAGCAAAGCTCGTCCACGATGTCCATCTCGCCGCTCGGTGCGACGACCACCGTCGATCCCGGCAAGCAATTCGAAGCCGGGTTCGGCACCGGCGTCGGCCGCGCTCTGGACCGGCTCGCCCAGTACTACATCAGCCTCGCGGAAAAAGTGTTCCCCGTGATCGAAGTGGACGCCGGGCGCACGGTCGATGTGGTGATCACGCAAGGTATCTCCTTGCAGGGTTCGCTCGACGCGGCGGCCCAGGATCGCGAGGAGTTCCCGCAGCTCAGCGAACGCACACAAAACCTAAGGAGAAACGACGATGACGATCAATAGACTACGCAGCGCGCTGTGCCTTTGTCTCCTCGGCGCGGCATTTTCACTTCCGACCGCGGCGCAGACCGGTGCGCCGACGACGACCACGATGGCCGAACGCCTGCAGGCGCTCTATCCCGCCACGCGCTTCGGCGCGGTGAACAGTACGCAGTGGCCCGGCGTGTTCGAGGTCGTCATGGGCGCGAACCTCGCCTACGTCGATGAGACCGGCCAGTACTTCCTGTTCGGCCACCTCTACGACATGAAAGCCCAGCGCGACCTCACGGCGGAGCGCAAGGATTCCCTCGCGCGCATCGAGTTCTCGTCCCTGCCTCTGGCCGACGCGGTGAAAGAAGTGCGCGGCTCAGGCAGCCGCACGCTCGCCATTTTCAGCGACCCCGACTGCCCCTACTGCCGCAGGCTCGAAGCGGAGATGAAGAGCCTCACCGACCTCACGATCTACACCTTCCTCATGCCGATCGCATCGATCCATCCCGACGCGCGGAGCAAGGCGATTTCCGTCTGGTGCTCGAAGGACCGGGTCGCCGCCTGGCACGCCCTGATGTGGCGCGACGAGAAGATCTCGGCGAAGGAATGCCCGCACCCCGTCGATCGCAACGTCGCCCTCGGCGATCGCCTTGGCATCTCCGGCACGCCTACTCTCGTCGCTGCGGACGGTCGCGTGCTTCCCGGCGCCGCCAGCAATGCGCAGATCGAGGCGTGGCTTGCGCGCTCCACGGCGAGCGCCGAAGGTCCCGTGTCGGTGAAGGGCGGAGTAAGGTGAAAAAGGCAGCGATGAATCGCGGAGCGATGAGTCGAACTGCGGTCGCCCCGCCGCTTCTCTTCGCCCTGGCGCTCTCCGGCTGCGCATCGACCCTGTCGGGCGTCGGCGGTGCTGACGGCTACGCCTGCAAGGCACCCGAAGGCGCGATGTGTACTTCGGTCTCCGGTGTCTATGCGAACACGACTCAGGGCATGCCAAAAGCGCCGAAGCCAAGCGAGAAGAAGTCGCCCCCGGCCGCCCCCGCTATCTATGGCGCAACGTCGATCGCCCCCGGCAGGCCCGCCCCAGAGTCGAGCAGCTCCATCCGGTCCAATCCGCGCGTGCTGAGACTCTGGATCGCGCCTTGGGAGGACGCCGACGGCGATCTCCACGAAGAGGCGCTGGTTCACATGGTCGTCGATACCGGACGCTGGCTCATCGAACATGTGCGGCCGGTGTCACGCAACCGCGTGGATGGAGTGGCACCTCCGGTAGCTCCCGTCATCCAGGAACCCGCCCCCGCGAAGGCACCGAGCGAAACGCCGCCCGCCCCGACACGCTTCCCGTTGCCGCCCGGGGGCGGGTCCTCCGGGTCCGCACCCATGGAGCCTTGAACCGTGCTGCGCACCCTGCTCGACGATCTCGAATCCGCGCTCACTGGCGCGAAGGCATCGGACCTCGTTCCCCGATCGCAGGGGGAGTCTGCCGTTTCAGCCCAGGATGCGGCTGCGTTTTCGGAGTGGCTGCCTTATCGCGCGTACCTCGACGACCGTCAGGTGTTCGTGAATCGCGATTCGCTGGGATTCTGCCTGGAAGTGCGGCCCCAGTCCGGCGCCGACGAGGAAATGACGCGCGTCCTCACCGCGCTCTATGCCGCCGCGCCGCCCGGCACCGGCATCCAGTTCCATCTCTTTGCGAGCCCCGCCATTCGCGGCTCGCTCGCGCGCTACGCCGGGCTGCGCCGGTCCGACGACGACGTACCGGAATTCGCGAGCCTGGGACGCGCCGGACGGCACGCCAACATCCACCGCACGATGGCGCGGCGGCGGGTCGAGCACTACCTCGTCGGCAGCCGGGCATCGCTCCTGCCCGCGCAGAGTTACCTGTTCCGGGATTTCCGGTTGGTGGTGAGCATTTCGATCCCTGGCAACCCCGAGGACCTCGCGCGTCTCGACGATCTGCTGCTCCTGCGCGACAGTGCCCGGGCGACCTTGCACGCGGCGGGATTTCCGTCGCGGGCGTGGAGTGCAAGCGACCTCGTCAACTGGGTGTCCGCGCTGATCGACCCCCATCGCCAGACGGGCGACGGTCTTGCACTCACCTACGACGAGGGAAGGGAGCTTCGCGACCAGGTCATCGATCGCGCAACCCGCATGCGGATCCGGCAGACCGGCATCGACCTCTACAACCCGGCCGAGGCAAGCAAGAGTGAACTGCGGCTTCTGTCGGTGCGCTCGTTTCCGCCGCGCTTTGCGCTCTGGAACATGGGAAGCCTGATCGGCGACCTGTACCAGAGCACCCTCCAGTACCCCTGCCCCTTCATGCTGACGCTCGGTGTGCACGTGCTCGATCCTGAGGCGACGCGCAACTGGGCCTTCCTCAAGGCCGCGCGCGCCACCACCAACGCCACGAGCTACATGGCGCGCTTTCTCCCCGACCTGCAGGAGCGCAAGGCCGACTGGGACATCGTGTTGAAGGCGATGGACGACGGCCAGCAGCTCGTCGACCTAGTGCACCAAGTCGCGCTGTTCGCCCCCTCCGATGAGATCACCCGTGCCGAGCAGGCGGCGCGGTCGATCTTCCGGGCGCGCGGGTTCGAGCTGACCAACGACACCATGATGATGACGCAGGCACTGATCGGGTCACTGCCCATGACGCTCTCCGCACCCTTCCACGCGGATCTGAAGCGCATGAAGCGCGTGACCACGAAGACCTCCTCCAACGCCGTGCACCTCTCGCCCTTGATCGCCGAGTGGCAGGGCACCGGAACGCCAGTGCTCCTCTTTGGAGGCCGCCGCGGTCAGGTCATGCAACTCGATGTCTACGACAACCCGGCAGGCAACTACAACGTCGCGATCGCTGGCACGTCTGGTTCCGGAAAGTCGCTGCTGCTGAATGAGATCGCCGCCGCGTATCTGGGCACCGGCGCCCGCGTCTGGATCATCGACGTGGGCCGATCCTACGAGAAGGCCTGCCGCCACTTCGGCGGCAGTTTCATCGAGTTCACCGAGAACGCGGCGTTGTCGCTGAACCCATTCACCCTCGTTCAGGACATCGACGAGGACATGGAACTTCTGCAGCCGCTGCTCGCCCAGATGGTTTCACCGCGCGAGCCGCTGGACGGATTCCAGTACTCCACGCTCGGGGCGGCGATCAAGAAGGTCTGGAAGGCCAAGGGCAATGCCATGCGGGTGTCCGACGTCCACGACCTGCTCGCGACCGGCCGGCTCGACGAGGAAAGCGCTGACTCCGACCGGCGGCTGAAGGATCTCGCGGCGATGCTGCACCCCTACACCGTTGACGGCGCCTACGGCAAGTACTTTGAGTCCGACGCAACCATCGACTTCAGCGCCGACTTCATCGTCCTCGAACTTGAGGAATTGAAGGCGAAGAAGGACCTGCAGACCGTGGTGCTGCTGATCATGATGTACCGCATCACCCGCGAGATGTATTTCAGCCGCGAGCGCAAGAAGATCGTCATCATCGACGAGGCCTGGGACCTGCTCTCCGGCGGCGCGACCGCCGAGTTCATCGAGGCGGGCTACCGCCGGGCGCGCAAGTACAAGGGCGCCTTCATGTCGGCGACGCAAGGCGTGGACGACTACTACCGGAACCCGGCGGCCAAGGCGGCACTCGACAACTCCGACTGGATGTTCCTGCTGCGCCAGAAAACGGAATCCATCGAGATGATGGACAAGCTCGGCCAGCTTACGATGGACGACGCGATGAAGCGGCTCTTGCAATCTCTGCGTACCGAGCACGGCGCGTATTCGGAGATCTTCATCCATTCGCCAGTCGGCAACGGCATCGGCCGGCTGATCGTCGATCCCTACAGCCTGCTCCTCTTTTCCAGCCGCGCCGAGGATTTCAACGCTATCAACGAAAAGCGAGCCGCTGGGATGACTGTCTCGCAGGCGATTGATGCCGTGTTGCGCGACCGGAGCGTGGCGTGAACGTCAGAATCGCCGCGATTCTGATCCTCACCAACGCGCTCTTGAGCGCCGTTCTTATCGGCGCCTACGCGCTGTGGTTCGCGCCTGTGAAAATGCCTCCAGTCGCGGTTCTCGATGTGGGTGAGCTGTATCGGTTGAAGGAAACCCAGGTCGCCACGGTGTTGGTGAAGCGCGACTCCACCGATGAGGACCGCGCCGTGGCACTGAAGCGGGCAGCCGCATTCGGCCTTGAGGTGACCCGCCTGATCCAGTCACTCCCCGACGAGTGCCGCTGCCTCATCCTCGCGCGTGGAGCCGTTGTCGGCCCGGCGCCGTTGCTTCCCGATCTCACGCCGGAAGTACGCCGGCGCCTGGGACTGTAGGTGGCGCGATGCGTTACCTGTTCCTTCACCATCCCTTCATCGACCGGTTCGATCGCGATTCCTTCCGTGAAAGACTTGGCAAGCACCTCCGCCGCTGGGGAATCGCGTACCTGCTGCTGATCGTCGCCGCAGCCGTCTTTCAGGCGCACTACGGCTTCGGCCTGAACGCCTCGCCCAGCCTGCCCTACCGATTCTTCCTGATCCACAAAGGCGAGCTGCCGCAGCGCGGGGAGTACATCGCATTCCGCTGGCTGGGCGGTGGGCCGTACCCAGCCGGCGTCACCTTCGTGAAGGTGGTCGGCGGCATGGCAGGCGATACCGTCACGCGCGTGGAGCGGGATTACTTCGTCAACGGCACGCATGTCGGGCAGGCCAAGACCGTGAGCCGTCAGGGCGTGCCGCTCGAACTCGGCACCACCGGGGTACTGCCCGCCGGCCGCTACTACGTGCGCGCGCCACACCCGGACAGCCTCGATTCGCGCTACCGGCTGACGGGTTGGGTTTCCGAAGAACAGATCATCGGACGTGCCTATGCGCTCTTCTGAACTTTGGCGTCAGGCCGTCCGTCACGCCCGCACGGCACTCGTCGCCGCCGCGATGCTGTTCTCGTTCGCCGCCCACGCGCAGGACCTTGGCGTCATCGGCCCGGTGTATTCGATCGCCGAGCCCAGTCTCCTCGAAGTGATTCTTTCGAAACTGCGCCAAGCCGAGGCAAGCGGGGTGCTCGCCCGCATTCAACGCGAGACGCAAGCCAATGTGAAGCGCGGCATCGAGCAGCCCGCACCCGTCGCGAAAATAACCAAGACCACCAGAGCGCGCAGCTTCTACTACGACCCGAGCATCGTCGTGCCCTACGCCATCGCCGATGCGGAGGGCAAGGTGATCGTCGCGCCAGGAACCAAGGTCAATCCGCTCGACACGGTATCGCTCTCGAAGGCGCTTCTCTTCATCGATGCGCGCGACGCCACGCAGGTCGGTCGCGCCAGAAACATCCTCGACGAGCGCGGCGGCAAGGTGAAAGTGATTCTGACCGGCGGCTCCTACCTCGAACTGATGCGCCGCTGGAAGCGCCCGGTGTTCTACGACCAGCAGGGAACCCTGACCGACAAGCTCGGCATCCGCCATGTGCCGGCGCTGGTGACCCAGGACGGCAGGAGGCTGCGCATCGATGAGCTTCTGTAATCGTCTCGTCGCGGTCGCACTCCTCCTCGCCTGCCTCGCGGTGGCGGGGCCGGTTGCTGCC
>CALFZM010000016.1 GCA_937952235.1 uncultured Opitutia bacterium | reverse complement strand
CGTTGCCGCGGGCGCGATCACGCCTCGACGAGGTCCTTTTCGACGCGGAGATTCGAGATGATGAAGTCCTGCCGCTCCGGTGTGTTCTTGCCCATGAAGAACGAGAGCAGTTCGTCGCTGTTGTGCAGGTGGTTCAACGTCACGGGCTCGAGGCGGATGTTCTCGCCGATGAAGTCCTTGAACTCGCCCGCGGAGATCTCGCCCAGGCCCTTGAAGCGCGTGATCTCGTGGCTCGCGCCGAGCTTCGCCACCGCCGCCTGCTTCTCGTCCTCGGAGTAGCAGTAGACCGTCTCCTTCTTGTTGCGGACGCGGAAGAGCGGGGTCTCGAGGATGAAGAGGTGGCCGTGGCGGATCAGGTCCGGGAAATACTGCAGGAAGAACGAAATCAGCAGCAGCCGGATGTGCATGCCGTCGACGTCGGCATCGGTGGCGATGACGATCTTGTTGTAGCGCAGGCCGTCGAGGCCGTCCTCGACGTTGAGCGCGGACTGGAGGAGGTGGAACTCCTCGTTCTCGTAGATCACCTTCTTCGAGAGTCCGTAGGTGTTGAGCGGCTTCCCCTTCAGCGCGAACACCGCCTGCGTCTGCACGTCGCGCGTGGCGGTGAGCGAGCCGGCGGCGGAGTCGCCCTCGACGATGAAGAGGGTGCTCTGTTCCGCCCGCTCGCTGCGGTCGCCGAGGTGCAGCCGGCAGTCGCGCAGCTTCTTGTTGTGCAGCGACGCCTTCTTCGCGCGCTCGCGGGCGAGGTTCCGGATGCCGGCCAGCTCCTTCCGTTCGCGCTCGCTCTCCTCGATCTTCGTCCGGATCGCCTCGGCGGTCTCCTTGTTCTTGTGCAGGAAGACGTCGAGCGACTGCTGCAGGAACTTGCCGACGAACTCCTTCAGGCTCGGACCGCTGGGGCCGACGCTGGCGGAACCGAGCTTGGTCTTGGTCTGCGACTCGAACACCGGCTCCATCACGCGCACCGCGATCGCGGCGTCGATCGACTGGCGGATGTCCGCGGCGTCATATTCCCGCTTGAAGAAATTGCGCACCGTATCCGTCAGGGCCTCACGGAAGGCCGAGAGGTGCGTGCCGCCCATCGTCGTGTGCTGGCCGTTGACGAAGGAGTAGTATTCCTCGCCGTAATGCGCGCCGTGGGTGAAGGCGACCTCGATGTCCTCGCCCTCGAGGTGGATGATCGGATAGAGCGGTTCGCCGCTGAGATTCTTCTGCAGCAGGTCGCGCAGGCCGTGCTCCGACTTGAACGGCTTGCCGTTGAGCGTGAGCGTGAGCCCCCGGTTCAGGAAGGCGTAATTCCACAGCATGTCCTCGATGAACTCGGGGCGGAACCGGAAGTCGCGGCCGAAGAGCTGCTCGTCCGGAGTAAACTCGATCAGGGTGCCGTTGCGCTCATCGGACTTCGCCACCTTGTGGTCCTTGCGCAGGCGGCCCTGTTCGAACTCGACCAGCTTGGTCTGGCCTTCGCGAAACGCCTGCGCACGGTACGAGAGGGAGAGCGCGTTGACGGCCTTCTGGCCGACGCCGTTCAGGCCGACGGATTTCTGGAAGGTCTCGCTGTCGTACTTCGCGCCGGTGTTGATGATCGACACGCAGTCGATGAGCTTGCCCAGCGGGATGCCGCGGCCGTAGTCGCGCACCCGGAGCGTGCGCTCCGTGAGCTCGACCTCGATCCGGCGACCGTGACCCATGGTGAATTCGTCGATGCAATTGTCGATCGTCTCCTTGAGCAGCACGTAGATGCCGTCCTCGGCATGGGCGCCGTTGCCGAGCCGGCCGATGTACATCCCGGGGCGCAGGCGGATGTGCTCGAGCGAGGAAAGGGTCTTGATGCTGGCTTCCGTGTAGGCTTGGGCCATGGGTGGGACGGGTGGACGGTTTGGGGGCAAGCGTCGGGCCGCGGACGGCTCTGACAAGCGGAAATTCCGCGCACCGCGGCCGCGCTTGCAGGTCGGAACCTTCCGGCGCACCGTGGCCCTCCGCCGCCTCCCATGAAACAGACCATCGCCTATATTTTTTCCGGCCTGCTGATCCTGCTGGCGCTCGCCTATCTCGTGGCCATCTACGCGTGCGGCAGCCTGGTCGAGCGCGCCCTCCTCCGCATCGGTCCCCAGATCCTCCAGGCGCCCGTTTCGCTCGAGGACGCGACGCTGGCGCCGCTGTCGGGCCAGGGTTCGCTGGACAACCTCCGCATCGGCAATCCCCCCGGCTGGAGCGAAAACCCGGCGCTGCGCGTCGGCCGCGTGCAGATGAGGGTGCGGCCGCTGTCGGTGTTCGACCCGGTGGTGGAGGTCGAGGAGCTTGTGATCCGCGACCTGGTCGTGAACTACGAGACCAAGATCGTCGCGAGCAACATCAGCGACCTGCTCAAGAACGTGGAGGCTGCGCTCGGCAAGGGGGACGATGCCAAGGCGCCCCCGGCGCAGTCGCCCGACGACAAGCCCGTCCGGCTCATCGTGCGCCGGCTCGTGTTGAACGAGGCCACGGTGAATCTCTCCGCCGGCGCGCGGATCCTCACGATTCCCCTGCCCGAAATCTCGCTGGTCGAGCTCGGCGTGAAGGAAGGCGGCCTCACGCCGGCACAGCTCGGATTCGCCATCCTGCGCAGCCTGACCGCCAGCGTCGTCACCGCCTCGACGCGCGCGCTCGGCACCCTTGGCGGCACGTCCGGTGCCTCGGCGCTCGAGAACGCGAAGCAGATCGGCGAGGCGATCAAGAGCTTCTTCGGCGGCGAGACGAAGAAGTGAGGGTGGGACGGCGCCGGCCGCTCCCCGGTTGACGCCGCCCGCCCGGCCCCCCCGTATGCCGGCATGCAGGTCACGTACTACCTCGAGGTCCTCTCATCCTGGTGCCACTGGGTCGAGCCCGTCTGGTCCGAGCTGAAGCGGCGCTACGAGGGCCGTGTCGCGTTCGAGTGGCGCATCGCGTTGATGCCGCCGGAGAGCTTTCCCGTCTCCGCCGCGCAGTGCGACTGGTTCTACCGTCGCAGCGGCGGCACCGTGATGCACGCGGGCACCATGCTCCACTCGGGCTGGCTCGAGCCGGAGCGGCAGGGACGCTACGCCGCGCCCAACCTCATGGCCGAGGCGGCCCGCGATTTCGGCTGCACCGGCGACGAGGTCCGCCTCGCCCTGGCGCACGCCGCCCTGCGGGAAGGACGCCGGATCGGCGACGCCGCCACCGCCGCCGCGGTCGCGGCCGCGGCCGGGGGCGGTCGTTTCACCGCCGCGCAGGTGCAGGCCGCCGCCGCCTCCCCGGCCGTGCAGGCGCGCGTCGATGCCAGCACGCGCGAGTTTCTTTCCCACCGCATCGACCAGCGCCCGGCGTTCGTCCTCACCGATCCGATCGGCGACAAGGCGGTGTTCTCCGGGCTGGTGCGGCTGGAGCCGCTGGCCGCGACGCTCGACGCGATGCTGGCCGACACCGCCGCGTACGCGGCCCACGCCGCCCACCACGGCCAGCCTCCGTCGGCCTGAAGCCGCGCCGCGCCCGCACCGTGTTCCTCCACCGCCGGATCGCCCACGCCCGCGGCTATCTTGCCCTGGGCCTCGCCGCCGAGGCGGCGGCGGAGCTGGCGTGTATCGAGGGCCCGGATGCGGAACGGACAGAGGTGCTCTCGCTCCGCGTCGCCGCGCTGCACGGGCAGGCGCAATGGCCCGCGGTGAGCGAGCTGGCCGGAAGGCTGGCGCGACTCGAGCCGGACGAGGCGGGGCATTGGATCACCTGGGCCTACGCCGCCCGGCGGAGCGTATCGCTCGCGGCCGCGGAGGAGATCCTGCGTGAGGCGGAGATCCGGCATCCCGCCGAGCCGACGATCCAGTTCAATCTCGGCTGTTACGCGTGCCAGCGCGGCGACCTCGCCGCGGCGCGCGATCGCGTCGACCGCGCGATCGCGCTCGACCCCGGCTTCAAGGAACTCGCCGCCACCGATCCCGACCTGGCGCCGCTGCGGGCGGCGGCGCCGCCCTCCTGAGCGCGCCCGGAATCGCCCGCCGCCGGCGCAAACTCGTCTGACAGTCCCGCCCCGACCTTTTCCGCTGGCGAGCGCCGGAACGAGGGGCCATGACAACCGCTCCCCTCCGCATGACCCCTTCCCTGCTCGCCCTGCGGCACGTCGCCAAGTCGTTCGGCGGCGCCCGGGCCCTGCGCGGGGTGGACTTCGACCTCGCGGCGGGCGAGGTGCACGCGCTGCTGGGAGAGAATGGCGCGGGCAAGAGCACGCTCATCAAGATCGTGACCGGCGCGCACCAGCCCGACGCCGGCACCATCGCCGTGGCCGGCACGCCGGTGGCCGGCCTCACGCCCGCCCTCGCCCACCGGCTC
>CALFZM010000015.1 GCA_937952235.1 uncultured Opitutia bacterium | reverse complement strand
CGGCCAGCTTCGCGGTGTGCAGCACGTGCGGCTGGTGCTCGATCAAGGTGAACTGAGCCGACCGACGCTTTGGCGGGCCGCCTGGCGGCTTTGGAGCGAACAACCGCTGCTGGGCACCGGAGCGGGCAGCTTCAACGTGTTCTTCGAGCGTCACCGCCCGGCAGGTTTCATCGACGATCCGCAGTGGGTCCACAACGACTACCTCAACCTGCTTTCCGACCTCGGCGTCGCCGGCCTCGCGGCGTTTCTTGCGGGCGCCGGCCTGCTGGCCTGGCAGTGGCGACGCCAGGTCCCGGCAGAGTCACCCCGGGAGCGCCGTTCCTCACTCGCCGCGCGAAGCGTGCGGATCGGTTTGGGCGTGGGCGTCCTCGCGTTCGCCCTGCACCTGTTCGTGGAATTCCACCTGCGCCTGCCGGCGCTCACGCTCTCGGCTGCGATCGTGTCCGCACTCGCGCTCCGTCCGGTAGCGTCGACCGTTGCCGGTGGGCAACCCGGCCGGGCCCGGCAGGCCGGCTGGCTGGCGATAGGGGTGGGCTGCATCGCGCTGACCTGCGTGGCTTGGCGCAGCCAGCAGGCGGACGGGCTCGCCCAACGGGGGCTCGAGCGTCTCGAGCGCGCCAACCGCGGAAGTGCGGCACCGACCGCGGCGGTGGCCCCCCTGGTCGCGCAGGCTGCCTCCGAGCTGGCGGCGGCGGCGGAGCTCGCGCCGGAGCATGCGGGAGCCTGGGCCGGGTTGTCGGCGGCGCGGGCGTTCGAGGCTTTCCTCTTTCCCGAACGCGCGGCGGCGCTTGGACCGGCCGCCGAGGCGGCCGCGCGCGCGGCGCTCGCCCGGTCGGAGGTCGTGGCGGAGTTCTGGCTGCGCCTCGGCGTCGCCCTCGACCTGCAGGCGCGCACCGCGGACGCCCGGCATGCGTTCGAGCGGGCGCTCGCGCTCGCGCCACGCTTGCCCGCCGGGTGGTACTACTACGCAGCGCACCTGTCGCGCACTACGGACGGCCGCGACGACGCACTCCGTGCTATTGGAACTTGTTTATCCCTTGACCCTGGAAATGCCCCGGCGGAAGCATTACGGGCGAAATTGGGTCCGCTGCCGTCAGGCAATCACCTTCGCCGATGAGACTTTCCCGCCGTACGTTCCTGGCCCTCGTCTGGGGCGTTCTCGCTTGGGCCTTGGGGCCGTCGCAAGCTGCTGCCGCGACTGCTCCCTCGACGATGGTCGCGGGGGTCATCAAGGCCAGCAATGTCCGCGGCGACGTGCGGAAGCTGGTCCTCGCCACCCAGAGCGAAACCCCGCTGCGCAATGGCGACACGCTGCAGCAGGACCACGCGATCGTGACGGGCGCCGGGGAGTCGAGCGTCGTGCTCGTGTTCGCCAACGGTTCCACGGTCCGCGTCGGCGCGAGCTCGCGGCTCGAGATCAAGGAATTCCTGATGGATCCGCTGGCGGACGATATTCCCAACGTCGGCCCACTGTCGCGCGAGCCGACGAAATCGAAGACCAACCTCCGGCTCGAGTTCGGCGAAGTCGGGGGCAATGTGAAGACGCTGAACCACGCCGAGGGTTCGACGTTCTCCGTCAGCACGCCCGCCGGCGCCGCCGGCATCCGCGGCACGACGTTCCGCATCGTGTACCGGCCGACGGGCAACGGGCAGGCTTTCAATTTCCAACTGAGCACCGCCGAAGGCGTGGTCGTTTACCAGGGCACCACCAACTTCGGGCTGACCGAGATCCCGGTCCCGGTCGGGCGCGAGGTGGCGCTCACCGCGCAGATCGATCCCAACACGCGCGCCGTCGTCGTCAGCTTCGCTCCCGGTCCCGGAGCCGGCCCCGGTGCGCCGGAGTCCGCGCCGATGTCGAGCGAAGCGACCGAAGCCTTGCGCGAAGCGACGGTGCAGATCGTCCAGGCTCAGCAATCCGGCATCACCCGCTCCGACGCGACCGGCCAGCCGGGTGGACCGAACAGCAGCCCTCCGCCGGGGCAGGGAGACGGCTCGCCCGGTGGAGTCCGTCCAGCCTCACAGGCACCCCGCACGACGCCCGGCGCCGGCCTCTGATCCGGCGCGGTTCGGCAACATCCCGCGGGCGGACGCACGCTCCCGGCAGGGCTCAAACCCACGCGCTGCTTGCGCTCCCCGAGAGCCGCTCCCTCGCGGCCGCCGCGGCCGGCAGCGCTACGGTCGACGAACCAAGTGCCCCGTTCCTCCGTGAGCTCCCTGTGCTCCTGAACGACGCCCGCGTCCCGAGGTGCGCGAGGGGCCGGCCGGTCACCCTGGCGTACCGCGCTTTCGCGGCCGCCGGGTTTGCCCCGCCCGCGGGCGCGCGCAGGGTCGGCGCCCATGGCATGGACCCTCTGGAGCGAGAGCCTCGCGGCGATCGTGTTTCCGCCGCGCTGCGTGCACTGTCATGGACTCGTCGAGCCCGACTCGGTGCGGGGCGACTCCGGCTTCCGTCATCTTTGCCCGCGCTGCGTCCGCACGATCGCCTGGGTGCGGCCCCCGCACTGCCTCACCTGCGGACATCCGTTCCATGGGGTGCTGGCGGGCGAGCGGTCGTGCGTGAAATGCGACGGACTCGACCCGGCTTACCGCACGGGACGCACGGCGGTGCTGTTCCGCGGGCCGACGCGTTCGCTGGTCATCGAGTTGAAATACCACCGCGGGCTTTACGTGCTCGCGGACCTGACGGAGATCTTCCGCCGCGCGACCCATGTGCTCGATGCCGTCCGCGACGCCTCGATCGTGCCGGTCCCCCTGCACCCGCGGAAAGCCCGTGAGCGCGGCTACAACCAGGCGCGGCTGCTCGCGGAGGCGCTGGCCCGGGCGGCCGGGGGATCGACGCGGATCGAGCCGTTGCTGCGCCGCGTGGTGGACACGCCCACGCAGACGTTTTTCGACCGCCGCAAGCGGATGGCGAATCTCAAAAATGCCTTTGCACTCGCCCGGGGCGCCTCCCTAAATCCCGCCCGTCATTACATTCTCCTCGACGATGTCTTCACGACCGGCTCCACGCTCAACAGCTGTGCCCGCGCCCTGCGCGGTGCGGGTGCGCTGAATCTGGACGTCGTCACCTTCGGCCACGGTTGAACCGCTATGCATTTTGACAAACCGACCTATTCGGTTCGCAAGGCCCGGAAGAAGGATATCCCGAAGGGCCTCTACACGAAGGACCCCGTCTCCGGGGACATCGTCTTCAACAAGGAGGTCGAGGACAACCAGATGGTGGTGCCGCGCAGCGGGCATCATTTTCCCATCGGCGCCCGGGCGCGCATCGCCCGCCTTTTCGATCCCGGCACCTTTGTCGAGGCGGATGCGGCGGTGAAATCGAGCGATCCGCTGCGTTTCGTCGACTCGCAACCGTATCCGGAGCGGATCAAGCGCTACGAAAAGGAGAGCGGGCTGCCCGAGGCGGTCGTCTGCGGGACCGGCCGGATCCTCGGGATCGAAGTGTCGGTCGCCGTGATGGATTTCCGGTTCTGCGGCGGCGCGATGGGTGCGGCGGCGGGCGAGAAGATCACCCGCGCGATCGAGCGGGCGCTTTCCCGCCGGATTCCGTGCCTCATCTTCAGCGCCTCCGGCGGCGCGCGCATGCAGGAAGGCATCTACTCCCTGATGCAGATGGCGAAAACCAGTGCCGCGCTCGGTCGCCTTGCGCAGGCCGGGCTGCCTTACATCTCGGTGCTCACCCACCCGACGATGGGCGGCGTGACGGCCAGTTTTGCGACCTTGGGCGACGTCATCCTCGCCGAACCGGGTGCCCTCGTGGGCTTCGCCGGCGCGCGCGTGATCAAGGACACGACGAAGCAGACGCTCCCGCCGGGTTTCCAGACCGCCGAGTTCCTGCTCAAGCACGGCCTTGTCGACCAGATCGTGAGCCGCCTGGAGATGCGCGAGCGGATTCACGAGTTGCTGAGCGCGCTCTACCTTCGGCGCAAGGTGGCACCGCCGCCGGCGCCGACCAGCGCGACTACGCTGGGCTGAAAGCCGCCGGGCCGGTCGCCGGGCGGGGGCGATGCCAGCCCGGACGGAGCCGGCCCGTGGAGCCCGCTGCCGACATGACGTCGCCCGAAATTGCGGCCGCTTACGCAGCCACCACGGCGTACCTCTTCGCGCAGAAGGCGCGGGGCTCGAAATTTGGCCTGGACCGGATGCGGGCGTTGTCCGCCGCCCTCGGCCACCCCGAGCGCGGCCTGCGGTGCGTGCATGTGGCGGGGACCAACGGCAAGGGCTCCGTCTCCGCGATGCTCGACGCCATCCTCCACGCCGCGGGCTGGCACACGGGGCTCTACACGTCGCCGCATCTCGTGAAGCTCGGGGAACGGGTCCAGGTCGACCGCCACATGCTCACGGAGGAGGAGATCGTCGCCTACGTGCGGGAGCTTCGACCCGCGGCGGAGCGCGCGGCCCGCGACGAACCGGACGACCACGCGAGTTTCTTCGAGTTCATGACGGCGATGGCGTTGCTGCAATTCCAGCGCCGCCGCTGCGACATCGCCGTCATCGAGGTCGGTCTCGGCGGCCGGCTCGACGCCACCAATGTCGTCGAGCCCGAGGTGAGTGTCATCACCTCCATCGGCCTCGATCACTGCGAATTTCTCGGCCACGAGATCGCCGGCATCGCCCGGGAGAAGGCCGGCATCGTGAAAGCGGGGCGTCCGGTCGTGATCGGCTTGATGCCGCCCGAGGCCGAGGCCGCGATCCGGCAGATCGCCGCCGCGCGGGGCGCGCCGCTGGTGTCGGTCGCGGAGGTCTTCGGTCCGGATCTGTCCGCCTATCCGACGACGAATCTCGAAGGCGACTACCAGCGCTGGAATGCGGCCACGGCCACGCTCGCCGCGCGCCAGCTCGGACCGGCCTGGCGCGTGACCGAGGCCGCGATCGCGCACGGGCTCACCCACGTCGACTGGCCCGGGCGCTGGCAGCGGGTGCAGTTCGGGGGGCGGCGGATGATCCTCGACGCCTCCCACAATCCCGAGGGTGCGCAGGTGCTCGCCGCCAATCTCCGGCACCTCGTCGAGGAGTCCGGCCGCGGGCCGGTCGTGATCACCGGTGCGCTCGGCGCCGCGCGCGCGGCGCCGCTGCTGGCGACGATCGCGCGTTTCGCGCGGGAGATCCACCTAGTGGTGCCGCAGCAGCCGCGTGCGTGCACCCACGCCGAACTGGAGGCGCTGGTGCCCGAGGAATTCGCCGGGCGCATCGAGCGCGCGACGGTCGCGCAGTTGTTTCCCCAGCCTGGCATCTGCACCGCCGGCGGCCCCGACGATGTCGTGGTCGTGACGGGCTCGATCTACCTGCTCGGCGAGGTCATGGCCCGGCTCGAAGGCGCCGACGCCGGGTAGCGGCGGCGCGGCGGTGCCGACCGCAGTCGCAGTTCAGGCCAGCTTCACCAGCTCCGCCGTCGCGGGCACGTCCTTGATGATCTGCGACGGTTCCGGTCCGACGCCGAGATAACGGAGGTTGGGCAGCCGGTCCACGGCCGGATGGAGCTCCCCCTGGAAGGCGACCTGCAGCAGGCTGCGCATCATCGCACCGACGTAGCGCTGCGCGTTCAACGGCAG
>CALFZM010000014.1 GCA_937952235.1 uncultured Opitutia bacterium | reverse complement strand
GCTCCCAGGAGGGCCGGGCTCAATACATCGCCTTCACGGCGAACGTCCACGACTGCCCGACCTTCTCGTTCCGGGTCATTGCCGTGGGTCCCGTGACGAACCGCTGCATGTTGATGTACGGCTGGTCAGTGAGGTTCCGCACGCTGACGGACAGGCTGTACACGTTGTTCAACCGCCAGCCGCCGCCCGCGTCGATGTTGGTGCGATGGCGACGGTAGGTGGTGCCGGCGAGATTGGTATTCACATCGTCGGACCAGTTCCAGTTGGCGTATACGTTGAACCGATTGTAAGTATAACTGAGCCCGCCCGAGGCGAGATGCGGCGTGAGGTTGGCGCGGGGAATCTCCGCATAGAGCCGCGTGTAGCTGCCGCGGAGGAGGAACCGGCGGAACATCTGACCGAGGAACGCGAGGCTCTGGTTGTACTCGATCTCCATGCTCCGGATCTTGATCCGGTCGGCGCTGTTATCGAACGTGATGAACTCGTAGGCCTGGAGCTCGTCGTTGCCGCCGTAGCCGAATTCCTGCGCGGAGAGACGGTCGGAGATGATCAGGTCGGTCACCTTGCGCTCGGTCAGCGTCACGGCGAGCTGGCCGACCGGCTCGAAGAAATACGCGAGCCGGGCGGCGAAGTTGTCCGAAGTCTCGGGCTTCAGGCCGGGATTCGGCAGCGTGACGGTCTGCGCGGTCTCGTTGATGACCCACACGCCGGCGAGGTTGACGTACGAAGGGCGCCGGATCGTCGAGCTGAACCCGAAGTGAAAATCGAGGTTGCGCAGCAGATTGTATTTGAACGAGGCGCTCGGGAAGAGGTTGTCGTACTCGCCCGTGCGGTTCACCCGCGGTCGCGACAGGAACTGGTATTCGATGCCGGGAATGGTCGTGGCGACGCCGTTGGCCGCGACCGGGAAACCGGCGGCCCGCACTTCGGCGGGCGTGCGGGTGTTGGCCTCGCTGGCCTCGGTCAGGGTGTTTTCCCAACGCAGGCCCGCGCGGAACGTGGCCCGCTTGTACTGGGTCGTCCCCATGAAGAACGCGGCGTCGATCTGCTCGTAGTAGCGGCGGCGGCGGGCGACGTACGACTGGTAGAAGTTGTCGGCGTTGGTGCCCCAGTTCTGGCGGAACGAGCCCGGGTTCTGCTGGTAGAGATCGCCGATCGCGCGCAGGTTCGGCATGAAGACCGTGCGGCCTCCCACGGAAGCCGTGCTGCCGTCGGTCATGTCGAGCGAGTACTCCCAGGGTGAACGGTACGCATCCCACGCGCCGCGCGCCGGCACGGTGCCTCCGGGAGCATAATCGAATCGCCTGGCGAGCTGGTCGTCCTCGAACTTCTGGATCTGCTGGCGCGTCTTCACGCCGGTTTTCCAGGTGACGGGCAGAAAGCGGTTCGTCTTCAACGTCCCGATCGCCTCGCCGCTGAAAAGCACGGTACGGCCGAAGCGGCCGTCGTTGGCCGTGAGCGTGGGATTGGTGTAGCTGGAGCCGCTCGCGATGTCGGGCCCCGCGACCTGGGTGAATTTCCAGTCGGTCGACATCAGCGAAGAGCGCTCGGCCCGGTAGGTGATGCCGTTGGCGACCGGGCTGTTGGTATCCCGGATCGAATTACGGCGGCCGAGGGGGTTGTACCAGCTCGTCGAGTCGGAATAGGCGAACTTGCCCTCGAGCTCGAGGTTGCCGCGCTTGTAACCGACGCGCGGCAGCACGGTGAAGGTCTCGCCCATCTTCGCCACGGCGACCGGGTTGACGGTGACGGTGCCGCTCGCGGCGGAGGTGAAGCGGAGCAGCGGGTCGTCGCCGACGACCTGGGAACGGGCGCCGGTGCTCGAGTTGAAGATGACCGTGCGCTGGGGCGTCCACAGGTCGGCGTAGTTGTACACGAGGCCGAGCCCGACGTTGAGCTCGCGGCTGATCTTGTAATCCGCCGTGAGCGTCGTGGCGAAGCGCTTGTTGAAGCGCGGCGCCCACTGGAAATTCAGCGTCGTCGGAACGAGGGGCCGCTGATCCGTGGCGGTGACCGCCGTGCTGTAGGCCTGCGACGTGATCAGCGCCTCCTGGTAGACATTGGACTCGCTGATGTTCAGCACCACGCCCAGCCGGCGGTTGAGAAAGATGTCGGAGTACTCGAAGATGCCGCCCGGGCGGAGCTTGCGGCTCGTGCCGTCCTCGTCCGGCCCGCGGGTGGAGCCGAACGTCATCGCCTCGGAGTGGGCGGTGACATTGGCCTGCCACGAGATGCGACGGCCGCTGCGGTCGAAAGCGCGCTTCGTGCGCAGGTTGATGGTGCCCGCCGGGGCATTGGCGTCGACGTCGGCGCTGATGGTCTTGTTGACCTCGATCGACTCCATCGAATTGAGCGACGCCATCTCCATCGTGAACGAGCGCGCGGCGCCCGAGCCGGAGTTGTTGGCGTCGACGGACGCCAGCGCGATGCCGTCCATGGTCACCGACGTGTACTCGGAGCCCAAGCCGCCGAGCCGCACGGTGCGCACCTCGCCATAGAAGAGGTCGAGTTCCACGCCGGGCAGGTGCTTGAGGAACTCGCCGACATTACCCTCCGCGTTGTCGCCGAAGGTATCGGACGCGACGGTGTTGGTGATGTTCATGGAATTCCGCTGGTCCATGATCGCCTTCGCGGCGCCCTCGCGCTCGGAAGCGACGACGAACTGGCCGAGCTTGATCGTCTCGCCCGTCGCGCCGGCGTCGGTCGTGCTGACGAGGTTGAAATCCTGCGCCACGGCGGCGCCCGCGGCGACGTTCACCGTCGCGGTCGCGGTGCGATAACCCGTGTAGGTCACCACCAGCGTCGCGCGGCCCGCCGGCACCGGCGCGAGTCGGAATTCTCCGCCGCTTTCCGAGATCGCGGTCTGGCCGGTCTCCTCGATCCGGATCTGGGCGTTGCGCAGGTATTCGCCCGTATTCGGATTGTAGATGCGGCCCGTGATCACGCCGGAAGGCTGATTTGCCGCGGCGGCGCCGGTCTGGGCCCGGAGACCGGGCGCGAAGGGTACGACGACGCTCAACAGCGCGCCGGCAAGGATGCGTTTCATGGTGGAGGGTTTTACAGGCAGGTTGCCGGGCCGACGGACCGAAGATACGGTCCCCCGGACCCGGGACAACCGGCCACGCGCTGCGGGAGTCAGGCCGCCGTCGCGTCGCCGGTCGCTCTGCCGGGATACGCGGGCTCTCCGCCGCGTCAAGCTGCGCCTCTGTCAAGTCACCCCGGGGACGGGGGTGGCGCACGACCTCCACGTTGCCTTGCCCGCGGCCTTCACCCGACGGCCGCGCTGAAGGTGGAGCAGCTTGTCCTCAAGCTGCTGCGACCGTCAGCCGCCTGGGGACAGGCGGCTCCACCAACGCAACGGCATCATTCCGGCTCAGCCGGGACGATGCCGTTGGCCTTCAAATCAGCCGTGAGGACAACCGCACTGAAGGGTGGAGCAGCTTGTCCTCAAGCCGCTGCGACCGGTCCACCGCGCGTCAGCCGCCTGGGACAGGCGGCTCCACCCACGGCAGCGTCATTCCCCTCAGCTCGTCGTGGAACGCTTCACCTTGTCGTACGCCTCCTGGGCGCGCTTCCACGCCGTGCCGACCTTGTCCTTTTGCTGTTCCCACGTCTCGGACGACGCAGACGAAGCTTCCTCCCCGACGGAGCGGAGATAGCTCCGGGCATCGTTCATTTCCTTCATCGCGACGTCCCAGTCGCGCTTTGGCTGGCCCTCGGCCATCGTGGCGCGCTTGGCATTGAGTTCCGCGATCTGCTGGTCGACGGCCGCCTCCATGCGGCGGACGCCGGCCATGAATTCGCCGCGGCGCTCGTAGGTGAGCGTCTCGAGCTCAGGCCAGCGGACGGCGACATTGTCGGCCACGACGTTGGCGGGCGCACCCGGCACACCCACGGCTTCGGCCACGCTGTCGGCCGGGCGAGACGCGGCGGTGGTAGCCGTGCGGCTCTCGCTCGCCGCAAACGAGGTGGCCGGCGGTGGATCGTTCCGGGGCGAGCAACCGGCGGAGCCGAACGCGGCGGCGCCGAGCGCGACGCCGAGCAGGGGAATGAAATGATGCGAGTTCATCCCGGGGCAGACAGTCCCGACCGGGGGCGGTTCACGCACGGCGCCACCCTCACCCCCCGCCCGGACTAATTCCCATCTCCCGCCCGGGAGGGCTCCGCAGTCCGCCTAGGCCATGATGCCGCGCACGAGCTCGCCGGCGACGCCGGTGAGCCGCACGTCGAGGCCCTGGAACTTCGTGTTGAGCCGCACGTGGTCGATGCCCAGCAGCGCGAGCATGGTGGCGTGGAGATCGTGCACGTTGACGACGTTTTCGACGGCGCGATAGCCGAGCTCGTCGGTCGCGCCGTACACGGTGCCCGCCTTCACCCCGCCGCCGGCGAGGAACACGCTGAAGCCGAGAATGTGATGATCGCGCCCGGTGCCCTGCCCCATCGGCGTGCGGCCAAACTCGCCGCCCCAGAGGATGAGCGTGTCGTCGAGCATGCCCCGCTGGCGGAGGTCCTTGATCAACGCGGCCGTCGCCTGGTCGACCTCGCGCGCGCCGGAGCGCATGCCTTCCTCGAGCTGCCCGTGATGATCCCAGGCGCGGTGATAGAGCTGGATCATGCGCACGCCGCGCTCGGCGAGGCGCCGCGCGAGCAGGCAGTTGGAGGCGAAGCTGCCGTCGCCCGGCTCCTTGATGCCGTAGAGCTCCAACATCGCCGGCGGCTCCGACTTCAGGTCGGTGAGCTCGGGCACGCTCGTCTGCATCTTGAAGGCCATCTCGTATTGCGCGATGCGCGTGGCGATCTCCGGATCGAACCGGTCCTCGGCGAGGAAGCCGTTCAGGCGCTTGATCTCCTCCACGACCTGGCGCTGCGTGCTCTGGCAGACGCCGTCGGGATTGCCGACGTAATGCACGGCGTCGCCGCGCGACTGGAACTGGATGCCCTGGAAGCGGCTCGGCAGCACGCCGCTCGACCACTGCCGCGCGGAGATGGGTTGGAGCCCGAACTTCCCCGCCGACGTCAGCACGATGAAGCCAGGCAGGTCCTGCGTCTCGGCTCCGAGGCCATACAGCAGCCAGGATCCCATGCTC
>CALFZM010000013.1 GCA_937952235.1 uncultured Opitutia bacterium | reverse complement strand
CCGAAATATTTCCTGATCGCGAACTGGGGTTCGACCCACCGCGAGTACGGCGCGATGAAGCTCGTGCTCTATTCGTTCGCCGGCAGCGCGCTGGTCCTGGCCGGGCTGCTCTGGGCGTTCGCGCTGGGCGGGGGGCAGAGCTTCGCGCTCGCGGAGCTCGCGCGCGCGGCGATGACCTTCACCCCCGGCCAGCAGACCGCGCTGTTTGGCCTGGTGTTCTTCGGCTTCGCGATCCTTGCGGGCCTCTTTCCTTTTCACACCTGGGCGCCGACCGGCCACGTGGCGGCGCCGACCGCGGCCTCGATGCTGCTGGCGGGCGTCGTGATGAAGCTCGGCGCCTACGGCTGCCTGCGCGTGGCCCTGCCGCTGTTTCCGTCCGGCTTCGCCGTCTGGCAGCCGGCGATCGCATGGCTGGCGGTGAGCGGGATCGTGTACGCGGGCTTCGTCGCGCTCATGCAGGAGGATTTCAAGTTCGTCATCGGCTACTCGAGCGTGAGCCACATGGGCTTCGTCCTGCTGGGGCTCGCCGCCGCCAACCCGCAGGCGATCAGCGGTGCGGTGCTGCAGATGTTCTCGCACGGGGTGATCGCGGGACTGCTGTTCGCGGTGGTGGGCCGGATGGTCTACGAGCGCACGCACACGCGCCGGCTCTCCGACCTGCGCGCCATGCCGCTGCACCGGCGCCTGCCGTTCGCCGCCCTCACCTTCGTGCTGGCCGGGCTCGCCTCGATGGGAATGCCGGGTTTCAGCGGGTTCCCGGCCGAGCTCACGATCCTCATCGGCACCTGGAAGACGGAGCCCGTGTGGGCGCTGTTCGCCGCGGGTGGCGTGCTGGTGGCGGCGGCCTTCACCCTCAAGGCGATCCAGGTGGCATTCTTCGGGGCCACCGACCGCTCCGTTGCTCCCGTCCCGGCCGCCTCGCACCACTACGAGCCGATCACCTGGCCGGAACGCGCGGGCACGCTCCTGCTGCTGGGGGCGACGGTGTACGTCGGCTTGAAGCCGGACATCCTCCTGCAGTGGATCACGCCCGCGCTGCAGTCGCCGCTCCTGCAGGCGGCGATGAAGGGAGGCACGCCATGACGCCCGACTACCGCGACCTGCTTTTTGCGCTGCGACCGGAGATCGCGCTCGTGGCGGGGGCGCTCGTGCTCCTGATCGTGGACCTCGTCTCCGGGAGGGGCCGCACCGCGGCCGCGCGACTGCGGACGGCGGTGTCGATCGGGCTGGTGGCGCTGGCCGCGGCCGCGTGGGGCGCGGTCCAGCCCGGACGGAGCGGCGCGCTCTTCGGCGGAGTGTTCATGCTCGATCCGCTCACGCTGGCGGCGCGCGTTGGCGTCGTCGGGCTCACGGCCCTGACCCTCGTGGGCCTGCCGGGCGTGGTGCGGCTGCGGCATCCGGCGGAATACGTGGCCATCGTGCTGTTCGCGACGGCGGGATTCACGCTGATGGCGGCGGCACAGCAGCTCCTCGTGGCCTTCCTCGCCCTCGAGGTGGCGAGCCTCTCGCTGTACGTGCTGGCCGGCTTCGACAAGTCGCGGCCGGAATCGGCGGAGGCGGCATTGAAGTACTTCCTTTTCGGCGGCATCTCGGCGGCGTTCCTACTCTTCGGCTTCAGCCTGCTCTACGGGCTCACCGGCACAATCGAGCTGCCGGCGCTCGCGCAGCAATTGCGCGGTCTGCCGCCGAACACGCTGCTCGTCGTCGCGCTCGTGATGGTGGTCGTGGCCTTTGGCTACAAGGCGGCGGCGGCGCCGTTCCACCTCTGGGCGCCGGATGTCTACCAGGGCGCGCCCGCTCCGTCGGCGGCCCTCATCGCTTCCGCCTCCAAGCTGGCGGGCTTCGCGCTTTTCGTGCGCTTGCTGTGGGCGGGCCTGGCGCCCGCGGCGGGTGCCGCCGCGGATGCTCCGCCGGGCTGGATCTCCGTGCTCGTGGTGATCGCGGGCGTGTCGCTGCTGCTCGGCAACCTGGCCGCGCTCGCGCAGAGCAACGTGCGGCGCCTGCTCGCCTACTCGGCGATCGCCCACGCCGGCGCGCTGCTGCTGGGCGTGATCGCCGCCGGGCAATTCGGGCCGGCCCGGCTCGTCTACTATGCGGCAACGTACGGACTCGCGACCGTCGGCGCCTTCACCGTGATCGCGGTGGTGGACCGTGCCGGCCGCTGCCACGACCTGACGGACCTGGCGGGGCTGCAGCGTCGCTCGCCGCTGCTGGCGGGCACCCTGCTGCTCTTCATCCTGTCGCTGGCGGGGATTCCGCCGCTCGCGGGCTTCTTTGGAAAGTTCGCGGTCTTTGCCGCGGCCTTGCAGCTCAACGGGCTGGCCAGCCCGACCGGCTGGCTCGCGCTGCTTGCGATCGCGCTGAGCGCGGTCGGACTGTACTATTATCTGCTCATCCTGAAGCAGGCGCTGGTCCTGCCGCCGTCAGCCGGCGCGCAACAGCGGATCCCCGTGCCGGCCGGGGCCGCGGTGGCCCTGCTCGTGACCTCGCTCCTCCTGCTGGGGTTGGGCGTGGCGCCATCCGTGCTGCTGCGACTCGCGTCCTGAGCCGGACGCAGGCCGTTGCGGTGGAGCCGCCCGTCCCCAGGCGGCTGACGTGCGACGGAACGGTTCGCAGCGGCTTGAGGACAAGCCGCTCCACCTTCCAGTGCGGCCGTTCTCATGGCTGGTTTGAAGCGGAGCGGCGCCCTCCGCCGGAGGCCGCCGCGCTGCCGCTGGCTTCACGTCAGCCCTCGCTCACGGCAGCAGGTAAACTTCGGCGAGGACGTGGCCGGTAACCGCGCCGACACTCGAAATCACCACCACGTGCGTGCCCGGCGGAGCCGTCGCGATCAGGGCGGCGTCGCGACTGCCGGGTCCCGTGAAGGGCGAGCCGCCAACCTGCGCGACCGCGAGGGCGATCTCGGCATCGCCGCTCCAGTTGTCATTGGCCAGGGCGGGGCCGCCGGTGCCCAGGTACAGGTCGAGCTTCGGGTCGGCGAGTGCCGTGTTGCCACCCACCGCCGCGTACGAGGGCCCCAACGCCCGCACGAGAACCCGGCGGCTGGCTCCCTCCGGAATGGTGAAGGTCGCGGAGACGAAGGAATAGCCGTTGCGCAGGTTGAGGTCATCGAAGACGAGGGGCGCCGGGACCGTCACGATGGCCGCCTCCACGGACCCTGCGGGCGACAGGACGGTGAGCACGGCGTCCGGACTCGTGATGCTGCCGACACTGTTCGAGATGACCACGCGGTAGGTGCCGGCGTCCGCGGCCGTGACGGCGAAGAGGGACAGTGCGGCGCTGGTGGCCCCGGGGATGTTCGCGCCGTTCTTCTGCCATTGGTAGGTCGGAATGGGATTTCCAGTGGCGGCGACGGCGAAGGTCGCGGTCTTGCCCCGCTCGACCGTAAGGCTGGTCGGCGGATAGAAGATCGTCGGCGCGCCGAACGGCGATGGCGCCTGGATGACCGCGAGCTCGACGGCATGGCTGATGACCGAACCGGCGGCATTGGACACGATCACCCGGTAAGTGCCGGCGTCGTTGGTCATGACATTGGTCACGGTGAACGCGGGCCAGGTGGCGCCGGGGATGTTCACGCCATTTTTCTGCCACTGATAGGTCGGGGTAGGATCGCCGACGGCGGCCACCGTGAAGGTCGCCGGTGAGCCGGTCAGCACCGACGCCGCGACCGGCTGGAGCGTGATGGCGGGCGGCAGGAAATACGGCGAAGGCTGGACCACGGTCAGCGTGGCGGTGGCGCTCGTGACGGATCCCGCGGCGTTGGCGACCACGACGCGATAGTCGGCCGCATCGGCGGCCGTCACCGGCGTGAGCGTGAGCGATGGGCCCACCGCACCCGGAATCGCGACACCGTCCTTTTCCCATCGGTACGCCGGGGCCGGCGTGCCGCTCGCGACCACCGCGAACGTGGCGGAGCCGCCCGCATCGACCGTCAGGTTGACGGGTTGCTGCGCGATCACGGGGGCCACCTGAACCGGAGCCGCCTCGATCACCGAGAGCGTCGCAGAGTTGCTGGTCACCGCACCGGCCGCATTGCTGACCACCACGCGATAGCCGGCGGCATCGGCGGAAGTGACGGCCGTGAAGGAGAGGACCGAATGGGTGGCGCCGGGGATCGGGCTGCCGTTCTTCTGCCACTGGTAGCTCGGAGCCGGCACGCCGGAGGCCACCACCGAGAACGAAACGGGGTTCCCCGCCGAAACGCTCGCGCTGGCCGGATGCTGGAGGATCGAAGGCGCGATGTTCAACGGTGCGGCCCCGACGAGCTGCAGCACGGCCGGCTCGCTGATGGCGGTGCCGCCGGCGTTGACCGCGACAGCCCGGTAGGTGCCGGTGTCATTGGCGGAGAATGACACCAGCGACAGCGCGGCGCTCCGCGCGCCCGGGATGGCACTGCCATCCTTGTACCACTGATAAGTTGGAGTCGGCGTGCCCGTGGCAAACACGGCGAGCGTCACGATCGAGCCCGGCGACACGGTCCGGCTCAACGGCTGCACCGCGAAGATCGAAGCCACCGCGCCGTCCACCGGGACCGGATTCGGGCCGGGATTGGGGATGGGGTTCGGAATGGGATTGGGATCGACGGGAGTCGGGTCGGGCGGCGGAGGCTGGCCGGTGAGCACGACCTCCACGCTGTTGCTGGTCGCGGTGCCGAACGGGTTCGTGGCGACCACGGTATAGATGCCGGCATCGGCGGCGTCGGCCACCCCGAGATCGAGCCGGTAGGTCACGCCACCGGGGATCGCGACACCGTTGCGGTACCACTGGAAGGAGGCTTCCGGCGAGGCAATGGCGCTGACGGAGAAGACGAGCGCCTCCCCATACGCGACCGTCAGTTGCTCGGTGAGGGGCGCGAGGCCATACCCGGCCCATCCCGCCGCCGCGTAGTCCGCGGCCCAGCCGGGGACGGGAGTGGCCTTGAGTTCGAGCGACAGCAGCGATACCTGGCCGAAGGCGGCAGGAAGGTCCAGCGGCCAGACCACGCCGGCACCGAACGAACACTGCTCGAGTTTGACCTGCGAATAGTCGTTGGCGCCGGAGAAATCGCAGCCCTTGGCCACATGGCTGAACTGGCAGCGCACGATGAC
>CALFZM010000012.1 GCA_937952235.1 uncultured Opitutia bacterium | reverse complement strand
GGGTAGGTGCCGTCGAGATCCGGGATCAGCATCGGCCGGCGTGGCGCCGCCGGCACCTCGACCGCCTGCTCCTTCCCGCCCCGCACGATGGTCAGCGGCACGCGGTCGCCGCGCGTGACCTTCTGCAACATGTACTGGAAGCGGACGCGGATGTCGCCGACGCGCACCATGCCCTCGTTGTCGATCGGGGTGTCGCCGATCTTCGTGATGATGTCCCAAGGCTGCAGCGGATAGCCGGGATCGGTCGCATCGACCTCCGTCACGATCATGCCCGCGACTTCCCGGCCGACTTTCAGGAACGGTCGCAACGCGGGATTTTCGAACGTCTGCAGCGCGTCGAACAGCGCCGGTTTGCCGTCGTACTTCCCGTCGGCCACGTCGCGCAGGAACAGCTCGATCTCCTCGCACGGGATGATGTAGCCGATGTTGTCGCCGCCCCCCAGCCGGCTGAACGCAAGCCCGATCATCCGGTCGCCGTCCACCGCGGGGCCGCCGCTGTTGCCCGGATTGATGGCGGCGTCGATCTGGATGCGCAGGCCCGAGGTGGGAAAATTGTACAGCGTGAAATCGATCCGCGACACGATGCCCTTCGTGATCGAGAGCGTGGTGCCGCCCGTCGGAAAGCCGTACACCATCACCGAGTCCTTCACCGCCGGCAGCTTGGTCGCGCGAGGCAGCGGGACGCGGTCCTTGAAGAAGGTCTCGTCATCGAGCTTGAGCACGGCGAGGTCGATGCCCTGGGCGATCGACTCCACCGTCGCGGAGAACTTGTCGCCCGACTGGTTTGCCTGCACCTGCACCTGGCTCGCGTAGAGCACGACATGGGCGTTGGTCAGGATGCGGTTGCCTTCGATGATCACGCCCGTCCCCGTCGACTCGCGCGGGCCGGACTTCGTCCACGGCCGGTACGGGTCGGGAAACCGCATGGTCGAAAACACCTTCACCACCGACGATTCCACGGCAGCCGCCGTTCCCGCGACCGCCGGCTCCGCGCCGGGCAGGGCGACGGCGGGGAAAAGCAGGACGACGACGGCGGCAAGCAGGCGAGCGGGGTGAGGCATGGCGCGGGAAGGCAAGGCGGCGCCTCCGGTTTAGGCCAGTGCTTTCTGCGCGGATCGGCCGCCTCCGCTCGCATCTAGTATCGCACGCGATCCGCCTTGGCCTGCCACTCGCGGAACGCGGGCTGCGCTTCGTCGCGCAGCAATGGCCGCATCGCCAGCGAACGCTCCTCCGGAGGCAGCGGGATCTGCCGGTAGATGAAGTCGTCATCGAACCCGATCTCGGCCGCGTCGGCCCGCGTATTGCCGAAATAAAGCACCGGGATGCGGGCCCAATAGGTCGCGGCGAGGCACATCGGACACGGCTCGCAGCTCGTGTAGAGTTCGCAGTCGGGCAGCGCGAACGTGTGCAACGAGCGACACGCGGCCCTGATCGCCGTGACCTCGGCGTGCGCCGTGGGATCGTTGGTGGAAGTGACCTGGTTGCTGCCGCGGGCGATGATCGCCCCGTTCCGCACGATCACACAGCCGAAGGGGCCGCCGCGGCCGTCGCGCATTCCGGACTCGGCCTCGCGGATCGCCGCGCGCATGAAATGTTCGGGTGTGGCGGTCATCGTCACGCGGAAGCCTGCGGCCTCCCCAGGAGATGACAATGGCATAACCCCTGCTCCCGTCAGCGACTTTTCGGAGTGGCGATTCACCCGGAACGCCGCTCCCCTATCCACATGAGCAGCACCTCCGTGGGCGGTCTTGAAATCCTCGCGCCGCTGGGTCCCCGCTACGCGGAGATCCTGACTCCGGACGCCTGCCGGTTCGTGGCCGATCTCTGTGCCCGGTTTGACGAGCGACGCCGCGCGCTGCTCGCCTGCCGCGAGGAGCGGCAGCGTGCGATCGACGCCGGCATGCTGCCGGATTTCCTGCCCGAAACGGCGGCGATCCGCGAAGGGGACTGGCAGGTGCCGCCACCGCCGCCCGACCTCGTTGACCGCCGCACGGAGATCACCGGTCCGGTCGATCGCAAGATGGCGATCAACGCGCTCAACTCGGGCGCCCAGTGCTGGATGGCCGACCTCGAGGACGCCAATGCGCCGACGTGGGAGAACGTGATCGAGGGCCAGATCAATCTTCACGACGCCGTCCGCCGCACCCTCACCTACACGTCACCGGAGGGGAAACACTACGCGCTGAAGTCCACTGTCGCCACCCTCGTCGTCCGGCCGCGCGGCTGGCACCTCGAGGAGAAACACGTGCGGCACGGCGGTCGCCGCGTTCCGGCCTCCCTCTTCGACTGGGGCCTGCATTTCTTCCACAACGCCCGCGAACTGCTGGTGCGCGGCAGCGGCCCGTACTTCTACCTGCCGAAGCTCGAAAGCCACCTCGAGGCGCGGCTGTGGAACGATGTTTTTCTCCACGCACAGGCCGCGCTGGGCCTGCCGCGCGGCACGATCCGCGTCACGGTGCTGATCGAGACGATCACGGGAGCGTTCGAGGCGGAGGAGATCCTCTACGAGCTCCGCGAGCACGCAAGCGGGCTGAACTGCGGCCGCTGGGACTACATCTTCAGCTGCGTGAAGAAACTCCGCAATCGGCCGGAGTACGTCTATCCCGACCGCAGGCTCATCACGATGTCGGTGCCGTTCATGCGGGCGTACGCCCTGCACGTCATCAATGTCTGCCATCGCCACGGCGCGTATGCGATGGGCGGAATGGCGGCGCAGATTCCCATCCGCCACGATGCCGTCGCCAACGAGGCGGCGCTCGCCAAGGTGCGCGCCGACAAGGAGCGCGAGGCGCGCGACGGTCACGACGGCACCTGGGTCGCCCACCCCGGGCTGGTGCAGACCGCCCTCGACGCCTTCGGCCGGCACATGCGCGGGGCCAACCAGCTCCATGTCCGGCACGACATCGCCATCACGGCGGCGAAACTGCTCGAGCCCCTCGGGGGCCCCATCACGGAACAGGGCGTGCGCTGGAACCTGCACGTGGGCATCCGCTACCTCGAAGCCTGGCTCGGGGGTTCGGGCGCGGAACCCATCCATCACCTGATGGAGGATCTCGCGACGTCCGAGATTTCCCGCGCGCAGCTCTGGCAGTGGCGGCGATACGGCGCGCGCCTGGACGATGGCCGTCCCGTGACGGCGGCGCTGTACGAGACGCTGCTCGCCGACGAACTCGGTCGCATCCGCGCCGAGTACGGCGACACCCGGTACGACGGGGGCCATTTCCCCGCCGCCGTGGAGTTGTTCGTCCGGCTGGTGAACAGCGCCGAGTTCGCCGAGTTCCTCTCGCTCCCCGCCTACGAACTGCTCCCGTGAGACTCGAGACGATCAACGATTCGGACCTGGCCGCGTTCACGGCGGCGCTCGGCCATCTGTTCGAGCACTCCCCGTGGATCGCGGAGCAGACCTGGGCGCGCCGGCCCTTTCGGGATGCCGGCCATCTCCACGCGGAGCTGTGCGCGACCCTGCGGGCGGCGCCCCGCGCGCGGCAGCTCGCGCTCATCCGCGCTCACCCTGATCTCGCCGGCCGGCTCGCGCGGCAGCAGGCGCTGACAGCTGAGTCCCATCGTGAGCAGGCGGGCGCCGGGCTCGACCGGCTGGACGCCGCGGAGCTGGCCGAATTCCAGCAGTTGAATGAGGCCTATCGTGCGCGCTTCGGCTTCCCCTTTGTCATCTGCGCCCGCTTGAACGCCAAGGCGGCCATCCTGGATGCGATGCGCACCCGCGTGCAGCGGACGCCGGCGGCGGAGTTCCTCGCCGCGCTCGGCGAGATCGAGCGGATCGCCCGGCTCCGCCTGGACGATGTGCTCGCCGCCTGAAACGTGCGCCGCCCTTCCGGCTCCGCGTCCGGCGATGGCGCGTTTTTTCGTGTGATTCGCCGGTTTCGCCGGCAGCCTGGACCGATGCCCGCCAAGCTCAGCACGCATGTTCTCGACCTGACCCGCGGTGCGCCCGCGGCCGGGATGACGGTCGAGCTCTGGCGCCTCGATCCGGCGCCCCGGCGACTGAAGGTGGTCGCGACCAACGCGGACGGGCGCACCGACGGCCCGCTGCTCTCGGACCACGAACTCGTGACGGGTGATTACCAGCTCGTCTTTCGTGCCCGCGAGTACTTCTCCGCCCAGGGCGTGGCCCACACATTCTTCGGCCAGCCGGTGATTGCGTTTCGCCTCGAGGATCCCGCCGCTTCCTACCACGTGCCGCTGCTGGTCACGCCCTGGGCGTACAGCACCTACCGCGGAAGTTGAACATGCCCGGCGCCGCAGCCCAATCCCTGGTGCGCTGGCTCGACGAGCTCGGCACGATCTCCGACGAACCCGGCCGGCTGACCCGCACGTTCCTTTCGCCCGCAATGCGCCGGGCGAACGACCGCGTCGCGCGCTGGATGACGGAGGCCGGCCTGGCGGTCCGCGAGGACGCGATGGGAAACCTCGCGGGCCGGCTGCCGGGCCCCGGCCCGCGCGCGCCGACCCTCTGGCTGGGCTCCCACCTCGACACGGTGCGGGATGCCGGCCGCTTCGACGGCGCGCTCGGCGTGCTGGCGCCCCTCGCCGCGCTGGGCGAACTGCGCCGCCGGGGCGTGCGGCTGCCCTTCGCCGTGGAGGTCCTTGGTTTCTCCGAGGAGGAAGGCGTGCGCTTCGCTCGCGCCTACCTGGGGAGCAAGGCCTTCACCGGCCAGCTCCGGCCCGCCGATCTCGCCGCGCGGGATGCCGACGGTGTGACCGCGCGCGCCGCCGCTGCGGCCTGGCGCGGCCGGCCGCCGGCCCCTCCGGTGGAACGCTCTCCCGCGCGTCCCCGGCGGCGCGCCGGCCCCCGCCCCCTGGGTTACGTCGAGGTGCACATCGAACAGGGACCGGTGCTCGAACGGGAGCGGCTCGCGCTCGGCGTCGTATCCGCGATTGCCGGACAGTCCCGCGCCCGCCTCGCCTGGCGCGGACGCGCCGGGCATGCCGGCACCACGCCGATGGCGCTCCGGCGCGACGCGCTCGCCGGCGCCGCCGAGTTCATCCGGTTCGTCGAGTCCACCGCCCGCCTGCGCGCACCGCTCGTCGCGACGGTCGGCAGCCTGCAGGTCAGCCCCGGCGCACCCAACGTCATTCCGGGCGAGGCCGTGCTCTCGCTCGACGTGCGCCACCCGCGCGACGCCGCCCGGCGGTCCGCGCTGGGGCACCTGCTGGCCGAGGCGAGGGCGATCGCCCGGCGGCGCGGGCTGCGCGTCACGTGGGAAAAGACCCAGGACCATCGCGCCGTCGCGTGCAATCCGGTCCTCACGCGGCTGCTCGCCGCCAGCGTGGGCACCGTCCAGTCGCGGGCGCCCGCGCTCGTCAGCGGCGCGGGCCACGACGCCGTCGTCGTTTCCGCCGTCGCTCCGGTGGCGATGCTGTTTGTCCGCTGCCGCGCCGGGCTGAGTCATCATCCCGCCGAGCACGCGACGCCGGCCGACCTCGCCGCCGCGCTCGCGGCGCTGGTCGACTTCCTCGTCCGCCTCGCGGCGCGCGAACGCCGTCGCGCCTCCGCCCCATGAGCAGCGCGCTCGATCTCATCGTCCGCGGCGGTCTCGTCGTGACCCCGGAGGGGATGCAGCGTGCCGACCTGGCGATCGCGGGCGGGCGCATCGTGCGCATCGCGCCGGAGATCGCGGACCCGGCGGCGAACGAGCTCGACGCGACTGGCCGCCACGTCCTGCCCGGAGTGATCGACGCGCACGTGCATTTTAACGAGCCGGGCCGGACCGAATGGGAGGGCCTCGACACCGGTTCCGCGGCGCTGGCGGCGGGCGGGGGCACGACCTTCTTCGACATGCCGCTCAACTCCGAGCCTCCGGTGCTCGACGCCGCGCACCTGCGCGAGAAGCGCGCGCTCGGCGAGGAGCGTTCCTGCGTCGATTTCGCCCTCTGGGGCGGCCTCACGCCGGGCAACCTCGACCGCCTCGCCTCGCTGCGCGACGCCGGTGCGATCGGGTTCAAGGCCTTCATGTCGGACAGCGGCATCGCGAGCTTTCCGCGCGTCGACGCCGCGGTGCTGCGCGAAGGCATGAAGCGGGCCGCGGCGCTGGGCCTGCCGGTGGCGGTGCATGCCGAGGACCAGGTCTTGGTCGCCCGCTGCACCGGGGTGGAACAGGCCGCCGGCCGTCACGACGCCGCCGCCTGGCTCGCCTCGCGCCCCGTCGAGGCCGAACTCGAGGCGATCCGGGTCGCGACCGAGCTGGCGGGCGAGACCGGGTGCGCGCTGCACGTCGTGCATGTCAGCAGCCCGGAGGGCGTGGCGCTCGTCACGGAGGCGCGCGACCAGGGCGTCGACGTGACGGCGGAGACGTGTCCGCATTACCTGCTGCTGAACGACCGGGATGTCGCGCGCATCGGCCCGCCGGCCAAGTGCGCCCCGCCGATCCGGGAGGAGGGCCGCCGGCGCGGGCTGTGGCGCGAATTGCGCGCCGGGCGTATCCACACGGTGGGTTCAGACCACTCGCCGTCGCCCCCCGGGCTCAAGGAGTCGGCGGATTTCTTTGCGAACTGGGGCGGCATCGGCGGCGTCCAGCACGGCGCCACGCTGCTCTGCTCCGCCGTGGCCAGGACCCGCGCACAGGATCTGCCGCGTCTCTCCGCCGTGCTCGCCCGCAACGTCGCACGACGCTTCCGGCTCGGCGCGCGCAAGGGCTCGCTCGCCGAGGGGCACGATGCCGACTTCTGCGTGGTGGAGTTCGGTCGTCCCTGGACGATCCAGGCCGACGACCTCTGGACGCGGCACCGCGTCAGCGCGTACATCGGCCGAAGGAGCGTCGCCCGCGTGACCGACACCTACGTGCGCGGCCACGCCGTCTTCTCCGGCGGCCGGCTTGTCAACCTGCCGCCGCCGGGCCGGTTCCTGCGGCCGGAGAAGTGACCCGCCGCCGCCTCGTCCGCCCGCCGCCATTCTCCCCGCTATGAATCCCCCCTTCGGCCAGACCCGCACCCGAGTCGCCTCCCGCCACGCGCTGATCGCACCCGACGGCCACGTGAAGAGCCAGGTGCCCGGCTTCACCGGCGCCGACGTCGTGATCGTGATCAACCCGGCGCTGGGCGCGCGATTCGCCCAGTTGCTCGTGACGTTTCAGCGGGGTGGCCGCGCGGAGTTTGCCGGCGATGCGGACGAGACCGCCGGTTATCTCGCGCACGGCTCGGCGACGCTCACGTTGGAAGGGCAGAAAACGAAGTGCGGCCCGGGTGGATTCTTCTTTGCGCCCGCGGGGGCCGCCTGGTCGTTGAGCGCTCCGCAGGCGGGCACGCGGGTGACGCTGTTTCAAAAGACCTTCGCGCCCCGGGAGGGCGTGCCGGCGCCGCGACCCGTGGTGGGTCACGCCGCCGACGTGCCCGGCCAGCCGTTCCTCGGTGACCCGGATGCCCGGCTCCAGGTCCTGCTGCCGGAGGAGCCGGGCTTCGACCTCGCGATGAACGTCTTCACCTATCAACCGGGGGCGACGCTGCCGTTCGTCGAGACCCACGTCATGGAGCACGGGCTGCTCATGCTCTCCGGACAGGGCGTGTACCGGCTCGAGGACTCGTGGTATCCAGTCGCGGCCGGCGACGCGATCTGGATGGCGCCGTATTGCCCGCAGTGGTTCGTCGCGATGGGCAAGGCGCCGGCCAGCTATCTGTACTACAAGGACGTCAACCGGGCCGCATTGTAGGCGGAGTGCCGGCCGGCACGGGAGTTGCGACGTACGCTGAACCATGAGCCTTTCTCCGGAGCCTCCCGCCACTGGCTTCGCCTTCCGCCTGAACGGGGAGAGCGTCCGTGTCGTGGACGCGCCGCCGACCACGACGCTGCTCGATTGGCTGCGGCAGACCGGGCGCACCGGCACCAAATGCGGCTGTGCGGAAGGCGACTGCGGGGCGTGCTCCGTGGCGCTCGTCGACCGCACGCCCGGTGGCGAACCGACCTTCCGCGCGATCAACAGCTGCATCGCGCTGCTGCCGATGGTCGCCGGTCGCGAGGTGGTCACGGTCGAGGGCATCGCGGATGGCGCCGCGCTTCATCCGGTGCAGCAGGCGATGGTCGATCACCACGGGTCGCAGTGCGGTTACTGTACCCCGGGCTTCGTCGTGTCGCTCTTCGAAGCCTGGCACCGTCCGGCCGTGACGGCGGCCGCGGGTATCAACGACCAGCTCTGCGGCAACCTCTGCCGTTGCACCGGCTATCGTGCGATCCGGGATGCGGCCCTGGCCGCGCTCGCCGCCCGCAAGGCGGCCGGCGCGGGCACGACGGCGGTGCGATCGGGAGATCCGATCGGGCCGCTTGCCGCGTGCGCGTACGAACAGGCGGGCGAACGCTTCCTGCGGCCCGGCACCCTGGCCGAGCTGCTCTCCCTGCGGCGGCGACATCCTGCCGCGGTGCTCGTCGCGGGAGCCACCGAGATCGGCGTCGAGCTCAACAAGAAGTTCCGCCCCTTCCCCTTCCTCATCTCCACCGAGGCCGTGCCCGAGCTCACCCGCATCGCCGCCACGCCGGCGGAGTGGCGGATCGGCGCCGCGGCGACGCTCACGGCGGTCGAGGAGGCACTGGGCGGGGAGTTCCCGTCGCTGGCGAAGATGCTCGCGGTGTTCGCCTCGCGGCAGATCCGGAACCGCGCGACGCTCGGCGGGAATCTCGCGACGGCGTCGCCGATCGGCGACAGCGCGCCCGTTCTCCTGACCCTCGACGCCTCCCTGGTGCTCGCCGCCGAACTCGGCGAACGCCAGGTGCCGCTGGCGGATTTCTTCACCGGCTACCGGAAGACACAGCTGCGACCCGATGAGATCATCCGGGAGATCGTGCTGCCCCGCGCCGCGGCGGGCGAAGGACTGACGCGACGCGTCGATTTCCAGAAGGTCTCCCATCGCCGCGAACTCGACATCAGCATCGTGGCGGCGGCGTTCCTCCTCGAGCTCGATGCGGCGGGCGTCGTGCGGCAGGTTCGCCTCGCCTACGGCGGGGTGGCCGATCGGCCGCGGCGGGCGCTGCGTGCGGAGGCGGCGCTGGCGGGGCGGACGCTCGCGGAAGCCGGGGCGGCGGTCGAGGCGGCGCTGCAGGCGGAGTTCAACCCGATCGAAGACGTGCGCAGCGGCGCGACCTATCGCCGCGGACTGGTCGTGAGC
>CALFZM010000011.1 GCA_937952235.1 uncultured Opitutia bacterium | reverse complement strand
GCCGCGCCTGCCGCTCGCCGGCCTGCTCTACTTCGCGGTGCTCCTGCCGCGGGCTCCGGCCGGCGCGGTGTTGCTCGTCAGCCTCGCCGGCTGCTACCTGGCGGTGGGCGTGTGCGGCGAGGCGGAAATCCGGCTCCGGCAAAAGGATCCCGGGGCGGTGGTGCTCGACGAGGTGATCGTGATGCCGCTTTGTTTTCTCGGTTGGCAGGCTCTGCCCTCCGCCGCGCCGTCGTGGGCCTATCTGATCGCCGGCTTCGCGCTGTTTCGTCTTTTCGACATCGTGAAGCCCTTCGGCATCGCGGGCCTGCAGCGACTGCCCGGCGGCTGGGGAGTCGTGGCCGACGACGTGGCCGCCGCCCTGGCGGCGTGCGCCACGCTGCATCTCGGGGCGTGGGTGTGGATGCGGTGGTAGCCGACGTCCGGGCCTCGGGCGCTGAGTCGGGCTCCGGCCGCGCCGGACTCAGGCCTTCAGGAGAAACCGCACGGCCGCGTGGTAGCCCTCGAAGCCCAGGCCGGTGATCACGGCGATGCAGGCGGGGGCGGACAGCGACCGGTGCCGGAACTCCTCCCGCTTGTAGATGTTCGAGATGTGCACCTCGATGGTGGGCAGGTGGGCGCCCATCAGCGCGTCGCGCAGCGCGACGCTCGTGTGCGTGTACGCGCCGAGGTTGATCACGAGTCCGTCGTATCGGGCATCCGCATACGACGCGATCCGCTCGACCAGCGCGCCCTCGTGGGCCGACTGGTGGAAGTCGAGCGCGGCGACCGTGCCGAATTCCGCGCGCAGGCCCGCCTCGAGGTCGGCCAGGGTGGCGCGGCCGTAGATCTCGGGCTCGCGTTTGCCGAGCCGGTCCAGGTTGGGGCCGTTGAGGATCGCGATCTTCTTCATGGGGAGCGGGCGAATCGTCGGCAAAAGCCGGGGAATGCCAAGCTGCTTTCGGGCGCCGTCAGAGCGGGTTGTCGGTCGCCAGAAACTCCCAGGGCAGCCGGAATTTCCGCGCCAGTTCCGCGGCCAGCGCCTGGACGCCGTGCACCTCGGTGGCGTAGTGGCCGCACAGGTAGAGGTTGAGCTTCGCCTCCTGCGCGTAGGAGAACCACTCCTCGCGCAGCTCGCCCGTGACGAGGGTGTCGACGCCCGCGGCGCGCAGTTCCGGCACCGCGCTGTTGCCGGACCCGCTGCAGAACGCAATGGCGGCGGGCGCCTCCGGGCCGCATTCGATCGCGACGACCCGGCGGTACTTCTGCTCGAGCTTGCGCCGCAGCGCCGCCCGGTCGCCCCGGGCGCGCGCGATGCAGCCGATGGCCTCGCCGTCGCGCACGAGGAAGGGACGGCCCGGCCGCAGGCCGAGCTGGCGGGCCAGGAGGGCGTTGTTGCCGAGCTGCGGATGACCGTCGAGCGGCAGGTGGCTGGAGTAGAGGGCGCAGTTGCCCTGGATCAGCGTGGCCACGCGCTGGTACATCGGCCCGACCAGCGGTCGTGGCATGTCCCAGTACAACCCGTGATGCACGACCAGGAAATCGACGCCGGCCGCCACCGCCGCCTGGAACGGCACCACCCCCGCATCGACCGCCGCGCCGATGCGCGTCACCTCGCCGCCGTTGGCCACCTGCAGGCCGTTCCAGGCGCCCGGGGCGTCCTGGTAGGCGGCGCGGCGGGTGCGGCGGTCACAGTAATCGACCAGGGTGGCGAGAGGGACGGGCATGGCGGAGCAGTCGGCGGTGATGCGGCGGGCGCTAAAGATGCGACGACAGTTGCCCGGCGGCACGAAGGTGTCCAGTGTTCGTCCGGTTCCATGAACCCCTCCGCGCCTTCCAACTCCATCCCGGATTCCCCGGCCGTGCCGCCGGTGCCGGTGCTGCCGGTCGACCTGATCGCCGATGCCGCGGCCAACTTCCCGCACCGGCCATCGTGGGACGAGTATTTCATGGCGACGGCGGTCCTGATCTCGTCGCGCTCCAACTGCGCGAGGCTGCGCGTCGGTTGCGTGATCGTGACCGGGGGCGAACGGCGCAACCGGATCGTCGCCGCCGGCTACAACGGGTTCCTGCCGGGCACGCCGCACGTCTCCCGCCTGCGCGACGGCCACGAGCAGGCGACCGTCCATGCGGAGCAGAACGCCGTCGCCGACGCGGCGCGGCGGGGCAGCTCGGTCGAGGGCTGCATCGCCTACGTGACCCATTATCCGTGCATCAACTGCGCGAAGATCCTGGCGGCCTCCGGTATCGCCGCGATCCGGTACCGGTCCGACTACAGCAACGATCCGCTGGTGGCGCCGCTGCTGGCTGAAGCCGGGATCACCGTCCTGAAACTCTGAGCCCGCGTCCCGGTCCCTCCCTCCATGCGCGAACCTCACCGAGCCTCCCGCGATACCCTCGCCGGATCCCTCCTGCTCGCGCACCCGGCCATGAAGGATCCCCATTTCAGGCGCAGCGTGGTCCTGATGTCGGCGCACAACGCGGAGGGCGCGATGGGCGTCGTGCTGAACCGGCCGGTCGGGCGCAAGCTCGGCGAGCTCAGTGGCGATTTCGCCCTCGGGCCGCTCGCCGGCGTCCCGCTCTTCACCGGCGGCCCGGTGCAGCCGGAGCAACTCATGCTGGCGGCATGGCAAACCCGCCCCGACGGCTTCCGGATGCACTTCGGCATCGAGCCCGACCGCGCGCAGCAGTTGATCGCCGAGGACGACACGCACGTGCGGGGTTTCCTCGGTTATTCCGGCTGGTCGGCCGGGCAGCTGGAGAACGAGATGCGCCTGCGCACCTGGGTGGTGGCCGACGTGCCCGAGGACCTGCTCACGCACGCCCAGGACGACAGCCTCTGGCGCACCGTGTTGGGGCGGGAAGGCGCGGAGTGGCGCCTGCTGGCGGACGAGCCCGAGGAGCCGGGCCGCAACTGAGCCCGGCGCGACGGCGGGTCGCTCAGCCGGCAGCCCAGGGCGTCGTCGTCTGCTTGTCGGGCCGGAGCACGCCGATGCACGGCAGGTTCCGGTAGCGCTCGGCGAAGTCGAGGCCGTAGCCGACGACGAACTTGTCCGGGATCTCGAAACCGACGAAGTCCGCCTCGAGCTCCACTTCGCGCCGCGCCTTTTTGTCCAGCAGCACGCACGTCCGGCAGCTCGCGGGCTGGAGTTCCTGCACGAGCTCCTTCACGAGCTTGAGGGTCTTGCCCGTGTCGAGGATGTCGTCGATCACGAGCACGTCGCGCGCCTTGATGTCGAGCGTGAGGCTGTAGATGACCTGCGGCGTCCCGATCGACTTCGTCTTCGCGCCGTAGCTCGAGACGCGGATGCAGTCGAGCCGGACGGGATTGTCGATCTCGCGCATCAGGTCCGCGGTGAACATCACGGCGCCGTTGATCAGCGAGATGATCGTGAACTCGCGATCGCCGTACACCGCCTTGATCTCGCGCGCGATGCCCTTGATCCGGGCCCGGATCTGCTCGTCGGTCAGCAGCACTTCGGCGAGATCCGGGTGGGGCAGGGCGGGCGGCGGCTTGGGCGTGGACATGGCGAATTCCGAGCCAGACAAAGCCGGCGTATGGACGCAACTTCTGTTCCGGCGCGATCCTTCCGCGGCTTCAAGGAAGCGCGTCCATTTTGACGGACTGCGTTCCGTCGCAGCCACGCCGCCGGCGCAGCGGCGCCCGGCGGAGGACGAGCTGCGGGATCATTTCAAACCTCTTGGTGGCCGGCGGCGGGGTGCAACGCCCGGTGCACGGCGTGCAGGAGTTCGTCGGTGGTGAACGGTTTTCCGAGCAGCTCGACCTGTCCCAGCGTGTCGAGCACCTGGGGCGAGATTTTCGAGAAGTAGCCGGACATGATCACGACGGGCAGCCCGGGGGTGCGTTCGCGCAGCGCGGCGGCGAGCTCGGTGCCCTGCATGCCGGGCATGGTCTGGTCGGTCACCAGCACGGTGCAGCGCCCCGGGTTGGAGCGGACGGCCTCGAGGCATTGTTCGCCGGAGGTGAACACCAGGGTGCGGTAGCCCTTGTTCTCCAGCACGAGCCGCGTGCAGTTGCCGACGACCTCCTCGTCATCGACGACGCAGACGTATTCCCCGCCGCCGAGCGGCCCGGAGCTCTTTTCCGCGCCGGCGACGGGCGTGGCCCGGCCCACGACCGGCAGGTAGATGTGGAAGGTCGCACCGCGGCCGGGTGCGCTCTCGACGTCGATCGCGCCGCGATGTCCGCGCACGATGCCGTGCACGACGGCCAGCCCGAGTCCCGTACCCTCGCGCGTGCTCTTCGTGGTGAAGAAGGGGTCGAAGATCCGGCGTCGCGTCGCCTCGTCCATCCCGTGGCCGGTGTCGCTGACGGAGAGCCGGACGTAACTGGCCGCGGGCGTGGAGCCGAGCGTGACGGCGAGATCCGGGCTCACCTCCCACGGCTCGAGGCTGATCCGCAGCGTGCCGCCGTGCTCGCGCATGGCGTGCGCAGCGTTGGAGCCGAGGTTCAGGATCAGCTGGTGGATCTGCGTGGCGTCGGCCGCGACCGTCCCGTAGTCGGGCGCGCATTGCACCTCGATCGAGATGTTGGCCGGGACCGTCGACCGCAGGAAACGGCGGGCCTCGTCGACCACCGGCGCGAGCTCGATCGGATCGTGCTGCGCGCCGCGCGTCTGCCGGCCGAAGGTGAGGATCTGCTCGACCAGCGAGCGGGCGCGCATGCTGGCCTTGCGGGCCTCGTCGAGGCAGAAGCGCGACGGGTGATCTTCCGGCAGCGTGTCCGCGGCGAGCTCCTGGTACCCGATGATGCCGGTGAGCAGGTTGTTGAAGTCATGCGCGATGCCGCCGGCCAGGGTGCCCAGGGTCTCCATCTTCTGCGCCTGGAAGAGCTGCATCTCGAGCTGGCGCCTCGCCTCCTCGCCTTCGTGGTGGGACGTCACGTCCTGGATCGCGCCGTGCACGCTCACCGCGACCCCCTGGCGGAACTCGCCGTGGCCCACGATCCGGACGCGCCGCCGCCGTCCGCGCGCGGTCAGGAGCGGCACCTCGAGCTCGAAGGTCGGCGCCGCCGGCGTGGCCTCGTTGAACGCCGCCTGCACCTTCGGCTGCACTTCCGGCGGAAAGAACTGCCACATGCTCTCCAGCGACGGCTGGAAATCGTCGTCGACTTCGTGGATCCGCCGCGTCCCGTCGGTCCAGATCACGCGCCGCCCCGCGAGATCGAGTTCCCACCCGCCGATGCGCGCGAGGCGGCTGACCTCGTTCGTGAGCTGCTCGGATTTGTGCAGCCGCGCCTCCAGCTCCGTCTGCGCCGTGATGTCGCGGCTGAGGCCGACGAGGCGCAGCGGCCGGCCGCGCGCGTCGCGCTGCAGGTAGCCCTGCGACTCGATGTGGCGCACCGTCCCGTCGGGGCGAACGATGCGGAAGACGATCCCGTACTCCTTCTGCTCGCCGTCCACGACGCGGCGCATGTTTTCCGCCGCCGGGGCGCGATCGTCGGGATGCACGCGTTCGAGCCACATCGGGCGGTCGGGATCAAACTCGTCCCGGGAGAGGCCGAAGAGATCGAGGATGGTGTCGTCCCAATGGCGCCGGCCGGTCGCGAGATCGACCTCCCACACGCCGTAGTTGGTGGAACGCAGGGCGAGGTGCAGGCGCTCCGTGAGGGCCGCCGCCCGGGCGGTGGCTTCGCGCTCGGCGGTGATGTCGCGCTCGGTGCCGATGATCCGCAGGACCCGGCCCGAGGCGTCCCGCTCCACGATGCCGCGCGTCTGCACGATGCGCTCCGCCCCGTCATTGGCGCGCAGGATCCGGAATTCGTGCTCGTAGTGGTCGCCGGTGGCCATCGCGGCCACGACCCGCGCCACCGCGTGCTGGCGCTCGTCGGGATGGAGCCGGAGCGTCCAGTCCTCGCGCGTGCCGCGAAACTCCTCGGGCCGCACGCCGTAGATCTCCCGCGTCCGCTCGTCCCAGAAGCTGCGCTGGGCGACGACGTCCCATTCCCACACCCCGATGCCGGCGGCGCGGGCCGCGCGCTCGAGCCGGTGGTTCAGGTGCTGCAGGCGCAGGCGGTCCGCACGCTGGCCGGTGATTTCTGTCAACTGGACGACATGGTGCGTCAGCCGGCCGGAGGGATCCCGGACCGGCTGGGCGTCGAGCAACTGCCAGTACGGCGTCTTTTGCCTCGTGTAGCCGAGGATCTCGACCCGGCACGGCCGGCCGAGCTTGGCCGCATCCTGCGCCTCCGCGAGGGCGGTCGGATCGGTGTCGGGACCCACGAGCAGGTCGCCGGCCGTGCGGCCCAGCACCTCCTCGACCGGAAAGCCCGTGAGCCGGGTGAAGGCGGCATTGATCCACACGAGCAGGCCGTCCGCGTCGGTGATGAAGACGGGATTGGCGGTGTTGCGCGACGCCAGCGCGACGAGCGCATGTTCCGCCGCGGTCGCGCGCAGTCGCGCATTCTCCTCCCGGAGGGCCCGCGTCTCCTGATCCGCGCCCGCCTGCAGCCGCGCGGCCTGCGCGTCGAGGCGCGTCGACAGCTCCCGCCGCGCGCGCTCCTCGGCTTCGCGCCGCGCGCCGAGCGCCCCCGCCGCGGAGGCGGCGAAGAGCGCGACGCCGAAGCCGGAGGCGATCGTCACGACCGCGAACAGGACCACGGCGTCAGGAAGCCCGATGTAGTTGCGCCGCGTCAGCCAGGCCGCCACGACGGCGCCGAGCGGCGGCACGAGGGTGACCCAAAGGAGGAGGCGGCGGGCCAGCGCGCCCTCCGCCGTCGGTTCGAAGACCACCATGACCGACCGGTCGTCCGGGCGCGCGAGCAGGATGCCGGTGGCCAGGATGATCAGGCTCAGCGACAGCGGGGCCGACTGGCGCAGTTGAAGGGAGATGGCGGTGCTCTCGGCGAAACCGGTCGCCACCAGCCCGGCCAGCCCGAAGCCGATCACGAACGTGGCCAGCCACGTGGACACCGGGCTGCACTCCCGCCTGACCCGCTGCGGCAGGAAGATCAGCGCGGCCGCGGACCCGGCCACCAGCAGCGCGGAAGGCAGCGACATGCGCAGCGCCCCGTCTTCACCCTCCTGGCCCAGGACCGCCGCGAGCGCCCGATGCAGGCCCAGGTCGAGTTGATACCACCGCACCAGCAGCACGAGCGCGGCGAGCACGAAGGCGACGCCCGCCAGGCCCACTCCCAGCCGGCGCAGTCCCGGTCCCGCCCGGACCTGGAACCACAGCGCCATCCCGCACAACGCGAGGCAGAGCGCCGCGTCGGGTTTCATCGGACCCGTGCTCAGGGGCAGGAGCGCCAGCGGGTCCGAGCGCAATCCCCAGCCGGCCAGCACGGTCGCGCCCAGCGCGGCCGCAAACGCGGCGGTCCATGCAGGTACGCGGTGCAGCTTGTTTGCCAACGACATGAGGGGCTGAAACGCGTAGGGGCGGAAACGGGGCAGCGCAATGTGGAATGCGTGACCGGCGGTGCGGCCCCGGCAGGGTCCCGCGCTCGGGGGAGGTTAGGCCTAAACTCGCGCCCCGAAGTGACGATCTTTTCACGGGCCTCCCTGCCCGGGCGGGGACGGCGGAGTCATTCATGTCACCTAAACGCGATCTCAGACCCTTCGGCATCCTGCTCGGGGTGGGAGCTGGCCTGACCGGGCTGGTCTGGGCGGCGCCTGTCGTCGCCCAGGCGTTTCTTCCCGCGATCGACACCGCCTCGCTGGTCCTCGGGACCGTCACCGCCGGCGTGGCGCTGGTCGCGCTGGCCTGGGCGCTGCCCCGGGTATTCCGGCCGGGGCAGGCGGCGCGGGATCACGTCGACCTCGGGTTCCTCGCGGGCTCCGGGCACTGCGTCATCTCGACCGACAGCCGGGGCGTGGTGGCGGCGTTCAGCCGGGGAGCCGAGCGCCTGCTCGGATACGCGGCCGCGGATGTGGTGGGCCAGGTGGGCTGCGAATCCTTCCACCTGCCGGACGAGCTGCGCGCCCGCGCCGCCGAACTCTCGCGTCAGCTCGGGCGGACCGTGCCGTCCGGCTTCGGGGCGCTGGTCGCCCGCGCCGAGTCCGGCGCCGAGGCCGAGGAGCGCGACTGGACCTACGTCCGGCGCGACGGCCGGCGCGTGCCGGTGCGCGTATCCGTGGCGCCGATGCGGGACCGCCGCGGACGGATCGCGGGTTATCTCGCGATCGCCAGCGATGTCACCGAACAGCGTCTCGCGGAGGAACGGCGGCGGGAGCTCGACTCGCGCCTGAGCAACATCGCGTCGCAGGTCCCGGGCATGGTATTCCAGTTCAAGCAGACTCCCGACGGCCGGCACAGCTTCCCCTTCGCCAGCGAGGGCATCCGGCAGATCTATCGCATGGAACCCAGCCAGGTCGCGGAGGATTCGTCCGCGATCTGGGACCTCATCCATCCGGAGGACGTGGAACGCGTGGCGCACTCGATCCAGCATTCCGCGGCGGCGCTCTCCCGCTGGGAATGCGAGTATCGCACGCGCTTCGCCGACGGCACGGTGCGGTGGGTGTCCGGCGCCGCGCTGCCCGAGCGCCAGGCCGACGGCGCCGTGCTCTGGCAGGGCTTCATCACCGATGTCACGGAGCGCAAGCGCGCCGAGCAGGCGCACGAGGAGAGCCGGGTGCTGCTGCAGAGTGTCTTCTCCAGCGTCGACCTGGGCGTCTTCGTGGTCGACGTCACCAACGGCGGCGACTTCCGCTTCGTCGAGATCAACCCGGCCTACGAGCGCCTGACGGGCATCAACAGTCCGCAGATCCGCGGCCGCACGCCGCGGGAGCTCATCCCGCTGATTCCGGCCGAGATGGCCGACAGCCTCAGCTCCAGCTTCCGCCGCGGGACGGAGTCCCCCGGCCCGATCGAATACGAGGAACCGTTCTTCGTGCATGGGCGCCTCGTCTGGTGGCTCACGCGCCTCACGCCGCTCCGCGACACGGTGGGGAACGTCGTGCGGCTCGTCGGCCGCTCGCTCGACATCACCGAGCGCAAGACGATCGAGCTCCGGTTCCAGTCGCTCACCGAGCGGCTCCAGCTCGCCACCGAGGCGGCGCAGGTCGGCATCTGGGATTTCGACATCGTCCAGAAACGCATCGTCTGGGACAACCGCATGCACGAGCTGCACGGCCTCACGCCCCACGAGTTCGACGGTTCCTACCAGGCCTGGCGCGACCGGCTCCATCCGGACGACATCCCGCGCGTCGAGCAGGAGTGGCGCGACGCCGTCGAGGGCGGCAAGCCGTTCAACTCGTCGTTCCGCATCATCCGCCCGGACGGCGACGAGCGCATCGTCCGCACGAGCGCCCACGTCCAGCGCAACCCCGCGGGCCGGCCCGTGCGCATGGTCGGAGTCAACTGGGACGTCACCGCCGAGCGCCGCGCCCAGCTCGAGATCGTGCGGGCGCGCGACGAAGCCGAGCGGCTCAACGGGCAGCTCGAGAACGCGCTCGGCCGCGCCAACCAGCTGGCGCAGGAGGCCGCGGCCGCCACCGTCGCCAAGTCCGAGTTCCTGGCCAACATGAGCCACGAGATCCGCACGCCGCTCAACGCCGTCATCGGCATGAGCGGGCTGCTGCTCGGCACCGAGCTCTCCAAGGAGCAGCGCGAGTACGCGGAGACGATCCGCACGAGCGGCGACGGATTGCTCGGGCTGCTCAACGACATCCTCGACTACTCCAAGATCGAGTCGGGTCGCCTCGACCTCGAGCGGCGCCCGTTCGACCTGCGCGAGTGCATCGAGTCTTCCCTCGACGTCATGGCAGGCCGCGCGACGGAGAAGGGGATCGACCTGCTGAGCTCGATGGATCCGGGGGTGCCCGAGTCGATCGAGAGCGACGATACCCGGCTGCGCCAGATCCTCGTCAACCTGCTGAGCAACGCGGTGAAGTTCACCACGCACGGCGAAGTCTATCTCGCGGTCTCGGTCGCGGCCCGCAGCGACGCCGGCGTGCGGCTGAAGTTTTCCGTCCACGACTCCGGCATCGGGATTCCCGCCGAGCGCATGGACCGGCTCTTCAAGACCTTCAGCCAGGTCGATGCGTCGACGACCCGGCAGTTCGGCGGCACCGGTCTCGGCCTTGCCATCTGCAAGCGCATCGTCGAATTGCTCGGCGGGCGGATCTGGGTCGAGAGCACGCAGGGCAGGGGAAGCACCTTTTCCTTCGAGATCCCGGTCACGCCGGTGGCCGAAGCCCGGTCCGTCGCCTCCTTCCGCTCTTCCACGCTGGCGGGCCGCCGCGTGCTGGTCGTCGACGACAACCCGACGAGCGGTCGCATCCTCAGCCAGCAGCTCGTCACGTGGGGCATGGTCCCGCGCTCGGCCGGCTCGGCCGTCGAGGCCCTCGCGGTGCTGGACCAGGAGCCGTCGTTCGACCTCGCGCTCGTCGACGCCGACATGCCGGAAGTCTCCGGGCCCGAGTTCGTCGCCGCCCTGCGCCGCGCCCGTCCTGACTCGCAGCTTCCGATCGTTCTCCTCACCCGGTGGGGCGGGCCGCGCCTGCCCGACGGGCTGAATCTCGCCGGCGTCATCAGCAAGCCGGTCAAGATGAGCGCGCTGCTCGAGCTCTGCTCCGAGGTGCTTCACGGCCGCACGCACCCGCGCGCCGCGGCGGCCTCCGATGTGGTGACCGTGGCCGCCGAGCACCCGCTGGCCATCCTGGTCGCGGAGGACAATCCCGTGAACCAGCGCGTCGCGCTGCTCATGCTCCAGCGCCTCGGCTATCGCGCCGATGTCGCCGCCAATGGCCGCGAGGCGGTCGAAGCCGTCGCGCGGCAGCGCTACGACCTTATCCTCATGGATGTGCAGATGCCGGAAATGGACGGACTCCAGGCCGCGCGGCAGATTCGCGCCGCCACCGCCCCGTCGAGCTGTCCGCGAATCGTCGCCATGACGGCCAACGCCTCCACCAGCGATCGCGACGAGTGTTACGCCGCGGGCATGGACGACTTCCTCACCAAGCCCGTGCGCAATGACGACCTGCGCAAGGCGATCCAGTCGACGCCGGTCCGCGTGCACGCCGCGCCCGCCGCGGCATGACCCCGGGCGCTGGCGTTTCGTCCGGGGCTCCGTACGGTCCTGCCCCATGATCGCCGCCGCCAAGGACCTGATGACCAGCCGCACGGCCCGCGCCTACCTGAACGACGCGATCAAGGCGTACGGCTCGGTCCGCGAACTGCGAGTCGATTCCCGCCGCGGGCGAATCGAGGTGGCCTGTGAGCTGCTGGGTGAAGCCGAGCCGATCGCGATCACGATCGAGCGCTATGTGATCGTCGCGGACGACCGCGGCCGCTCCGCGCTCGAGGTGCATGCGAGCACCGCGTCGCGTCCGTGGCTCGAGGCGGCCTTGCGCGTGCATCTCCATGGCCGCCGGATCGCGCTGCCGGGCTGGGCGGCCGCCGCCTTGGGCTGAACGGCGTCGTCCAGGCGAAAAAAAGCCCGCCGGGGCGACCGGCGGGCGGGGAAAATCGCTGGGCGGGAACTACGCGTAGGCTTTGGGAATCTCGGCCTGGAGCTCGACCGCGTGGGGGTGATTGCGCTTCACCCGATGCAACTGGTGGCGTCGCTGCAGCATCCGGTCGAGCTTGTCGACCAGCAGCGCGACCGCCTTGTGACACTCGTCCGACTGGACGGACGCATTCATATCCGGGCCCTGGATCTGGATGTGACCCTTGGCCGTGAACTGCACGCCGGCGGCCGGGCTCCGGTCGCACTCCAGCTCAATCCGGAGACGCACGATGCGCTCCGAGTGGCGAAAAAGTCGTGCGGCCTTTTCCCTGACGTACGTCTTGAGCGACGGGGTCAGTTCGAGATGAATGCCGGACACGATGAGTTCGCTTTGGTTTTGGCTGTTCATGTTTCTGCGTATGGTTTCGGGTGAAAAAGAGCCGGCAGTTGCCTGCCGGCTCCGTGGAAAAATCGACTGCTGAATCCTCCTCCGACCGTCGTGCCCTCGCTTCGCGAAGCGCTCCAAACATACACGGCCGTCATCGTGACGGGCGGATCTTCCGGTATTGGAAAATCGTTCATTCAGCTCGTCGGGAACCTGAAGCCGGACCTGCGGGTTTGCAACCTATCCCGGCGCGCTCCGGATGAAAATTTTTCGAGCCTATTGGGAAAAAATTTGAACCATTTCCCTTGTGATCTGACGCATCCGGCCGACGTCGCGCGCGCCTCCGGCGACGTGCGGGCGATGCTCGCCGCCGCGCCGGCCGGCAAGGTCCTGCTGGTCAACAACAGCGGCGGCGGCTCCTTCGGTGACTTCGCCTCGCTTCCCCTCGACGCCGAGCTTGGCCTCGTCGATCTCAACATCCGCGGACTCGTCCAGCTCACCGGCCTGCTGCTGCCCGACCTGCGCGCCCGCGGTGGCGGGATCATCAATGTCGCCTCGACCCTCGCGTATGTGCCCGCCCCGTACGCCGCGACCTACGCCGCCACCAAGGCGTTCGTGCTGCACTGGTCGCTGGCGTTGCGGACCGAGCTCAGGGCGGGTGGACTGACGGTGCTCGCGCTCTGTCCGGGCACGACCGCGACGGCGTTCTTCGCCCGCGCCGGCGCGAAGGGTGAACCGGCGGGCTCCCGCCTCACGCTCACGCCGGACCGCGTGGCAGCCGTGGCCCTGCGGGCGTTCTTCGCCGGCCGCGCCCAGGTCGTCCCCGGTTTCTGGAACAGCGTCTATGCCACCCTGGTCGCCCGGCTCCCGAAGGCCCTGGGCGCCCGCCTCGCCGCCGGTGTGATGGCCCGCCGCCGGCCGGGGGCGTCCGCGACGTGAGCGAACCGGAATCCAGCGCCGCCCAGCCGGCGGACGATTTTTCCCGGCGCGCCTGCGCCTGGCCGCGGCGGCCGCGCAGCGCGGGGCCGGTCCGGCTCGTCGCCCCGGAGGAAATCCCCGGCTGGATCGTGCACGAGGACGAGCGGCTGCTGGTCGTGAACAAGCCGGGCGACGTCGTGTGCCATCCGTCCAAGGCCGGCCCCTGGTCCAGCCTCGTGGGAGCGCTGCGGGAATACACCGGGCTGCCGACGGTCCACCTCGTGTTCCGGCTCGATCGCGAGACGAGCGGCATCGTCGTGCTCGCCAAGGATGCGCGCATGGCGAGCCGCCTCCAGGTCGCGATGCAGGACCGCCGCATCGGCAAGGCGTACCTCGCGATCCTCACGGGCACGCTCGCCGCACCGGTCACGGTGGAGCAGCCGCTTGGCGACGACGTGACGAGCCCGGTCTTCGTGAAGTCCGCGGTCGTCACCGACGGCACGGGGCAGGCCGCGCTCACCCGTTTCACGCCCGTCGCTTCCGGCGGCGGCTTCACGCTGGCGCGCGTCGCGACCACCACCGGTCGCAAGCACCAGATTCGCGCGCACGCCCAGTGGCTCGGGCACGCGCTCGTGGGTGACAAGATCTACGGGCCGGACGCGCGGCTCTACCTCGACTTCATCGACCGCGGCTGGACGGACGACCTCGCGACGAAACTGCTCCTGCCCCGACAGGCCCTGCACTGCGCCGAGATCGACCTGCGGCCCGCCGGACTGCCGCTGGTTTTCGCCGCGCCGCTGCCTGACGATCTGCAGTCGTTCCTGGCGCGCCACGGAATGACCACCGGGCCCGCAAGCCCGAATCCGCCCCGCACGCGGGATTGAAGCGCATGCCGCCCGGTGCGGCCCGGGGTTTCCCGCGCTTCCGCGCCCGCACACTTGGGCCGCCTTTCAGCGCGCCAGCGCGCGGCGGAGGACGGGCTCGAAGACGTCGGCCTGGCGCACGAATCCCAGGTCGCTCGGGTGCGAGCCGTCGGTCGCCCCCTCGGCATCGTGGCCGAGCAGGTCGTCGCCCGCGATATAGTGCAGGTTCTTCACGCCGTCGCGCTGGAGCGCCGCGTAGGCTTCGCGCAGGGCGGCGTGATTGTCGGTGTGGTGCTGGTTCCGGGCGGGCAGGATCCACGCGTTGGTGTTGCGCCGGTCCTCCACCAGGACGATCGGCGTATCCGGACGAGCCTGGCGCAGCTGGCGCACGAGCGGCACGCAGCGCTGGCGCACGAGGTCGGCGGACATGTTGGGCAGGCAGTCGATGACGAACACCGCCGCGTCGATCCGCACGAGCAGGTCGCCCACCGCCTCGTCCATCCGCCCGTTGCCGGAGAAACCCAGGTTGATCACGGGCCGGTCGAAGCGGCGGCCAAGGATCGCGGTGTGCACCATGCCGGGGCGGGAGGCGCTCGCGCCGTGCGTGATCGAAGTCCCGTAGAAAACGATCGGTTTGTCCGTCCGCGGCGGCAGCGGCTCGAAGCGCGCGCCGGGCGGCACGCCGAGCGAGAGGCGCTCGACGCCGTTGTAGAGCGGAAGGTACACCGCGAACTCCCGGAAGCCCGGCTTCAGTCCCGCGATGATCTGCTGCCGCACCGCCTTCCGGTCCGGCCGGGTGACGCCGACCCAGCGCCAGCGGCCCTGCTCGTCGCGCGCGTAGAGATCGAGCCCGCTCGCGCCGATCGCGGTCATGTTCGCGCCCGCCATCCGCTCCTTGCGCAGGGTGTAGTCGGCCCAGATCACGGTGGCGTCGGACTTGAACCGCACCATCATGCCCGCGCTGTCGCGGCTCAGGTTCCATACTGCATCCGTGACGCGACCCTCCGCTTGCGCGGGAAACCGGTCGAACCACGCCTGCCGCGGCAGGTCGTCGAACGCGCGGCCTTCGACGCCCCAAGCGGTGACGTCTTTCCACACCAGCGCAGGCTCCGCCTCCTGCTTCGCCGCGCCGGCCTTCTTCTTCCCGGTGTCGGCCGCCCCCGCTCCGGCGGGAAGGACGACAAGGAGGGCGAGGACGCAGGCGAGGGTGAGGCGGAGTGGGGTGAACATGCCGCGAGGCTGCCAGCGGCGTCGCGGCCGGGTCAAGGGCCCGGGTCGTTGCTCCGCGCCGCGACCGTGCCCGGCCGGCACACCCAACGCCGCGTTGTGCCGCGGGGCGAAACCCTTCACCGTGGTCGGATGGAATCCCTGCTTCAGGATGCGGCGGCCCGCGCGGTGCGCTACCTGCAAACGCTCGATGACCGTGCGGTGGCGCCCTCTCCCGGGGCGGTGGCCGCCCTGCGCGGGTTTGACGAGCCGCTGCCCGCCGGGCCCCGCGATCCGGCCGAAACGCTGCGGCAGCTCGACGAACTCGGCTCGCCGGCGACCACGGCGATGGCGGGACGGCGGTTCTTCGGCTTCGTGATCGGCGGCTCGCTGCCCGTGACCCTCGCGGCCAACTGGCTCGCGGGCGCATGGGACCAGAACACCGGGCTCTACCGGCCCACGCCCGGCACCGCCTTCCTCGAGCAGGTCGCGCTCGGCTGGCTGCTCGAACTGCTGCGCCTGCCGCATGGCGCGGGCGGCGCGTTCGTCACCGGCGCGACGGTCGCCAATTTCTGCGGGCTCGCCGCCGCGCGACACCGCGTGCTGCGCGATGCGGGCTGGAACGTCGAGGCCGACGGTCTCTTCGGCGCGCCACCCGTCACGGTGATCGTCAGTGCGGAGGCTCATCCCTCGGTCACCAAGTCGCTCGGCCTGCTCGGCCTCGGCCGCAGCCGCGTCGTGAAGGTCCCGGTCGACGGCCAGGGGCGGATGCGGATGGCGGATTTTCCCGTCCTCAGCGGTCCGACGATCGTCTGCGTGCAACTCGGAAACGTGAACACCGGAGCGTGCGACCCCGTCGCCGAGGTCTGCCGCCGCGCCCGCGACGCCGGGGCCTGGGTGCACGTCGACGGGGCGTTCGGCCTGTGGGCCGCGGCAGCACCGGCGCACGCGCACCTGACCGCGGGCGTCGGCGAGGCGGACTCGTGGGCCACCGATGCGCACAAGTGGCTCAACGTTCCCTACGACTGCGGCCTGGCCTTCGTCCGCGATCCCCACGCCCTGCGGGCGGCGATGGCGATCACCGCGGAGTACCTGCCCACCGACGCCGCCTTTCGCAACCCGGGCGATTTCACGCCGGAGCTCTCGCGCCGGGCCCGGGGCGTCGAGGTCTGGGCCGCGCTCCGCACCCTCGGCGCGACCGGTGTCGCCGCGATGATCGAGCGCAATTGCGCGCAGGCCCGGCAATTCGCCGCGCGCCTCGCCGCCGCCGGCTGCGAGATTCTCAACGAGGTGGTGCTCAACCAGGTCCTGGTCGCCTTCGGCGACGCCGAGCGGACGAAGCGCGTGATCCAGGGCGTGCAGGACGATGGCACCTGCTGGGCCGGGATCACCGTCTGGCAGGGGCGCACGGCGATGCGGATCAGCGTGTCGTCGTGGGCGACGACGGAGGCCGACGTCGAGCGCAGCGTGGAAGCGATCCTCCGGGTCGCCCGCCGCGCGGGTTGAGCCGGAGGCGCGGGCGATTTTCGGTTAGCTTTTCCCCCGCCGCTCCTCATGCTGCCGGCACCCCCCGCGCCGGTATCCCGCCGACGCCCCCAACTGCCCTATGTCGTCGGATTCCCTCTCCCGGACAGCCGTGCGCCCGCGCATGGCGTTTGCTCTCCTCGCGGCCGCCAGCGCCGCCGCCCTGGCCCAGGTTCCCGCCACCGACCCCGTCGCGCTCGCCCGCTACGACGCCAACCGCAACGGCCGGCTCGATCCCGCCGAGATCGAGAAGATGGAGGCGGACCGCAAAGTCGCGGCGCCGGTCGCAGTCACCAACCCGCCCGCCGGCGACGGCACCGTGCATCTCTCGCCCTTCGAGGTCGTGTCCGAGGGTCGCGGCTACTACGCGTCGACCACGATGTCCGGCACGCGGCTCAACTCGCGCGTCGAGGACCTCGCCTCGTCGATCTCGGTCGTGACCAAGGAGCAGATGTCCGACTTCGCGATGCTCGATATCAACGATATCTTCCTCTACGAGGCGAGCACCGAGGGCACCGGCACCTACACGCAGTTCGAGGTCGATCGCAACGCCAGTCCCACCGACAATTCGCTCAATCCCAATGGCGCCAACCGCGTGCGCGGCGTCGGCGCGGCCAACCTGTCGTTCGCCAACTTCGAGACCAGCGGCCGCGTGCCGATCGATCCGTCCATGATCGACGCCGTCGAAATCAGCCGCGGGCCCAACTCGACCGTCTTCGGGCTCGGCAACGCCGCCGGCACCGTGAACATGGCGCCGGCGTCCGCCAACCTCAGCCGCAACCGCTCCACGGTCGGGCTGCGCTGGGACAGCTTCGACGGCTACCGCGCCAACCTCGACCTGAACCGCGTGCTCCTCCGCCAGAAGCTCGCCGTCCGCGGCAGCGCCGTCTTCCAGCACGACGGGTTCGTGCGCAAGCCCTCGGGCACGGACACCAAGCGGCTGAATGCGATGATCCGCTACCAGCCGTTCAAGCGCACGTCGCTGACGGCGTCGCATTTCTACTATCACATCACCGGCAACCGGCCCAACACCACGCCGCCGCGGGACGCCATCACGGGCTGGATCAAGGCCGGCATGCCCACGTGGGATCCCGTGACCACCTCGGCCAAGCTCAACGGCGTGCGGGTGCCGGGCACCTTCACCGCGACGACGCTGCCCCCGTATTTCACCAGTGCGAGCCTGCGGGACCAGTCGGTGCTGTTCATCGACACCGACGGCGCGATCGGCTACTGGGGCCCCGGCCGTACCAGCAGCACGAATACCCCGGAGGGCCGCAACCAGAACATCGTCATCGTCAACACGACACCCGA
>CALFZM010000010.1 GCA_937952235.1 uncultured Opitutia bacterium | reverse complement strand
CAGCAGATGCAGTCGAGGAACGACATGCTGAAGACCTCGGTCTCCCGTCGCTTCTGGGCCAGGGACGCCATGGAGGGAAGGGGCTGCGGCGATCAGGCCTCGTGCCGCGCGCCGTTGGCGGCGGGACAATGGGCGAACAGCACCTCGGCGGCCGCGTTGCCGCAGCGGATGGTGAGGCGATCGCCCGATTCGACCGGGGTCCGCCCGGTGGCGCCCTCGGCGGGCGCGGCCGACCGGCCGGCGGTATCCAGGAACCAAAGACGGCCGCTGTCGTGCACGAGCGGCACGACGCAGTCGCCGGCGGCGCTGAAGGCGTCCGGCAGCGGCAGGTCCGCGCCGAGCTCGGCGAGGCCGATGGTGAAGCGCGCATGACGGGCCAGCGCGTGGCCGATCCCGCCCAGGATGGCGTGCGTGGGTGCGAGCCGCGGCCCCGCTTCGCGGTGCTTCTGCAGCCGGGCGTCCCACTGGGTGCTCACGATGCGCCGCGTGTCCGCGAGCGGCACGGAGGTTTCCACCGGCACGTCGGCCAGGTCGTCCGGCACGAGCAGCCGCGCCGCGCCGATGCGGGCCGCGCCACACGCGGCGGCGCCGCGGGGCAGCCGGAGCAGCCGCGTGAAGCCCGCGGCGCGCAGCCTCGCCTCCAGCCCCGGTACGTGGCTGACGCGCTCGGTCAGCGCGACGGTGCACGGATCCGAGGCGTCCGGCGATCGTTCGAGGAAGGACTGCAGCCCCTGCACGAGCGAGGTGAGGAACGCCGTCGAGTCGGCCGTGAGTTGCTCGCGCTTCGCCACCATCTCATAGGCGCGGGTGGCCGTGTTGATGTGGAAGCGGAATTCGGCGGCGTCGCTGAGCAGGAACTCCTTCGTCTGCCGGAAGAAGGTCTGCTCGATCCGCCCATCCTCGAGAATGTCGAACGCGGTGTGGCGGAGGAACCGGTTGCCCATCGTGCCGGTGAGGTGCTTGAGCAACTGGGCATATCCGGCCTGCGGGAGGTGCAGGAAATCGCTCCGGGCGAGGCGTTCGCCCGCGGTGAAGAGCGTGAAGTCCGCGCCATCGAGGCAGAGGTCGAGCACGACGACGGGAAGCCCGGGGTTGAAGCCACCGGCGCGCGGATCGCACAATGCGGCGCACGCGAGGTCGATCGCGCCCGCGAGGGGCAGCTTCAGTTCGCCGGCCATGCCGAGCATGAGGCCGACCTTTTCCTCCTCGGTCGCCGCGTCCTTCAGATAGCTTCCCGGCAGCGCGAGGACCAGGCGGTCGACCGGCGAGGCCGCCTGCCGCAGCCGCTCGGCGAACTCCCGGAGGAAGAAGAACGAGAGTTCGGAGGAGGAGAACGGCGGCTTGCTGCCGAGCGCGAGCGTGGAGGGCTCATGCGAGAGCCGCGCCCAGAAATTGTGCACCACGCGCCGCGGCTGCACGAACCACATGTCCTCCGCCGCCCGGCCGAAGGAGAGCGCCGCGCCCTCCGCGTGCGCGAAGCCCGGCCACTCCACCGACCCGGAGCGGTCGGGCACCTTCATCACGTCGATCAGCTTGTCCCGCGAGTAGGTCTGCGTCTCGAGCACGAAGGCCTCCTGGCGTACCTGCACCACGTGCATGAAATACATCAGCACCATCGAAATCAGCAGGGCGACCAGGGTGGAGTTGAAGGCCAGGCCGAGCGCCTCGATGACGGGCGAGATGTCGCCCTTGATCGCGTCCTCCGCGAAGGCAAGCGCGAGGCCGATGCCGCGCACGGTGCCGATGAAGCCGATCGCGGGAATCGCCCACGAGATGTAGCGCACGAGCGAGAGCGACGAGTCGAGCCGGTCCGCGGCGAGCTCGGCGCGTTCCTTGACCGCGTTGGCGGCGTCCTGGATGGAGGCGGTCGCATGGAAGCGGTGCAGCGCGGCCAGCATGCACTCGGGCAGCAGCCGCCCCTGCCAGCGCGGCTCCCGGTCCACGGTCGCGCGCAGCTCCTTGAAGCGGTCGAGCGCGTCCTCGGGAATGATGCGCTCGCCCGGCTGGATGCGGATGAAATCGTGCCGGAACAGCCGGCGCTCGCGGCGCACCTGGATGAGTTTGTACGTGAGGATGATCCCGCCCCACAGGGCGAAGATGAGCTCCCATTTCTGCTCGGTGTCCTTGATGATGATGAAGACCGAGCGCATCTCGTCGGAGCGCGAGGCCGTGGCGCCCTGGGCGGACATCACCCGCTGCCGCAGCTGGATCTCCTCGGAGCGCGGCTGCACGACGAGGCGATAGAAGGGTTCGACCACGAGGATGGCGAACAGGAGGCCGATGGCGGGGACCAGAAATTCCGGGGAAAGAATCCCCTTGTTTCGGGAAGTCATGAGAATAAATGTGGGCTGCGGGCGGAGGGGTGACGCACCTTCTCTATGTGTCGTTGTACCGAAATTTCAAACCAGGCGCGCATTCGTCCGTGGTGGGGAAATACTATCTCGCGGTTGAATTAAAAACGAACTCCCTTTAGTTAGAGCGAGTCTAATCCGGTGGTCTTTCCCCCTTGATACCCATGCAGAAATCGCGCTTTCCCGCTTTTCGTCGGTTCGTCGGCCTCGGCACCGCCGCGGCCGTGATGGGCCTCACCGGTTGCTCTTCCGGCGTCGCACCCTCGAAGACCGCCAGCGGCGCCGGCACCGGCGCGGCCATCGGCGGCATCGGTGGCGCGGTGGTGGGAAACAACAGCTCGATGGGAACCGGCGCCGGCCTCGTGGGCGGCGCGGCGGCGGGTGCGCTGATTGGCGGCATCGTCGGCATGGTCCAGGATGCGAAGGACCGGAGGGAGCAGGACCGGCTCGCCCAGGAACGCGCCTACCAGCAGGAACTCGCGAAACGCCGGGCGGAGGAGGCGAAGATCAAGGCTTCCATGGACGAGGAACTCGCGATCGCGGAGGGTTTCCGGATCTCCGATCTCGAGCTGGCCGACGCCAAGAAGCGCCTCGAAGCCGAGAGCGATCGCCTCAAGAAGCTCCGGGACGAACGCGCCGGCGCCCTGGCGCGCAAGAAGGAGCTCGATGAAGCGCGGGAGAAGACGCTCAGCACCCAGGCGGAGATCGCCCGCCTCGAGGAGGAGCTGGCCCGCCTGAAGGGCGAGGATGCGCCGAAGAAGACCGAGGAGACGGCCGCGCCGACGGTGAAATCGAGCCAGTAAGGCCCGCCGACGTCCGGTCGCCCCGCCGGTTCCGCGGCCCTTCTCCGCCACCCCCACGGTATGAAGTCCAGCGTCCCGCTCAGCCTGCCCGTCCTGGTCCTGCTCGCGTCCCTCGGCTCCGGTTGCGCCACTTCGGACACCTATGCGGTCAAGGTCGACGCCATCACCAAACCGGCGCCGGCCGGTGCGCAGTCGTTCAAGCTCAAGAGCAAGGACCCCAAGCTCGGCGAGGAGAACCTCCGGTACCGCGAGGCGGCGGAGTTCGTGAAGACCGCGCTCTCCGGCAAGGGATTGTACGAGGCGCCCTCGGAGGAGAAGGCCGACATGATCGTCGAGCTCGATTACGGCATGGACGCTCCGCGCGCGAAGATGGAGCGGGTCAGCGTGCCGGTGTATGCCCAGGTCGGCGGCGGCGTTCGCTACGAGACGGTTCCCGTGACCGATTCCCGCGGCAACACCAGCTATCGCACCGTCGCCGTCTATGAGGCGCCGCGCAACGAGCTGGTGGGATACGACAACGCGCCCCGGCTCGTCACGATCTACGAAAAGTACCTCAAGATCACCGCGCGGGAGAACAAGCCCGCCGCGGAAGGCCGTCCTCCCGCCGAGCTGTGGAGCATCCACGCCAGCGCGGAGGACGAGAGCAAGGACCTGCGGAAATACCTTCCGATCATGGCGTCCGCGACGGTGGATTACATCGGCCAGGACTCCTCCAACCAGCAGGTCGTGAAGGTGCGGGCCGACGGCGCCGCGGTGGATTTCATCCGCAAGGGGATGAACGCCCCGCGCGCGGAACCGCGCGCGGCTCCGGCGGAGAACCCGAAGGGGTGAAGCGGTCGGGCCGGCGGCCTGGTGGCGTTCGCTGGCGCGTCAGCTCGACGGGTCTCGAGGGTTCTTCTCCGCCAGCACCTGTTCGACGAGCGCCAACAGTTCCTTCGGCGTAAAGGGCTTGGGCAGAATCCGGCGCGCACCGATGCGGCCGGCGATGTCGAGGTAGAGCCGGGAATGCGAGGCGCCGCCGGAAATCGCGATGATCGGCAGGCGCGGCCGTTCCTTTCGCAGGGTGAGGATCGTTTCCACCCCTTCCTGAACCGGCATGACGAGGTCCGTCACCACCAGATCCGGCATCCGGCTGCGGGCGAGTTGGAGTCCCTCATGTCCGTCGGCGGCGTCGATGACGTCGTACCCGGCGCCCTTCAGCGCGTGCGCGAGCAGGCTTCGCACCATGGGATCGTCGTCGATCACGAGGACAGTCGGCATCAGGGGAATTGGCGGGAAGGCGCGCGCGTTTGACCAGCCCGATCTCGCGGACTCGCCGGTCAGGCCTGGATCAGGCCGCGTCGGATCGCGAAGCGCACGAGGTCGGTCTGGGTGTGCAGCCCGAGCTTGCGCAGAAGGTTGGTCCGGTGGGTCTCGGCGGTGCGGGGGCTGATGAAGAGCTTCTCCGCGATCTCCCCGTTGGTGTTTCCTTCGGCCGCGAGCTGCACGACCATGCGTTCCCGCTGGGTGAGCGACTGCAGGGGATCCCCCTCGTCGGCGGGCTTGGTCACGAGGGCATTGATGGCCCATTCGGAAAGCGTGGCGCTCAGAAAGCGTCGGCCGAGCATGACTTCCTTCAGCGCCTGGAGGATCTCGTGCGACTCCGATCCCTTGAGGATGTAGGCGCTCGCGCCGGCCCGCAGCGATTCGATCACGTACGGTTCGTCATTATGCATCGACAACACGATCACGCGGGTGCCCGGGCTGGCGGTGCGCGTCTGGCGCAGCACCTCGATGCCGTGCAGGCGCGGGAGATTCAGGTCGAGGATCAGCACCTGCGGCCGGTGCTTCTCGACCAGTTGGGCGGCGCTGAGCCCGTCGGCAGCCTCGGCGATCACCTGGAAGGTGCTCTCGCCCTCGAGGATGCCGCGCAGGCCGCGGCGCACGATCTCGTGATCGTCGGCGATGATGGCGGTGGTCATGAAGGGAGGGGCTCCGGCGCGCGGAGCGGGAAGCCGGCATGCACGCGCGTGCCCTGGCCGGGGGTGGAGACGATCTCGAGGGTGCCGCCGGCCAGCCGCACGCGTTCGGCCAGTCCCGCCAGGCCCAGCGAGTCGCGACGCGCGAGCGCCGCGGCGGCGTCGAAGCCACGACCGCGGTCGGAGACCTCCGCCTGCAGCGCCTCGTCATCGGCCGTCACCGTCACCACCGCCCGGCGGGCCCCCGAGTGGCGGGCGACATTGGTGAGCGCCTCCTGGACGAGCCGGAATACCGTCGTCTCCAGTTCCGGGGCGAAGCGCCCCTCCGGCAGGCTCGACTCCAATTCCACCTCGATGCCGGTCTGATGCTGGAAGAGCCTTGCCTGCCACTCGAGCGCCGGCCGCAGGCCGAGATCGTCCAGCATCCGGGGCCGGAGCTGCAGCGTGAGCTCCCGGACGCTGCGGAGCAGCTCGCCGGTGGTCGTGAGCGCCTCCGTGAGGGGAGGGCTGGCCGCCGCGTCCCGGGCCGCCTCGAGCTGGAAGCGCAGCCCGGTCAGGAGCTGCCCGATCTGGTCGTGCAGCTCCTGCGCGAGCGCGCGACGTTCGTCCTCCTGGACGCGCAGGAGGCGGCTCGAGAGCGATTGCAGCCACGCGGCGTTCTCCTCGGCCCGCTGCTCCGCCTGCCGCCGCACCCCGATCTCCTGCTCGAGGGCGCGGGTGCGTTCCGCCACCTGTGCGGCGAGGGTCGTGTTCAGTTCCGCCAGCTCGCGGCTCAGGTGGGCGTTGAGGCGTTCCGTGTCGGCGCGCTTCAAGGCGTGATGCAGCGAAAAAACCAGGTCGGTCAGGCAGGTCGGGCCGGTAAGGAGGTAGTCGTGGGCTCCGAGCCGGAAGGCCGCGATCGTGGTCTCGGCGTGCTCCATGGAAGCGACGACGAGAAGCGGGCGCGTCTCGCCGGCGGCATGCAGGCGCCGCAGGGCGTCGAGCATGGTCTCGGCCCTCAGATTAGGCCCCAGGACCACGGCGTCGGCGGGGCGGGCTCCCGCCACCAGCGCATCGAGGGCGTCGAGGTTTACCGCGTCGAGTTGCAGGCGGGGGGCATGCGTCGCGAAGAACGTCGCCGTCGCGTCCCGCTCGAGCTCGTCGCTGTCGACGAACGCCACCCGGTGCGCGCGCGCGTCGAACGGGGCGCGGGACGTACGCTGCGGCGGAAGCGGACGGCTGGCGTGCACGCGCCGGACAATCTCGATGATGCGGCGGAAATCCGGGGAACTCTTGTCGATGCAGTCGACGGCGCCGGCGCGGAGCGCCCGCACGGCGAGATCCTGCTGGCCCTGGCCGCTGACCATGATGACCGGCGTGGGATCCTGGCGGGCGGCCAGCTCGCCGAGCAGGTGCAGTCCGTCGAAATCCGGCAGTTTGAGGTCAAGCAGCAGGACGTCCCAGGCTTCGCGGGCCATGGCATCCAGGCACTCCTGCCCGGTATGCACGGCGGTGAGGTGGCAGTCCTCCGCCGCCCGGGCGAAATAAAACTGCACCATCTCGGCAAGCTGCCGGTCGTCCTCGGCGTAAAGCACACGGATCATCGTTGGTCCTGGACCAACGTTTTACTTCGACCGCCCCTCCGGGAACTTTACCGCATTCCCTGCGGGTGAACCCGGGGGGGGGCCGCGGAGAATCCGGAGCGTCAATTACCGGCGGCTCCGGATCGAGGCCCGGCTGCGGTTGCGCTACCTTGCCGGGAACGCTTTTTGCTAGAGATCACGCACCTGACGGATGTCGAACGGCTTCCAGCCGGAGGGCGTCCGCCGCGCGGCCGGTACTCGAGGTGCCGGTCGCGCGGCATGGGCGCGGAGGCGACGGCGTTCAGGTGCGGATCGGAGCGAAAGCGTTCCGCAGGGCCTGCGCGACGTTGGGCGGGACGAAATGCGTCACGTTGCCCCCGAACTTCGCCACCTGCTTCACCAGGGTGGAGCTGGTGTAGCTGAACTGCTCGTTGGGCATGACGAACAGGGTCTCCACGCGGGGGTCGAGGTGCCGGTTCATCAGCGCCATGTTGAACTCGAACTCGAAGTCCGAGAGCGCGCGCAGGCCGCGGATGATGGCGTCGGCCTGATGGGCCACGCAGAACTCGACCAGCAGCCCGCGGAACGTCGTGACCGTCACGTTCGGCCATTTCGCGAGGTTGGGGGAGATCATCTCCACCCGCTGTTCGGACGAGAACAGCGGCGCCTTGCCGGCGCTTTCCGCCACCGCGACCGTGACCTTGTCGAACAGGCGCGCCGCCCGGCCCAGCACGTCGAGGTGGCCGTAGGTGATGGGGTCGAAGGTCCCCGGATAGATGCAGTGCCGCATGAGCGTCGCCCGAGCGAAGGGCAGATGTGGACGGGTGGCGACAAAAACCGGCCGCCTGCCGGCACCGGCCCCGGGCCGCGGCGACCGGCCGCTCCGCGCTTGCGTTCGCCGGGGCAGGCCTTGTCTTCCTCGTGGCTGAACGCATGAATCTGCCGAACCTCCTCACGATCTCGCGCGTGCCACTGATGTTCATCGTGGTCGGGCTGATGTATGCGGAGTTTCCCTACGCCGCGACGTTCGCGTTCTGGCTGTACATCGCCGCGGCGCTGACGGACTGGCTCGACGGCAAGCTCGCGCGCCAGCGCGGCGAGGTGTCGGCCTTCGGCCGCTTCATGGACACGGTCATCGACAAGGTGATGGTCATCGGCCTCATGATCGCGCTGGTCAACGACGGCAGCAATTTCATGGGCCACCGGATCACCGCCATGGTCCTGCTGCTTTGCATCCTCTGCCGCGAATTCGCCGTTTCCGGCCTGCGGGCGGCCGTGGCCGTGAAGGGCCAGGTGGTGGAGGCGGACACCGGCGGCAAGGTGAAGACGTTCGTGCAACTGAACGCCATCGGCTGGCTGATCGGCGCCCGCATGCTGACGCAGGACTCGCTGTTCATCGGCGACGATCGCCACCTCGTGACGGGCGTGCGCGTGATCGGCATCCTGCTCTTCGTTCTCTCGGCGGTGCTGACGATCACCTCGGGGATTTCCTATTTCCGGCGGTACGGCCGGGTGCTGTTCAGCTGAAGCCCCCGGCGCGCACGATGCACCTGCGGCAACCGGCCTGGTCCCGCTTCCTGCCGACGGGGCTGGTCGTCACGCTCGCCACGCTGGGGCCCCTCGGGCGGCGGCTGCCGGCTCCCGGCACCTGGG
>CALFZM010000009.1 GCA_937952235.1 uncultured Opitutia bacterium | reverse complement strand
CCTAGAGCAGATTCAACCATTCTGTAGCCCAAACCTGAACGCAAAGGCGCTCTAACGCGGCCCGCCTCGCCGCAGCCGGTAGACGCCGTAAGCGACTGCGGTCGCGGCGGCGAGGCCTCCGGGCAGGTACAGCGCGGCGTAGCTCCAGCGGTTGAAAGCCAGCGTGCCCGCTATCCCTCCCGACAGGAAACCGCTGATCACCAGCCAGCACAACCGCAGCCGGCGCACGTCGACTGCGAGCCCCCGCAGCGCGTGGCCGAGGAAGATGCCGAGGTCGGTGAACATGCCCGACAGGTGCGTCGTCCGCACCACCGCGCCGCTGTACGTGCTTACCATCGCGTTCTGCAGACCGCACGCACACGACGCAGAATAGAGGCCGAGCACGTTTCCGCGCTTCAGCAGCGGCACGGCCGCGCACAACAGCGCGGCCTCGATCAGGAGAGCCACGCCATAACGCCGGCCGAGTTGCAGCGTGCTGTCCTGGATCAGGAAACCACTCAGCACCGTGCCCGCCACGAACGCTCCGATCGCCGCGGCGAAGTGGAGCGCATGCCGGAAGTCGAGCTGCGCGAGCGCGGCGGCCAGCTGGGACGTGGTGCCGGTCAGATGCGTGACCGCCTGATGCTGGAAGCCGAGCAGGCCGACGACGTTGACGATTCCCGCCACGAACGCGAGGGCCCACGCCCCGGCCCAGATCCAACGCGGCATCTTCGAGATCATCCGGCGGATCATGGCGGGTGCTTTGCGAGCGTCAAAGCCGCGCCCGCGCAGGTGGCGGAGTAGAAGGGAGACAGGACGGACAGGATCTACGGGATCAGACCCTGCGGGCGGCGGGCACCCCGCATTTCCTTCGCGGGCAAAGCTCCCCCATCCGGTGTGGATCCTGCCCCGGGCGGAGATAAACGCTGACACGCGCCTCGCCGGCGCCAGACTCCGGCCGTCCCGGCTCCCCTCGGCCCGCCCCGTCCCGCCGACCGCCGGGAACGTCCTCCATGCCCCGGTTCTCCCGCCCCGCGCCTCCCTCCCCGCTCGCCCGTTCGCGGCGTATCCTGCTTCGCACCAGCCTGGTGCTCGCGCTGGCCGGCGCCCTCGGCGCGCGGACGGGGCGTGCCGCCGACGAGCCGCGTCCGCTCTTCGTCGAGGGCTACGCCGGCCAGGTGAGCTACGCGCCGGGCGACGAGGCGGCGTTCCACGTCTCGACGAGTGCGCCGCGTTTCGCGGTGGAAATTGCCCGCCTCGGGGCAACGCGCGAGGTGGTGTGGAAGAGCGCCGAGATCGCGGGAGCGGAGCACACGGTGCCGGAGAACGCGTCCTCGCACGGCTGCGGCTGGCCCGAGACGTTCAAGGTGCCGGTGGGCGCACACTGGAAGTCGGGCTACTATGTGGCCACGCTGCGCGCACAGGACAACGGCGGCCGCTACACGCAGCGGGGACGCCGCACCGCCGAAAGCGAGGCGTGGTTCGTCGTGCGGCCGGCGCAGCCGGGACGAGACACGAGGATCCTGCTGCAGCTCGCGACCAACACCTACAACGCGTACAACAACTGGGGCGGTTTCAGCCTCTACGCCTACAACGGCCGCGGGAAGAACCAGGGACACCGCGTCTCGTTCCACCGCCCGGGCGGCTCGCAGTTTTCCCGCTGGGAACTGCCGTTCGTCGCGTGGGCCGAGGGCAACGGCTACGCGCTCGATTTCGCGGCCAACGGCGACCTCGAGGCGCGGCCCGAGCTGCTCGCGCCCTACCGGCTCGTGCTGAGCGTGGGCCACGACGAATACTGGAGCGCGCCCATGCGCGACCACCTCGAGGCATTCATCGGCCGCGGTGGCAACGTGGCGTTCTTCAGCGGCAACTCGGTCTGCTGGCAGGTCCGGAGCGAGGACCAGGGCACCGCGCTCGTCTGCTGGAAGCAAAACTATCACCAGGATCCCGTCTTCGCCGCCGGCCGCCACGCCACGCTGACCAGCCTCTGGAGCCACCACCTCGTGGGGCGGCCCGAGAACACGCTCACCGGCGTGGGCTTCCTCTGGGGCGGCTACCGCAAGAGCCACGGCCAGTTCATGGACGAGCCGGCGGAATACACCGTGCACCGGCCGGAACACTGGGTGCTTGCCGGGACGGACCTGAAGCGCGGGGCGGCCTTCGGCGGACGCGAGACGATCGTCGGCTACGAATGCGACGGCTGCGAGCTGACCTGGCGCGACGGCCTGCCGTATCCGACCGGTCGCGACGGCACGCCCCGGGACTTCGTCGTGCTCGCCACCTGCCCGGTACGCTGGCATCCGGACGACGCCGAGTGGTACGAGAAGTGGGAGAAGGGCCGCACCGGCAACGCCGTCATGGGGCTGTACACCCGCGGCGGCACCGTGTTCACCGCCGGGACGACGGACTGGTCGCACGGCCTGGGCAAGGACGCCACGGTCGATCGCATCACGCGCAACCTGCTCGATCGCCTGGCCCGATGAACCCGCTCCGCCTGCTGGCCGGGCTGATCCTTCCGCTCGCGGTCGCCGCCGCGGAGCTGCCGCCGCTCGACCTCGGCGCGGTGCAGGAGGAGCACCGCATGATCCCGATGCGCGACGGCACGCGGCTGTCGGCGTACGTGTACCGCCCGCGGACGGGCGGGCCCTGGCCCGTCGTGTTCGAGCAGCGCTACGCCGTGATCACCGGCGCGGCCTCCCGCCGGGAACTCGCGGCCATCGCCGCGCATGGGTACGTGGCGGCACGCGTGAGCTTCCGCGGCGCGCAGCGTTCGGAAGGCGTGTGGCGCGGCTACCGCGCGCTCGGCTGGGGCGAGCAGCAGGACGGCTACGACCTCGTCGAATGGTTCGCCGCGCAGCCGTGGAGCAACGGGAAGGTGGGCACGTTCGGCGGCTCGCAGGGCGGATTCGCGCAGAACTTCCTCGCCGTGACGCGGCCGCCGCACCTGGTGTGCCAGTACATGTCCGACACGGGCCTGAGCCTGTTTCACGAGGGCTACCGGATCGGCGGCGCGGCGAAACCGGAGCGTTTCAAGAAAATGGAGGCGGCGCGCGATCCGGCCGACCACCGCGCGCTGCTCGCCGAGTGGTTCCGTCATCCGACCTATGACGACTACTGGCGGGCCGAGGACTCCTCGCTGCACGTTGCCCGGATGAACGTGCCCTGCTTCACCGTCGGCAGTTGGTACGATTTCATGTCGGTCGGCTCGATCGAGAGTTTCATCGGCCGGCAGCATCGCGGCGGCCCCGGCTCCCGCGGCCGGCAGCAACTCGTGGTCGGCCCCTGGCTGCACGGCGGCCTGCCCAAGGGCAACCGGATCGGCGAGCTCGAGTATCCGGAAAACGCGCGCTTCGACACGGCGGCGCACCGCCTGCGCTGGTTCGACCACCACCTGAAGGGCATCGACAACGGCGTGGAGCGGGAGCCGGCGGTGCGCTACTACGTCATGGGGGCGGTGGACGAGCCCGGAGCGCCCGGCAACGTCTGGCGTACGGCCAGCGACTGGCCCGTTCCGTCGACACCCACCCGGTATTACCTGCACGACGGCGGCGGGCTCGGCCAGGAGGCGCCCGGCGAGGCGGCGTCGACGACGCGCTATATCAGCGACCCGGCGAACCCGATGAGCCTGCCGTACGCCGCCTTTCCCGGGGCGCGGGACGCGCGGGCATTCGAGCAGCAGCGGGACGTGCGGACCTTCACCACCCCGCCGCTGGCGGAGCCCGTGGAGTGGACCGGCAAGGTGCGCGCGGAATTGTGGGTGGAGTCGACCGCGCGCGACGCCGACTTCATCGTGCGCATCTCCGACGTTTATCCCGATGGCCGCAGCATCCTGATCATGGACTACGTGCGCCGCGCCCGCTTCCGCGAGGGCTGGGAGCGCGAAGTGCCGATGGAGCCCGGCCGCGTGTACCGCGTCGCCTTCGACGTGGGCTCGCTGAGCCAGATTTTCAACCGCGGACACCGGATCCGCGTGACGCTCGCGAGCACCGGCGCGCCGTTTTACGAGCCGAACCCGCAGGACGGCGGGCCGATCGCGATCGATTTTCCAACGGACCCGGTCAAGGCCACCCACACCGTGCACCACCATCGCCTGCACGCCTCGCACGTCCTCGCGCCCGTCGTGCGGTGAGGCCGGCCGGGGCGATTCCGCTGCGGCCGGACGCCCGGCATTGACGGCCCACGGGAGGCGTGGCGCAATCCCATCCCTTCGCCGGCCACGGTGGCCCGGCGCGCGCCATCCTTAACCAAGGAGCCCATCGTGATGATCCGACTCTTGCTGCTCACCACCACCTTGCTGTTGTCCGCCGGCGGCGACCGCCTCGCGGCGGCGGACGCACCTGCGACCCTCACCCTGGCCGACCTCGTCGGCAAACCGGAGCGCTGGCCGGCCACGGTGACGGTCGCGGCCAATGTCCGCTCGAAATCGGGCCAGACGGTCCACCAGGGCCAGAAAGTACCAGTCCTCAGCGTCACGGAGAAGGGTGTGTTCGTGCAGACGAAGAGTGGCGGACAGATCGGGCTCTTTCCGGCGCAATGCGACCTCTTGCAACAGGCCAACGCCCGCTGGGCGAAGCTCACACCCAGGCAGCGGACGTTGACCCCGGAGGCGGTATTCAAGGATTCGTCGCTCTGGCCTGAAACGGTGACGCTGGCGATGCCCGTTCAGATCCGGCTGCCCAACGGAGGCACCCGCGCGCTGCCCGCCGGACTGCCCGCGCAATTTCTTTATCACAAGGACGGGCAGGTCGGCATCGTGCCGCAGGGCGTAGGCGAGCTGAAATGGTTTGCCGCGGACACCGTCAACGTCGTCGCGGGAGCGTGGGAGCGCGTTGAACTCGATGCCGCGCAGCGTTCCTCCCACCTCGCACGAAGCCTGCGCCCGCTCATGAAAGGCCCGGACGGGCGTCCGCACATGGCGGCCAATCTCGAGACCAGCCGCTATTTTGTGTTCTTCTGGGGGGCCAACTGGTGCGGCTGGTGCCACAAGGTGTCGCCGGAGCTCGCCGCCTTCGTGAACCGGCATCAGGACGAGCTGCGGGAGACCACGATCGTGATGCTGAACGGCGACCAGCAGGACGCGGAGATGCTGAAGTACATGAACGAGAAAAAACTTCCCTGGCCCGCCGTACGCCAGGCGGATTGGAAGCGCGTGCCGTACCTCGCGCTCACGCATGAAGGCAGTTTCCCGCAGTTGCTCATCACCGATCGCCACGGGCGGATCGTGTACAATGGCTTCGGTGGCGGACCGGAAAACATCCGCGATCACCTCGCCGCGATGGCCCGGGTCACCCAAGGTTCGCTCGTGCGGCGCTGAGCCGGACGCACGCCGTTGCGGTGGAGCCGCCAGTCTCCAGGCGGCTGACGTTCGGCCGACCCGGCCGCAGCGGCTTGAGACAAGCCGCTCCACCTTTCAGTGCGGCCGTCTTCACGGCTGACTCGAAGGCCAAATGCATGAGTCCGGCTGACACGGCGGCGGCGCGTCAGTGAATCTCCGTCGGCCGTCCGACGGCGTGCTCGTAAGCCTGGTGAAGCTGGAACGTCTGCCACGCGCCGAACTTCTGGCCGAGCTGGGCGGCGGCGTAGAGCACGACGGCCACGACGGCCGCGCCACCCGTGACCCAGAAGCCCCACGGCTCCGCGCCGATCGCAAGCTGGGCGCCGCCGAGGATGCCGGAGAACATGCCGAGCAGACCGGAGATGAGGTAGCCGTAAAGGAAGACGGACCAGACCTCGATCTCGGGCCCGTAGGTGCCGTGGATGCGCGTGGTGCCCGTCTCGGTGGGATCCAGCACGAGGAAGAGCCGCGGGGACCAATAGCGGCGCTCCTTCTCGCCGATGTGGAGGCCGATGAAACCGGGGAAGTCGCGCACCTCGAAGCGCGCGGCATGGGCGGCAAACGCGCGCAGGAGCTGCGCGCGGGTCTGATCGAGGGGCAGTTCGACCGTGTGCTCGAAGAGCGGGCGAACGCGAAAGCTGCTCATGGCAGGTCCGGGATCGAAGTTCGGGGGTAAGCGGCGGGCGCCGCCGGGGGTGAAATCAGGGAGTACGCGCCGCGCCCGCCGGGTCAACTGCAGAAGCCGGACCGCCCGGACACAAGAAAGCCGCGGCAGGTCCGCCGCGGCTCTCGCCCCTGCCTGTCAGCCGGAAGCTGCAGTTGGCCCTCAAATCAGCCGCGAAAACGGCCGCGCCGAAAGGTGCAGCGGCTTGTTCTCAAGCCGCTGCGACCGGGCTGTCGCACGTCAGCCGCCTGGGGACAGGCGGCTCCACCGCAACGGCATCGTCCCGGTTCAGCCGTTCACTGGCAGGCTTCGCACTCCTCGCCGCGACGCATGGCCTCGATGCTGCAGGCCTTCTTCTCGGCGTCGGTGAAGGCCTTCTTCGGCATCGGGGCGTGGGAACCGCCGGTGTCGCCGGAGTTCTGGCCGCCGTCGGCGCCTTCCTTGATCGCGCCGCGGACCTCCTTCTTCACGGCGACCGTGGCCTTCTCGATGTTGGAGGCCCCGAGGCTGCGGAGGTAGTAGGTGGTCTTGAGCCCCACGTGCCAGGCGTGCCGGTACATGTGGCTGAGCGTCTTGAGATCGGGCGTCTTGATCCAGAGATTCACCGATTGGGCCTGGTCGATCCATTTCTGCCGCCGGGCGGCAGCGTCGATGATCCACTTGTGGTCGATGTCGAACGCGGTGAGGTACTTTTCCTTGAGGTCGGCCGGGATGCGCTCGATGTCCTTCAGCTCGCCGTCGAAGTACTTCAGGTTGTCGATCATGTCCTGATCCCAGAGCCCACGGGCCTTGAGGTCCTTCACGAGGAACGGATTCAGGACGATGAATTCACCCGAGAGGTTCGATTTGACGAACAGGTTCTTGTACGTCGGCTCGATGCAGGGGGAGGTCGCGGTGATGTTCGAGATCGTCGCGGTGGGCGCGATTGCGAGGCAGTTGGAGTTGCGCATGCCCTGGGCGGCGATCTTCGCGCGCAGCGGCGCCCAGTCCATCCTGCCGCCGCGCGGCACGTCGACCTCGACGCCGCGCTCGCGCTCGAGCAGGTCGAGCGTGTCCTGCGGCAGGAGCCCGCGGTCCCATTTCGATCCCCGGTAGCTCGAGTAGGTGCCGCGTTCGGCGGCGAGGTCGGAGCTCGCCTCGTAGGCGTAGTAGGCGATCGCCTCCATCGCCTCGTCGTTGAACTCGACCGCCTCGGGCGAGGCGAAGGCGTGGCCGCGCAGGTAGAGGGCGTGCGCGAGACCCATCACGCCAAGCCCGATCGGGCGGTGCCGGAGATTCGACGTCTTGGCCGCGGGGGTCGGGTAGAAATTGATGTCGATCACGTTGTCGAGCGCGCGGACCGCGATGCGGATCGTGTCGCGGAGCCTGGCGTGGTCGATCGAGCCGTCGGGCTGGAGGTGCGTCTCGAGGATGACGGAGCCCAGATTGCAGACGGCGGTCTCGTCGTTGCTCGTGTTGAGCGTGATCTCGGTGCAGAGATTCGAGGAATGGATCACGCCGGCGTGGTCCTGCGGCGAGCGGAGGTTGCAGGCGTCCTTGAACGTGATCCACGGATGCCCGGTCTCGAACAGCATCGAGAGCATCTTCTTCCAGAGCTCCAGCGCCTCGATCTTCTGGCCTTGGATCTTTCCCTCCTCGGCGAGGCGCTCGTACTCGAGGTAGCGCTTCTCGAAAGCGGCGCCGTACAACTCATGCAGGTCGCGAACCTGGTTGGAACGGAAGAGCGTCCAGGTCTGGCGGGCCTCCATCCGCTTCATGAACAGGTCCGGAATCCAGTTGGCCGTATTCATGTCGTGCGTACGGCGGCGGTCGTCGCCGGTGTTCTTCCGCAGCTCGAGGAACTCGAAGATGTCGTTGTGCCAGGTCTCGAGGTAGGCGCAGCCGGAGCCCTTGCGCTTGCCGCCCTGGTTGACGGCGACGAGCTGGTCGTTGTGGAGCTTGAGGAAGGGGATGACGCCCTGCGACTCGCCGTTGGTGCCGCCGATGTAGGCGCCGGTGCCGCGGACGGCGGTCCACGAGCCGCCGAGGCCGCCGGCCCACTTGGAGAGGAAGGCGTTCTCGGCAATGCCGCGGAGCATGATGCCCTCGATGGAATCGTCCACGTAGTAGAGGTAGCAGGAGGAGAGCTGCGAGTGGAGGGTGCCGGAGTTGAAGAGCGTGGGCGTGCTGCTGCAGAAGCGGCGGGTCTTGTAGAGATCGTAGAGCGCGGCGGCCTTGCCCTCGCGGGCGGCGGGCTCGTCGAGCATCAGGCCCATGGCAACGCGCATCCAGAAGAACTGCGGCGTCTCGATGCGGCGGGAGGGCTTCCGCGTCTTGTCGATGATGAGGTAGCGGTCGTAGAGGGTCTGGATGCCGAGGAAGTCGAACTCGAGGTCGGAGGACGGGTCGAGGGCGGCGGCGAGCGTGTCGAGGTCGTAGTCGAGGAGCCGGGGGTTGAGGCGCTTGATGGCGACGCCGTGCTCGAGGTATTTCTTGAAGGCGCGCTGGTGGGCGGTCTTGAGGGCGCCGATGCCGTCGCGGGTGATGTCCCAGCCGAGAACTTCCTCGTAGATGTAGGTGAGCTGGATGCGGCCGGCGAACTTGGCGAAGTCGGCGTCCCGCTCGATCAGCGTCTTCGAATTGAGGACGATGGTGGCATCGAGGTCCTTCTGCGAAATCTGGTCATACACCGAGCGACGCAGCTCGGCTTCGATCTCGTCGTTGGAGAGGCACAGGTCGAGGCCGATGCGGGCGAACTCGATCCGCTTGCGCAGGTCGGCGCCGTCCCAGAACACGTTCGAACCGTCGGCCTTCTTCACCACGATCATCGCCGCCTGGCCGGCGGCCGCCGGCTCCTCCGCGGGCGTGGTGGCCGCATCGGTGTCGAGTCCCGCCTCGCGCGCCACGGCGCGCTGGGCGCGGAACAGGATGTAGGCCTCGGCCACCTTGTAGTGGCCGGCCTTCATGATCTCCTCCTGCACCATGTCCTGGATCTCCTCGATGTGGACGAAGGACTGCTTGGAGGAGTGCACCCGCTCGGAGACCGCGCGGGTGATGGCGACCGCGGGGGCGGAATCGCGCTGGAGGGAAAGGAAGGTCTTGCGGACCGCGATCTCCACCTTCTGCTCGTTCCACGGCACGACCTGGTTGTTGCGACGGATGACCCGCAGGCTCGACTGCGCGGCCGCCTCGCGGTTGATCGCGATCTTGCGCGCCCGGTTCAGGAGGAGGCTCTTGGCCTCGAAGTAAGCGTTGTTGTCGACGAGCGTCTTCTCGAGCAGCTCGTAAAGCGCGTCGAGGCTCAGCCGGGCGGGAGTGTGGCGGCGGGCCTGCTCGGCCAGGTTGGCGGCGGCCTCGCGGCAGATCTTCACCACCCAGGCGCGGTTGCGGTCGTTGAAAATGTCCTTC
>CALFZM010000008.1 GCA_937952235.1 uncultured Opitutia bacterium | reverse complement strand
GAGCGCGACGAGCGTCTCGAGCAGTTTCCGGTTGTCGTGCGGGTGCAGGCCGATGCTGGGCTCGTCGAGCACATAGATCACGCCGATGAGCCCCATGCCGAGCTGCGTCGCGAGCCGCACGCGCTGCGCCTCGCCGCCGGAAAGCGTGCCGTAGTCGCGCGCGAGCGTCAGGTACCCGAGCCCGGTCTCGAGCAGGAAGTGCAGCCGCTGATCGACGCCCGCCACGACCTCCTTGAGCGCGGGATTCGCGCCGTACGCCGCGACCAGCCGGCGCGCGAAGGCGTGCGCCGCCCCCACGTCGAGCGCCATGAATTCGGGAAACGTGAGCCCCCCGGGCGGTCCCGCTTCGGCCGGGAGCGCGGCGGGCCCCGGCGGCCCGTCTGGCGCCGCGAGCCCGATCCGGACGCACCCCGAGCGCGCGTTGAGCCGCGTGCCGTGGCACTCGGGGCACTCCCCGCTCAGCATGAACGTCGTCAGCCGCGCGCGGAACCCTTCGCTGTCCGTGTGCCGGAAGCTCTCCTCGAGGTCGGCGATCACGCCCGGGAACGGCATCGCGCGCGCCTCGCGCATGCGTTTCAGCTTGAAGGCGAACTGGCGCTCGCCTGCGCCGTGCAGCAGCACGCGGCGCGTCGCCTCCGGCAGGTCCTGCCAGGGCACCTCCGGGTCGAAGGGCAGCTGCTCGGCGAGCTGCTTCAGCAGCGCGTTGTGCTTGATGATGAGATTTTTTCCGCCGATCCGCCAGGGCTTCAGCGCGCCCTCGCGCACCGATTTCGCCGGGTCGGGCACGATCAGCTCCGGCACGAAGCGCAGCTTGCGGCCCAGCCCCTCGCACGTCGGGCAGGCGCCCTCGCGGTGGGAGAAGGAGAAATGCCGCGGCGTCAGCTTCTCGAACACGTCGCCGCACACCTCGCAGGCGAGCGACTGGCTGAGCGCGAGTTCGCGCCAGGGGGCGTCGGCGGATTTCTGCGCCAGCACCACGACCCGGTCCTTTCCCTCGCGAAACGCCAGCTCGAGCGAGTCGGCGAGGCGGCTGCGCTGGTCCACGGACGCCACCAGCCGGTCGACCACGAGCTCGACCGCGAGTTCGCGCGTGCCGGCGCCCGCGGGCACCACCGACGGTTCGTCGAGGCTCCGGATCTGGCCGTCGATGCGCACGCGCTGGAAGCCGCGCTGGCGCAGCCGCGGCAGTTCCTCGCGGAGCACGCTCGGCTTCGCGCGCAGGCAGGGCGCGAGCAGCATGATCCGCTCGCCCGCGCATTCGGCCAGCACGCGCTGGACGTTGTCGTCGAGGGAGCGCTGCACCACGCGGCCGCCGTCCTTCGGGCAGTAGGCGACGCCCGCGAGCGCCCACAGCAACTGGGCGTAGTCCGCGATCTCGGTCGCCGTGGCGATGGTCGTGCGCGGACCGCCGGCGCCCGTGCGCTGCTCGATCGCCAGCACCGGCGAGAGCCCGTGGATGAAATCGACGTCGGGCCGCTTGAGCTGGTCGAGCACCTGCCGCGCGGCGGCGCTGAGCGACTCCATGTATTTCCGGTAGCCCTCCGCGTAGATGGTATCGAAGGCGAGCGACGACTTGCCCGAGCCGCTCGGGCCGGTGAACACCACGAGCTTCCCGCGCGGCAGCCGCACCTCGAGGTTCTTCAGGTTGTGCTCGCGGGCACCTTTGACGTGGATATGGGTGGCGGCCTCCATGCGGCGGACCGGCAACGTTGCGGAAAAGCCGGGCGCGTCAAAGCCGGAAGCGGCCCGCGGGCCGCCGGCATCTTCACTCTTGCCCCGGCGCGCCGGGCGAACTTTGTGGGAGCTCTCACACACCTCCGCCGCTTCGCCGGCCGCGCGTCCCGCCGTCCCCTTCGGTGGCGCGACCGGCGAGAACCCAATCCCATGACCTCGATCCCGCCTTCCCGCGCCCGCGCGGAACGGTGGCTGGCGCTTGCGCTGCTGGCCATCCTCACCCTTCCCGCCCCGGCCGTGCAGTTCACGCTCGGCGAATTGAAGGGGAGTTTCGACTCGACGCTCTCGCTCGGCGGCCTGTACCGGCTGAAGGATCCGGATCCCGGCCTCTACGGCACGAGCAACAGCTTCGGGGGCGTCGCCGGACGCCAGAACTCGGTCAATACCGACGACGGCAACCTGAACTACGGCCAGGGCTGGATTTCCCAGCTCGCGAAGGGCAACCACGACCTCGAGCTCCGGTTCCGCAACTTCGGCGCGCTGGCGCGCGGGTACTGGTTCCACGACTTTCGCGCCGACGAGACCCAGCGCACGGCGCTCTCGCGGCAGGCCGAGGAACGGGTCGTCAGCGGCGGGGACCTGCTCGACCTCTACGTGCGCGGCCAGTTCGAGCTCGGCGACCGGATGCCGCTCGATCTCCGCTTTGGCCGCCAGGTGCTGAGCCTGGGGGAGAGCACCTTCATTCCCAACGGTGTCAACGTGGTGAACGCCGTCGACCTCTCCAAGCTGCGCAACCCCGGCGCGGAGCTGAAGGAGGCGTTCCTGCCGGTGAACATGCTGAAGGCCTCGCTCGGGCTCACGCCGACGATCACGCTCGAGCCGTTCTGGCTGCTGGAGTTCCGGCGCAACGAGCTGGAGCCCGCCGGCACGTTTTTTTCGACCAACGATTTCGCGACCCGCGGCGGGAGCACCGTGTGGCTCGGCTTCGGCTCCATCGCCGACCAGAACAGCGCCATCGGCGGAATCGGACGCGAGAAGGATCGCGATGCCGGCAACTACAACCAGTTCGGCCTCGCCGCCCGCGTGCTGGCGGAGGACCTCAACAACACCGAGTTCGGCCTCTACTTCGCCCGCTACCACAGCCGCTCGCCCGTGATCAGCGCCCGCACGCCCACGGTCGCCATCAATCCCGACCTCACCGGGCCGCTCACGGTCGCGTTCATCCGCGGCGGCGTCCCGGCGGCGCAGGCCGGCCCGCAGGCCGCGGCAATCTTCCAGCTGATCGTGCGGTCGCAGACCGCGCCGCAGACCCTGACCCCCGTCGAGGTCGCCACGCTGCAGAGCGCGCCCGTGCAGGCCGCCATCGCCGGGGCGCGGCAGATCGCGCTGCTCACCGCCGCCGCGAGCGGACGCTACTTCACGGAGTATCCGGAGAATCTGGACATGTACGGCCTCAGCTTCAACACGTCCATCGGCCGGACCGGCATCTCCTGGCAGGGCGAGGTCTCGCTCAAGAACGGCGTGCCGCTGCAGGTCGACGACGTGGAGCTGCTGTTCGCCGCGCTGTCGACGCTCGCGCCGCAGTTCGGCGCCAACAACCAGCTCGGCAACTTCCTCGGCCAGTACGGCCGCGAGGTCTCGGGCTACCGCCGCCACCGCGTCTGGACCGCGCAGACGACCCTCACGAAGGTCTTCGGCCCCACGCTCGGATCGCAGCAGCTCACGCTGCTGGGCGAGATCGGCGGCGTCTGGGCCGACCTGCCGGGCAAGGACACGCTGCGCTACGACGGACCCGGCACCTTCACGGGCGGTTCGCAGTCGGGGATGAACGGCGCGGGGTTCCCGCAGTTCGCGGCGACGCCGGCGCGCGCATTCGCCGACAAGTTCTCCTGGGGCTACCAGCTGCTCGCGCGACTCGAGTACAACAACGTCTTCCCCAACGTTAACCTGCAGCCCACGCTCGCGCTCACCCACGACGTCTCCGGCAACACGCCGCTGCCCCTCGGCAATTTCATCCGCGATCGCAAGAGCGTGAACCTCACCGTCGAGTTCATCTACCGCAACGCCTGGTCGCTCGAGCTCCGGTACGTGAACTTCTTCGCCGCCGGCGCCTACAACCTCCTCGCGGACCGCGATTATGTCGCGACCACCGTGAAATACTCCTTCTGAAGCCCTTGTCCGCGCCGCCATGAAACCGCTCCTGCTCTCTCTCGCCGCCGCCAGCCTCGCCTCCGCCCTTTCCGCCGCGGTGAGCGAATCCGAAGCCGCCCGGCTCGGCCGCGACCTCACGCCGCTCGGGGCCGAGGCCGCCGCCAGCGCCGATGGCACGATCCCCGCCTGGAACGGCGGGATCACGACGCCGGCCGCCGGCTACAAGCCCGGCGACCATCACCCCGATCCATTCGCGGCCGACCAGCCGCTCTTCACGGTCACGGCCGCCAATGCCGCCCAGCACCAGGACCGGCTCACCGCCGGCCAGCTCGCCGTGCTGCAGGCGTATCCAGGCTACAAGCTCGTCGTCTATCCGACGCGCCGCAGCGCCTCGAATCCCCCGCGCATCTACGAGGCGACCCGGCGCAACGCCACCACGGCGAAGCTCGTCGCGGACGGCAACGGCATCGGCGGCGCGACCGTCGGCGTGCCCTTCCCGATCCCGCAGAACGGTCTCGAGGTGCTGTGGAACTTCCTCACCCGCTACCGCGGCGTCGCGGCGGCGCGCCGGATCGACCAGGCCGCGGTCGAGCGCGGCGGCGGGTACCAGGTGGTGAAATTCGAGGACGAGTTCCTCTTCAACTACACGCGGCCCGAGATCACGCTGCGGGAGCTCGAGGACACCAACACGCTCATATACTTCAAGCAGGCCGCGGTGGCGCCGGCCCGCGTGGCCGGCAGCATCCTCATTGCCCACGAGACCATGGACCAGGTGAAGGAGCCCCGCCGCGCCTGGGTCTACAACGCCGGCCGCCGCCGCGTCACCCGCGCCCCGAACGTCGCGTACGACAACCCCGGCACCAACGCCGACGGCCAGCGCACGACGGACCAGTTCGACATGTTCAACGGCGCGCCCGACCGCTACGAGTGGACGCTCGTCGGGAAAAGGGAGCTGATCGTGCCCTACAATTCCTACCGGCTCCACGCCCGCGGCGTGAAGGCCGCGGAGATCCTCAAGCCGCAGCATCCCAATCCGGACCTCGCGCGCTACGAGCGCCACCGCGTCTGGGTGGTCGACGCCAGGCTCAAGCCGGGCACCTCGCACCTCTACAGCCGGCGTACGTTCTACCTCGACGAGGACTCCTGGCAGATCCTCGCCGCCGACCAGTACGACGGCCGCGGCCAGATCTGGCGCGTCTCCGAGGCGCACTGTATCAACTATTACGATGCGCAGGTCTTCTGGAGCACGCTCGAGGTGCACCTCGACCTGCAGAACGGACGCTACCTCGCCATCGGCCTGGACAACGAGAACCCGATGTACGACTTCAACCTGAAGCGCACTCCGGCCGACTTCACCCCCGACTCGCTGCGGCGCGAGGGCCTGCGGTAAACGAAGGCCTCCCGTCGTGGCGACTTCCTCCGGGAGCGCGGGCGTCCCCGCCCGCCTTCGCCCGCAGCCAGGCGGAGCCGGGGTCGCGCGCGGGTGGCTGCTCCGCCTGTGTCCGCTGCGAGTCTGGGCCGCCGTGGCTGCGCTGGCCGGCCCCGCCTCCGCCGCCCCGACCTCCGCTCCCCGCCTCCTCCTGCTCGACGGCGCGATGGCCGGAGCCGACGTCATCGCCGTGGGCGAGCACGGCGCGATCCTGCGCTCGAGCGATCCCGCCGCGGGCTGGCACCGGATCGCCAGCCCCACCCGCGCCACGTTGACGGCCGTGAGTTTTGCCACGCTCGCCGCGCCCCGGCTGGGCTGGGCGGTCGGTCACGACGCCCTGATCCTCGCGACCAGCGACGGCGGCCGGACCTGGGCGAAGCAGTACCAGGGCGAGAGCCTGCAGGACTCGTTCCTCGACGTCCTGGCGCTCGACGCCCAACGGGTGATCGCCGTCGGCGCCTACGGCCTGGCCCGCGTCACGGCCGACGGCGGACGGACATGGGAGAAGCGGACGTTCAGCGCGGAGGACACGCACTACAATCGGATCAGCCGGGGCCCGTCCGGCACCCTGTATCTCGCCGGGGAACGCGGCACGCTCCTGCGCTCGGCCGATCGCGGCGAGACCTGGCAGCCGCTCCGTGCCCCCTACGAGGGCTCCTTCTACGGCGTGCTACCCCTCGAGGGCCGCACGCTGGTCGCGTACGGGCTGCGCGGGCACGCCTACCTCTCCGCCGACGACGGGGTTTCCTGGCGCCTGATCGCCACCCCCGCTCCCGCGCTGCTCGCGACCGCGATCAGGACGAGGGGCGGGCCGCTCCTCTTCGCCGGCCAGGCGCGCGCCGTCTTTGTCAGCCGCGACGGCGGAAACACGATCGCCTCCATCCCCGGCGCCCTCGCCACCGCGGTCGCCGAACTCCTCGAGCTGCCGGACGGTCGCCTGCTGGCCTTCGGCGAAGCCGGCGTCACGCTTTTCCCGCCGCCATGACCCACCCGGTGTCGCTTTCCACCGCCCGCCGCCGGCTGGCCTGACGGCAGACGCGAATCCGTCCCGCGCCATGCTCGATCGCTTCACCGCCTGGATGTTCCGCCACCGCACCCCGCTCGTGCTGGGGTTCGCGGCGCTGACCGCGGTGATGCTCTGGTTCGCGACCCGGCTGCGCGTCGACGCCAGTTTCGAGAAATCGCTCCCGCAGGGCCACGCCTACATCGAGGTCTTCAAGCAGTACCAGCGCGAATTCGGCGGGGCGAACCGCGTGCTGGTCGCGCTGGTCGCCCAGGAAGGGGACATCTTCACCCCGCAGTTCTTCTCCGAGCTGAAGCGGGTGACCGACGACGTCACCTTCCTGCCCGCCGTCGACCGCACGCAGGTGCAGTCGCTGTTCACGCCCAACGTCCGCTACATCGAGGTCGTCGAGGACGGCTTCACGGGCGGCAACGTGATCCCCGCCGACTTCGCCCCCACGCCGGAGCACTTCGCCCGCGTGCGGGAAAACATCGTGAAGTCCGGCCGCCTCGGCCAGCTCGTGGCCAACGATTTCACCGGCGCGATCGTCAGCGCCCAGCTCCTCGAGGTCGACCCGCGCACCGGCGAGAAGATCGGATACCCGCGGGTCGCCGCCGCGCTCGAGGCGATCCGCACGCGGGTCGAGACCGCGACGCAGGGTGCGGTGCGCGTCCACCTCATCGGGTTCGCGAAGATCATCGGCGACATCAGCGAGGGCGCGCGGGACGTGCTCCTGCTCTTCGGCGTGGCCATCGTGCTCACCTCGCTCCTGGTCTGGAACTATGCCGGCCGCTGGAAACTCGCCGCCGCGCCGGTCGCGTGCTCGCTCGTCGCCGTGGTCTGGCAGCTCGGGGGCATCACCGCGCTCGGCTTCGGCATCGACCCGTTCTCGATCCTCGTGCCGTTCCTGGTCTTCGCCATCGGCGTGAGCCACGGGGTGCAGAAGATCTGCACCTTCCGCAACGAGGTCTTCAACGGCCTTGACGGCGCCGCGGCCGCGCAGGCCGCGTTCCGGCAGTTGATCGCGCCGGGCATCGTGGCGCTGCTGACGGACACCATCGGCTTCCTCACGATGCTGGTGATCCCGGTTCCGACCATCCGCGAACTCGCGCTCACCGCCAGCCTCGGCGTCAGCGTCATCGTGATCACGAACTTCTTCCTCCTGCCGATCCTCCTCTCGTACCTGCGGCTGCCGCCCTCGTACGCGGAGTGGGTCGCCGGCCGCCGCGCGCGCGGGGACGCGCTCTGGCGCCGGCTCGCGCGCGAGATGCAGCCGCGGCCGTCGCGGCTCATCATCGCCGGCGCGCTCGCGCTGGGCGGCTGGGCGTTCTGGAAATCCTCCGACGTGCGGATCGGAGACACCCAGGCCGGCGTGCCGGAGCTGCGGCCGGATTCGCGCTACAACCGGGACTCGCGCGTCATCACCGGGAAGTTCAGCATCGGCGTGGACCTGCTGACGGTGATCGTCGAGGGCGGCCCCAACGCGTGCGTCGACCACGAAGTCGTGTCGCTGATGGACGCCTTCGAGGGACACCTGCGCGGGGTGCCCGGCGTCCAGTCCGTCGTTTCGCTGGCCGAGCGGGCCAAGCTGGTCAACGCCGGCTACAGCGAAGGCTCGCTCAAATGGCGCATCCTGCCGCGCAACCAGCAGGCGCTGGCGCAGGCGGTGTCGCCGATCGAGACGTCGACGGGGCTGCTGAATGCCGACGGCAGCGTGATGCCGGTCTGGATCTTCCTCACCGACCACAAGGCGGAGACGCTCACCGCGGTGACCGACGCGGTGAAGGCCTTTGCGGCGGCGAACCCGTCGCCCAAGGCGAGGTTCCGGCTCGCCAGCGGCAACGCCGGCGTGATGGCCGCGACCAACGAGGTCGTCGCGGCGGCCGAGACCCCGATCCTGCTCTGGGTGTTCGGCGCGGTGATCGTGCTGTGCCTGGTCACGTTCCGCTCGGTGGCGGCGGCGCTCTGCATCGTCGTCCCGCTCGCGATCGTCAGCTACCTCGCGTACGTCGTCATGGTGTGGCTCGACATCGGGCTCAAGACCTCGACCCTGCCCGTGGTCGCCCTGGGCGTCGGCATCGGCGTCGACTACGGCATCTACATCTTCGCCCGGCTGCACACCGCGCTCCAGCGGGGCGACTATTTCGAGGACGCGATGTATTGGTCGCTCAAGGACGCGGGCGCCGCGGTAGTGTTCACCGGTCTCACGCTGGCGATCGGCGTGAGCACCTGGGCGTTTTCCAGCCTGAAATTCCAGGCCGACATGGGCCTGCTGCTCGCATTCATGTTCCTCGTGAACATGGTGGGCGCGATCATCGTGCTGCCGGCCATGGCCCGGTGGTTCTGGCGCCACCACACCGGCCGCACGGTCGCACCCTTCCCGATTCCGCCGCCGAGGTAGGCGGGCGGGCCGGCGGGGTTTCGAAAAACTCTGGCGTTGGTGCGCGCTCTGTCTTCCCTTGGAGCCCGTGCCCGACGAGCCCGCCTCCCCGCTCCTGTCCGAAAACCAGCGCCGCGTGGTCGGCTCGGCGCTCACCCTCGCCGCCTTCCTCGGCTCGATCGCGCTGGTCATCCTCGCGTTCTACGTGCTGGGCCGGCTCATCGGTTTCTTTTCGAGCGTGCTCTGGCCGCTTGCGGTGGCGGGCGTGCTGGCGCTGATCCTGCGTCCGCTGGTGCGGACGATCGAGCGGCGGCTCAAGCTGCGGCGGATGGCGTCGGTCATCCTGCTCTACGCCATCGTCGTCCTGATCGCCACCGGCGCCCTGCTCGTGCTCGTGCCGCCGCTGGTCACGCAGCTCATCGACCTCGTCAGCTACCTGCCGGAGCTCTGGAACAAGGCGTGGGCCTACGTGCAGGCCCACTATCCCGAGTGGATCAAGACGGCGCAGCGCTACATGGACAACCCGACGCTGCGCAACGCCCTGGACGGGCTGGCGGAGGAGGCGAAGGGGCTCTTCAGCCACGCCGTGCCATCGGTGAAGGCGGCGTTCGGCGGCGCGGTGCAGTTCGCGGCCTTCCTGACCCACCTGGCGATCATTCCCGTCTACCTCTTCTTCTTCCTGCTGATGCGCGGGACACCCACCCGCAACGTCGACCGCAACCTGTCGTTCCTCAACCCGAGCGTGCGGGCCGACGTGATCTTCCTCGGGCGCGAGTTCGTCGCCATCATCGAGTCGTTCTTCCGCGGCCAGCTCCTCATCGGGCTCTGCATGGGCGTGCTCTACGCGATCGGCTTCACCGCGATCGGCCTCAAGTTCGGCCTCGTCGTCGGCATCGCGCTCGGCTTCCTGAACATCATCCCGTACCTCGGCACGATCCTCGGCTTCCTCATCACGGTGCCGCTCGCCTTCTTCGACCCGGCCGGCGGGTGGGAGCTGGTCGGCCTGCTCATCCTCGTGAAGGTCGTGGTCCAGGCCGTCGAGGGCTGGTTCCTCACGCCGAAGATCATGGGGCAGCAGACAGGCCTGCACCCGGTGGCCATCATCTTCGCGATCTTCTTTTGGGGCACGGCGTTCAACGGCGTGCTCGGCATGCTGCTCGCCATTCCGCTCACGGCGTTCTTCGTCACCGCGTGGCGGCTGGGGAAGCGGAAATACTTCAGCGACCTGCCCGGCGCGGCCTGAACGCTCCCGCGATGCGTGCGCCCGACCAGTGTGCCGTGTGCGGCGCGTCCATTCCGCCCCGGGCCCGCGCCTGCCCGGAGTGCGGCGCCGACGAGCGCACCGGCTGGCGCGAGGCCTCGGTGTACGACGGCCTCGACCTGCCCGACTCCGCCGACGACTCCCCCGCGCGCCCGCCGGCGACGCCGCGCGTGAACGGCCTCGCCTGGTACTGGTGGCTCGTGGCCGCCCTGCTGCTCGCGGGCCTGATCCTGGGGTCGCTGGGACTCCGGTGAGCGGGCCCCGGTCGCGCGTGCGGCCGCCGCTCGGGCGTTGACCGGCCGGAGCCCGCGCGCCGCCGCTTGTGCTTTCGCCGCGACCGCCAATCGTTTTGCGCTCCATGGCATGGCAGGTCGAGTTTCGCGCCGGCGTGCACCTCCCGCAGATCGGGTGGTGGCTGGACGCGCATTTCCCGCAGGCGCGCGCCTTCGTCTCCCATGCGCACGCGGACCACCTCGCGCCGCACGCGGAGATCCTCTGCTCCGCCGGCACTTCGCGGCTCATGCGCGCACGCCTGCCGGGGCGCCGCGTCGAGCACGTGCTCGCGTTCGGGCAGACGGAGCCGCTCACGCCCGACACGCAGGTGACGCTGCACCCCGCGGGACACGTCTACGGTTCCGCGCAGAGCCTGATCGAGCACGCCGATCACGGCGCGCTCCTTTACACCGGCGATTTCAAGCTGCGGCCGGGCCGCTCCGCGGAACGCTGCGCCACGCCGCGCGCCGACGTGCTCATCATGGAGACGACGTTCGGCCGCCCGCAGTACGTGTTCCCGCCGACGGAGGTCGTGCTGCGCGACATCGCCGGCTTCTGCCACGACTGCCTCGACGATGGGGAGACGCCGGTGCTTTTCGGCTACTCGCTCGGCAAGAGCCAGGAGCTGCTGTGCGGACTCGCCGAGGCGCGGCTGCCGGTGATGCTGCACCCGCAGACGCTGCGGCTGACCCGCATCTACGAGGAACTCGGCATTGCCTTTCCTCCCTTCCGTGGCTTCGCCGCGGAGGAGCTGGCCGGCCACGTCGTAATCTGCCCGCCGCAGTCGGCGGGCTCGGCGTTCCTCCGCCAGATCCCGCGCCGGCGCACCGCGGTGATCACCGGCTGGGCGCTCGATCCCGGGGCGATCTACCGCTACCAGTGCGACGCGGCGTTTCCGCTGTCGGATCACGCGGACTTTCCCGACCTGCTCCGGTTCGTCGAGGCCGTCCAGCCGCAGCGGGTGCTCACGCTGCACGGCTTCGCGCAGGACTTCGCCCGCACGCTGCGCGAGCGCGGCGTTGAAGCCTGGGCGGTGGGCGAGGCCAACCAGCTGGAGCTTCCGGTGGCGGAGCCGCCGGCGCCGCCACCCGTCTCCGCTCCGGCGATACCCGTCACCGCTTCCCCGGCGTCCGTCGCCGCCCCGGAAAGCCTGGCCCGCTTTGCCGCCGTGGCCGACGCGGTGCGGGACACGCCCCGCAAGGGCGAGAAGGTGGCGCTGCTGGCGGCCTACCTCGCGGAGCTGGCGCCCGAGGACGCGGGGCGCGCGGCGGTGTTCTTCACGGCCCGAGCGTTCCCGCAGGCGGATGCGCGCGTGCTCACCCTCGGCTGGTCGGTGGTGAAGCGGGCGGTGCTCGACGTCGCGGGCCTCGCGGAGGCGGAGCTCCGCGCGGCCCACCACCGCTTCGCCGATGCCGGCGACGCGGCCGGGGCGCTGCTGGCGGGCCGGACGGCCGGACCGCAGGGAGAACCGGTGACGCTGGCGGCGCTCGCCGCGTGGTTCGAGGCGGTGGCCGCCGCGCGGGGGCCGGTGGCGAAACAGGACCTCGTGCGCGCCCTGCTCACCCGGCTCGGCGCGACGGAAGCCCGCTACCTCGTGAAGATCATCACCGGCGACCTGCGCATCGGGTTGAAGGACGGCCTGGTCGAGGAGGCCGTGGCCGCCGCCGCGGGCCAGCCGGTGGAGGCCGTCCGCGAGGCGAACATGCTCGCCGGCGACCTGCAGGCCGTCGCCCTCGCCGCCCGCCGCGGCACCCTCGGGGCCATCGAGCTGCGCGTCTTCCACCCGTTGCAGTTCATGCTCGCGAGCCCGGAGCCCACCGCCGATGCGATCCTCGCGCGCCTGGCGCCTCCCGTCTGGCTCGAGGAGAAGTACGACGGCATCCGCTGCCAGGTGCACCGGTCGGGAGACCGCGTGGAACTCTATTCGCGCGACCTCAAGCGCATCACCGACCCGTTCACCGAACTCGCGCAGGCGGTCCGGGCGCTGCCGGGCGGGTTCATCGCCGACGCGGAGCTGCTGGCGTGGCGCGACGGCCGCGCCCTGCCCTTTGCCGAGCTGCAGAAACGGCTCGGCCGGAAAGGCGACGACTTCTTCCTCGGCGCGGAGATACCGGTCTCGCTGACGTTCTATGACCTGCTGTGGCGCGACGGACGCAGCCTCCTGGCCGAGCCGCTTTCCGTCCGCCGCGCCGCGCTCGCCGGGGTGCTCGAGGCCGTGCCGGCCGAACGCCGCCCGCAACTGCACCTCGCGCCCGTGCGCAGCGCGGTCGATGCGGTGGAGATCGAGGCCGCCTTCCTCGCGGCCCGGCAGCGGGGCAACGAAGGCCTGATGGCGAAGGATCCCCGCGCTCCGTACACGCCCGGCCGGCGCGGGCTCGCCTGGCTGAAACTCAAGAAGGCTTACGCCACGCTGGACGTCGTCGTGGTCGGCGCGGAGTACGGCCATGGCAAGCGGCGGGACGTGCTCAGCGACTACACCTTCGCGATCCGCGATGCCGAACACGGGCGCCTCCTGACCGTCGGCAAGGCCTACAGCGGCCTCACCGACGCGGAGATCGCGCAGCTCACCGCGCATTTCCTCGCGACGACCCTGGAGATCCGCGGCCGCTTCCGCCGGGTCGTGCCGGACACGGTGCTCGAGATCGCGTTCGACTCCATCCAGCCGAGCACGCGGCACCAGAGCGGTTACGCGCTGCGGTTTCCCCGCATCGCACGCATCCGAACCGACAAGGGCGTGGACGACATCGACACCCTCGCCACGTGCCGCCGCCTGGCCGGCGCCGAGCCCACGCCCCCGTGAACGCGCGCGAGCCCGGGATGGACGGCGGCGTGCACCTGGCCGGGCCGGCCCAGCCGGCCGCGGCGACGCTCGCCGCGCTGCACCCCGAGCTGCGCGCCTGGTTCGAGCGCCGGTTCGGACGGCTGGCGCCGGCGCAGCAGTTCGCCCTGCCGGAGATCCTCGCCGGCCGCTCGCTGCTGCTCACCGCGCCGACCGGCAGCGGCAAGACGCTCGCGGCGTTTCTCGGGATCTTCGACCACCTGGCGCGGGCGCGCGACGCGGGCGCGCTGCCGGCGGGCGTCGCGGCCCTTTACGTCTCGCCGCTGCGCGCGCTGGCCTACGACCTGCAGAAGAACCTCCAGCAGCCGCTCGACGAGCTTGGCTGGGACTGGCTGCGCCTGGGCGCCCGGACGGGCGACACGACCGCCACGGAGCGCGCGCGCCAGAAGCGCCGGCCGCCGCACCTGCTCGTGACCACGCCGGAGAGCCTCACGCTGCTCCTGAGCCAGCCGGCCTGGCTCCCGGCGCTGCGCACCGTGCGCTACGTGATCGCGGACGAACTGCACGCGCTCGCCGAGTCGAAGCGCGGCGTGCTCTTCACGCTCGCCGCGGAGCGGCTCGAGCGGCTGCGGCCGCCCGGCGCGGGCCTCGTCCGGGTCGGCCTGTCGGCGACCGTCGCGCCGCTGGCCACGATGGCGGCGTTCCTGGCGGGACCGGGACGCGCGTGCCGGATCGCCGCGGTGCGCGAGGCGCGCCCGGCCCGGATCGAGGTTTTCTCGCCGCTGCGCGACCAGCCGTATCCGCCCGCCGGGCACACCGGCGCGCGGCTCCTGGCCGAGCTCGGCGCCTTCGTGGGCGGCCGGCGCACGACGCTCATCTTCACCAACACCCGTTCCGGGGCGGAGCAGATCGGGCTGCGGCTGCGGCAGCTCCTGCCCGCGCTGGCCGACCGGATCGAGGTGCACCACGCCTCGCTCGACCGCGCCCTCCGGCTGGAGGTCGAGGATCGGCTGAAGCGGGGCGAGCTGCGGGCCGTGGTGTGCTCGACCTCGCTCGAACTCGGCATCGACATCGGCTCGATCGACACCGTCCTGATGG
>CALFZM010000007.1 GCA_937952235.1 uncultured Opitutia bacterium | reverse complement strand
CCCCTCACCCGGCGCGGCACCGCGCCAGACTCGCCGCAAGCTGTCCCCCCTGCGCGCCAAGATCGCACAGCGACTCGTCGCCGCCCAGCACGAGGCGGCCATGCTCACGACGTTCAACGAGGTCGATATGTCGGCCGTGATGGCGCTCCGCGCCAAGTATCAGGACGACTTCGTCAAGAAGCACGGGCTCAAGCTGGGCTTCATGTCCTTCTTCACCAAGGCCGTCGTCCACGCGCTGCGCGAGGTGCCCGCGGTCAACGCCCAGCTCGACGGCGACAGCATCGTCGAGAACCACTACTTCGACATCGGAGTCGCGGTCTCCACGGAGAAGGGGCTCATGGTCCCGGTCGTGCGCAATTGCGACACGCTTGGGATGGCCGACATCGAGAAGGCGATCGGCGACGCCGCCAAGCGCGCTCGCGAGGGTCGCATCACGCTGCAGGACCTCGAGGGCGGCGTGTTTACCATCACCAACGGCGGGATCTTCGGCTCGATGCTCTCGACGCCGATCATCAACCCGCCCCAGAGCGCCATCCTCGGCCTGCACGCGATCAACGAGCGTCCGGTCGCGGTCAACGGCCAGGTTGTCATCCGCCCGATGATGTACCTCGCGCTCAGCTACGACCACCGTCTCATCGACGGCCGCGAAGCAGTGACCTTCCTCGTGAAGGTGAAGCAGGCCATCGAGGAACCCGCCCGGCTGCTGATCGCCGTCTGAACTGAAGTAACGGAGGGTGAGTGGCGAGGAGCGAGCATCTCGCTTCCGCCTTTTGCCCTGCTCACTCCTCGCTGCCGCTACTCGCCACTTCCCATGAATTCCTTCGACTTGATCGTCATCGGCGCCGGCCCGGGCGGCTACGTGTGCGCGTTCCGCGCCGCGCAGCTCGGGCTCAAGGTCGCGCTGGTCGAGAAGCGCGCCACGCTCGGCGGCACCTGCCTCAACGTCGGCTGCATCCCGAGCAAGGCCCTGCTGCACGCCAGCGAACACGTCCACTGGGCGCGCCACCACGCCGCCGCCCAAGGCATCAAGCTCGGCGCGGTCGAGGTCGACCTGCCCGCGTTCATGAAGCGCAAGGACGACGTCGTGACGAAACTCGTCGGCGGCGTCGGCCAGCTCGCCCAGGCGCGCAAGATCACGGTCGTGACGGGCGCCGCGTCGTTCGTCGCCCCGAACACGCTCGAGATTTCAACCCCGGCCGGCGCCGGAGACGCAGCCTCCGCCCGCACGCAGCTCACCGCGCCGCACATCGTCGTCGCCACCGGGTCCGCGCCGGTGGAGCTGCCTTTCCTCAAGTTCGACGGCCGCACGATTGTCTCCAGCGACCATGCCATCGGGTTCGACGCGGTGCCGAAGCAGCTCGCCGTCGTGGGCGGCGGTGCGATCGGGCTCGAACTGGGATCGGTCTGGGCGCGACTGGGCAGCGAGGTCACCGTCGTCGAGTTCCTGCCCAAGATCGCGGCGAGCTACGACGACGACATCGTGCGCCAATTCACCCGCCTGCTGCAGAAGCAGGGACTGAAGATCGAGACCGGGGCCAAGGTCACCGGCTATGCCAAGGGCAAGCTCAGCGCGGAGCGCGACGGCGCCAGGCTCGAGATTGCGGCGGACAAGGTGCTGGTCGCGGTCGGACGCCGGCCGTACACGGACGGCCTTCGCCTCGAAAAGGCGGGCGTCGCGCTCGACGACAAACGACGCGTCAAGGTGGACGAGCACCTGCGCACGAACGTCCCGGGGATCTGGGCGATCGGCGACGTCGTGGCCGGGCCGATGCTCGCCCACAAGGCGGAGGAGGACGGCGTCGCGGTCGCGGAGTGGATCGCCGGCAAGGCGGGCCACATCAACTGGGACCTCGTCCCGGCCATCGTGTACACGAATCCCGAGGTGGCCTCGGTCGGGCTCGGTGAGGACGCCGCGCGCGCCAAGGGGCTCGCGGTGAACGTCGGCAAGTTCAACTTCGCGGCCAATGGCCGCGCGATCGCCGCGGGGGCGACCGACGGCTTCGTCAAGATCGTCGCCGACGCGAAGACCGACCGGATCCTCGGCGCCCAGATCCTGGGGCACAACGCCGGCGAGCTGATCAGCGAGGTCGTCACGCACATGGAGTACGGCGGCAGCGCCGAGGACCTGGCGCGGACGATCCACGCCCACCCGACCATGAGCGAAGCGGTGAAGGAAGCGGGCCTCGCCGTCAGCAAGAGCGCGTTGCACGCCCTCTGAGCTTTCAGTGGCGGTGGAACCGCCTGTCCCCAGAGGGCTGAGGTTCGAACGCCCTGCGCGCAGCGGCTCGAGTGCTCTTTGGCCCGAAGCCGAGAGGACAGGCCTCCACCCTGTCGGTGCGATCGTTGGCGGCGGCAATTTGAAGGCCAGCCGCGTGATCGGGGCGAACGCTTCTCCCGTCAGCAGGGCCCCGGCAGGACTTTCCAGCGCCGGGCCTTGAATTCGGAGCGGGGCAGCGTGCCCGCGGGCACGCGCTCCACGGCGATGCGCATCTGGAAAGTGGCCGCGAGGTGGCGGGTAAGCGCGGGCGCCGGGTCGGCCGCCCCCTCCGTCGCTTCGCAGCGCACGCGCACCTCCGGCAGGGTCGCACGCCGGTCGATCTCGACCTGGTACTCGGCGATGCCCGGCACCGTGCGGATCGCGGCATCCATGGAGCTCGGATACAAGTTCACGCCGCGGACGATCACCATGTCGTCGACCCGGCCGAGAATCCCGCCGCGCAGCGCGAATTCCTCCGCCGGCGTGGCGGGCAGGACCTCCGGGCGCACGAGGTCGCCCGTGCGGTAGCGCAGCAGCGGGCACGCCACGCGGCCGAGCGTGGTCAGCACGAGCTCTCCCGTGCCACCCGGGGCCACGGGCATCTCCCCGCCCGGCTCGAGCACTTCGCAGAGGTAGCTGCCGTGCATCAGGCGGAGCCGGTCCGGCTCGCCGGGCACGCCGTAGGAGACCGGGCCGATCTCGGTCATGCCGTGGTGATCGACCACCACCGCGCCGGACCACTCCGATTCGATCCGGGCGCGCACCGCCGGCACGCTGCCGCCGGGCTCGCCGGCCACGAGGATGCGCTTCACGCCGGAGCGCGCGAGCTCCAGCCCCTCGGCGCGGGCGACTTCCGCGAGGCGCAGCGCGTACGTGGGCGTGCAACAGAGCAGCCGCGGCTGCTGCGCCAGGAGGAAACGAAGCCGCTCGGCGCTGCTCAGCCCGCCCGCGGGGATCGCCCGGACCCCGAGTTGCACGGCGGAATCGAAAGCGGCCCAAAAACCGAGAAAGGGCCCGAACGAGAAAGCGAAGAACGCCGCGTCGCCCGGCGTGGCTCCGGCCTGCCGCCAGACCACCTTCCAGTTCTCCAGCACCCACTGCCAGCTCGCGGCGTCGTCGAGCCACGCCAGGGCCCGCCCGCTCGTCCCGCTGGTCTGATGAAACCGGACGTACTGCGCGAGCGGGTACGTCTGGGTCGTGCCGTAGGGCGGATGCTCGGCCTGGTCCCGCGCCAGCTCGTCCTTCGTCGTGAACGGCATCCGGGCCCGGAACAAATCGAGCGACTCGAACCCGCCCAGTCCCTCGGCCGCGGCCAGTTTCCCCCGGTAAAACCGGTTGGTCGGCGCGATCGCGCCGATCAGCCGGTTGAGGGCGGCGAGCTGCTGCGACGCGAGGTCCGCCATCACGTCAGGTCCGCGGCGACGAAGGCGCGGCGCCCTGGACCGCCGCGGCCCGGGCGGCCTTCGGCGCGGGCGCGGGCTTGTAGTAGCTCACGAGGCAGCCGCCGCCCGCCGCCATCAGGATGCCGAGATAGAACTGCCAGGGCGCGCCCGCGAATCCGTCCTTCGGCGGATGCAGGATCATTCCGGCGATTGCGTTCACGATGGGCGCGCCCGCGAAGACGATCGACATGACCACGGCCGGCGTGCCCTTCGCGCCGAACGCGAGCAGGATGCCAAAGGCTCCGATCGCGCCGAGGGTGCCCGCAAAGAGCGAGATCCACGCTCCCTTGCTCGGGAAACTCCAGTTGGCGCCCTGCAGCTTGAGCAGGATCAGCGGCGCCAGCACCGCCACGATGAAATAGGCGATGCCCACGAGCAGGAACGCCTTGTAGCGACCGAACTCGGGATCCTTCATGGCCATCTGGCCGCTGTGCAGGAAGACTCCGTAGAGCCCCCAGGTGGAAACGGTGAGGAGTGCGTAATAAAGCCACTGCATGGGAGGAAGGAAAAGGGGGCCGGGGCGCGCGGTCGAGATCAGGGCGAGAGCAGCGCCGCCAGCTTCGCGCGCAGCTCCGGCGGGATCGGCGCCTTGCGCAGCGCGCGCGGGTGGGCGTCGAGCTCGACGTGGACGATCGAGAACGCCCCGTTCGCCAGCAACGCGCGTTCCGCGCCCTCGCCGTGAAAAATCCAGAACCCGTAACGCAGGCTCGTGGTGCGCAGTTCCTCCAGGCGGAGGGCCACTTCGAGCGTCTGCTCGAAACGCGCCGGCCGGTGGTACTTGCACGCCACCTCCAGCCTCGGCCAGCCCTGGTGCACCGCGCCGTCCGACGTGTGCACGCGCGAGCCGAGGGAACGGAAGAAGGCATGCTCCGCGCATTCGACGAACTTCAGGAAGTTCGCGAAGTGCATGATGCCGGCGAGGTCGGTGTCGGCGAACTCGACGAGCCGATGATACCGGAAATGGAACTGGGACGGGAGGTCCATGGCGAAGGCGGTCACGCGGGCGGGCGCACGATGTGGCCGAGGAGCTGGGTGAAGCGGGCGGACATCGCCGCGGCGGTGAACCTGCGCTCGACCCCGATGCGGCCGGCATGGCCGAGCGCGGCGCGGCGCGAGGCGTTGCCCAGCAGATCGTTCCAGGCGTCGGCCAACGAGGCCGGATGCCGGGGCCGCACGCAGACGCCGCCTCCGGTCGCCGCGATGATCTCGGGGAACGACGCCGACGCGGGCTGGACGACGGGCACGCCGCACGCCATCGCCTCGATCACGTAGAGACCGAAGGCCTCCGGGTACGTGACCGGCACCGAGAAAAGCGACAGGCTGCGCAGGAAATCGATCTTCGCCTCGCGGCTGAGATTGGGCAGCCAGTCGACCCGCGACTCCAGCCCCGCGCTCGCCACGCGCTGCTTCATCTCCCGGATGAACGGCTCGTCTCCGGCGGTGGCGGCTCCGGCAATGCGCAGCCGCGTGACCGTGTCGCCGCGCTGGAGCGCCAGCGCGATGAAGGCTTCGAGCAGGATCGCCAAGCCCTTCTCGCGGGTCATCCGGGCCAGGTAGCCGATCGCCGGCACCCGGGGCGGAGGCCCGGGCGGAGGAATTCCCTCGAGGGAGATGCCGTTGTACAGGATGTCGACGCTATCCTCCGGCAGCCCGAGGCGCTCGCGCATGAACGAGGCATAGGCCCGGCTCGGTGCAATCAGCATCTCCGCCGCCGGCAACCGCCGGGCGAGGGCCAGCCAGCATTGCTCGCGATACGGCGGCGGGAGGCTGTCCAGGAACGTGTCCTCGCCCTGGAAGAACACGACCACCGGCGCGCCCAGCCGCCGCTTCAACTCCGGCGCCAGACCCGCGAGGAGCGCGGTCGAGAGGCACACGACGTCGGGCTTGCCGATCTGTTCGAGCCACTCGAGCAGCTTGTCGAGTTCCTTGCGCAGCGCGCTTTCCCCGACGTTGAGCATCGCGAGGGTCATCTCGCCGTGCTCGCGCGCGGACGTCATGTGGCTGTGCCGCGCCGCCCACCGCAGCAGGCCGCGGGAGTTGAAGAGGCGGTCGAGGAGCCGCGGCGTCTTCCGGAAAAGCGAGAGCTTCTGCTGCAGGTAGACGTTGATGCCGCCGAAGAACACCGGCACCCGGCTCAGCCCTTCGAGCGCGGTCTCGTCGAGCGTGAGCGGCAGGTACATCGGCGCGATGGTCACGTCGTGACCCGCCAGGTGCAGTTCCCGCGCGAGCGCATTGTCGCGCATGCAGGCGCCGCAGTAGTAGCTGCCGGTGCCGGGAGAGAGGAAGACGATCTTCACGCGTCAGCAGGAGAAGCCGAAGGCGGGAGAATCTCCAGGATCCAGGCCAGCGCCTCGCCGGTCGGCACGCCCAGCCGGTTGAAGCGGCCGTGGCAGGTCGGCCCTCCCGTGGGACCGAAGCGGCGGGCCGCGAAATCCTCCGCCGCCACGGCGAAAAATCCGATCGGCGTGCTCACGAAGGGAATCCTGAATCGGTGCAACAGCTCGCCGAGCGGAATCCGGCCCGCCCGGATCGCCTCCCGCTGGACCGGCGTGAACTGGTCGAGGGCAATCGCAATCACACCGTATTCCACAATCCGATCGTCCGCCTGGGTGCGAAGAAAAACCTCTCGAAAATAAAGGGCGCCGTCCTCGCCCGCACGCAGGACCTCGACCCGCAGCGGGCTGCCGTGAAACGCCGCCAACGTGGACGTCATGTCCTGCCCGTGTACGAGCAGGCCTCGGTCCGGCTCGGGCATCCGGTCTCCAGGCAACGGCACGAGCCCCTCGACTGCCAGGCCGCACGTCTCCCGCATGAAGCGGCGCAGCGTCTCGGGCAGGCCGCGGGCGAGCGGGTGTTCGGCGGTGGGCACGGCGACGGCGCGGCTTCCGGAGCTCAGACGATCTTGGTCGTGCGGTGCTGCTGCAGGAAGAACTCGTGCAGGAGCGTGTCGACGCAGAGCAGGCCGTCGCGCGACAGCAGCACCGCGTCCGGCGTGACCTGGAGCAGTCCTTCCGCCTCGAGGTGTCCGAGCTGGGCCACGAAACGGGCGGCGATATCGACGCCGAACTTCTCCCGGAAGTAGCCGAGCCGCACCCGGCCGAGCTTCATCTGCAGGATGAACTCCCGGATCATCCGCTCCTCGGGCGAAGTGCGGAAGGCCCGCTTTACCGGCAGTTCGCCCGCGGCGATCGCCGCCAGGTACGGTTCCATCTCCGTCAGGTTCTGGTAGTGCACGCCCGCCGCGTGCGAGAACGACGCCACGCCGAGCCCGAGCAGGTCGGCGCCCGACCAGAGTTCGTCGCGATACACGAACTTCGTCCGCTTCGGATCGAGCACCGCGGTGTACCCGCTCGCGATGGTGTACCCGGCTCCCTCGAGGGCCGCAAACGCCTCCTTCACCCAGCGCCGCTTCGTCTGCCAGTCGGCGACGGGAGCGACCAGCTTCCCCTGCTCCTTCATCTCCTTGTAGATGGTGGTATTGTAGGGGACCTCCATCTGGTAGATCGTCACGCTGTCCGGCCGCAGCGCGATGGTCTGCTCGATGTTCCGCTGCCAGTTCGCCTCCGTCTCCTCGACCATGCCGGCGATGAGGTCGACGTTGATCTGGTCGAACTTCTCCGCCCGCGCGCGCTCGTAGGCGGCGAAGACTTCGCCGGACCGGTGGGCGCGGCCGTTGATCTCGAGGATGTGATCGTCGAAATTCTCGATGCCCAGGCTCAGGCGCGTGACCCCCACCTGCTTGATCGCGCTCAGCTTCGCGGCGTTGAGCGTGCCCGGCTCACCTTCGAACGCGACCTCCTCCGCCTCGTCCCACGGCAGGATCGCCTTCATCCGGTCCGTGAGCTCGGCGAGCTGTTTCGCCGAAAGGTAGGACGGCGTGCCGCCGCCGAAATAAACGAAGTGCGGCTTGCGTCCCTGGATCAGCGGCCGCTCGGAGAGCGCCTTCAGCTCGGCGATGGTGGCATCGAGATACGTCTGGATCTCCTTCGCGTTCTTGTCGGTGTAGACGCGGAAATAGCAGAAATGGCACCGTTTCCGGCAGAACGGAATATGGTGATACACCCCGAGCTTCGTGCCGGGAACCGACTCCGAGTTCAGCGCCATCTCGACCTCGACCTTCTGGTGGTCGGACCAGAACGAGAACGGCGGATAGTTGGAGACGAAATAATTCCCGGCCAGGGTCGAGGAGGTCTTGGAGGGAGCGGAGGAGGCGGGTTCTGGGTTCATGGCGGGAAAACGAATTCTGAACGCTAAGGTCGCGTCGGCGAGGCAGACGCGTCCCATGGGGAGACGGGTGCGTCCAATCTGGCGCAAGTCGCGCCGTCCCTCAAGCCACCGCTGACGAACCACGGCGGATTGCGGGCCGGCGAGTCCCTCACTTCACGGCCGCGCCGCGGGCCTGCACTGCAAAGACCGTGCCTTTCTCGCCTCCGACCACCAAGCGGCCCTGGCCGAAGGCAGGCGACGCCACCAGCGCCTCGCCGAGGTCGAGCCGCCAGAGTTCGGCTCCGGCCGCGAGACCGGCAGCATACAGGCGGCCGTCGCTCGATCCGAACACGACGCCATCGTCGAACAGGATCGGGGAGGCCTCCACGCGTCCACCCGTGGGAAACTTCCAGACCGCGGTCCCCGCCTGCCGGTCGATCGCATGCAGGTGTTTGTCGCGCGAGCCGATGAGCACGAGGCGCTCGTTCACCGCCGGTGAGCTGAAAAATGGCAGCGCCCGGTCCTGGTACGTCCACGCCACCCTGCCCTCGGTCACATGAAACGCGACGACCTCGTTGCCATGATTGCTGCCGTAGGCCATCGGGCCGTGGGTCGCGATCGACGAAAGAATCTGTGCGCTGGTGGGAATCTTGTGCACCGGCGTGCCGTCCTTGAGGTTCACGACGTGAAGCTGCGAGTCGCACCCGCCGAAGACGAGGTAACGCCCGTCGACCACTGCGGGCGACCCGTTGATGTAATCGTCGGTCTTGTACGTCCACACCACCCGCCCGTCCGCCGCCTGCAGCACGCGCGTGGTGCCGTCGTAACCGTTGATCAAAACCCACTCTCCCGCCCCATCGGGGGCAGGAATCACGATCGCGCCCGAGCTCATCTTGTCCTCGCCGGAAAACTGCCAGGCTTCCGCGCCGGTATCGAGGCGAAGCGCATAGAGCCGGCCGTCGTTGGCGGCGACGTAGACCCGCTCGCGCCCGACCGCGGGCGCGGCCGCGATCGCATCCTTGGCCGTGAAGCGCCACACCTCCCGACCGGTCGCGGCCTCGAGGCAGTGCAGCACCCCTTTGGCGGTGCCCACGTAAATCCGTTCGCCGGCGATCGCCGCTTCGGCCGTGACCGGACCGTCGGCGGCAAAGGTCCACGCCGTCACCGGGTCCTGCGGCACCCGCGCGGCCACGCGGCCGCCGAGCGTCGGTCCGCCGCGGGTCATCGCCCAATTTACCTCAGCCTCCGGGGCCCGCGCCGCGGCCTGCCGGACGGCAGGCGCGCCCGGCCGGTCTCCGCAACTGGCCGCCAGCAGGCTGAGGAGCGCAAGGCAGCCGAAGCGCCCCAGCGCCGCTCGCACCGGCAGCGCCGGACGGGTCCGGCCTTTCCCGGCGGACGACGGACGGTGCTGGCCGTGAGAATCAGGCATGCCCGAAAACACGCCGGTACAGTGCGACGGAGTCGGCGGGCTGCAACGGGCGCGGGTTGAATTTCCCGGTCCACTGCCGGTCGGCGTCCTGCGCCAGCGCCGTCCAGTCGGACTCGGGCACGGTCACCGGCGGGATCTGCGCGGCGCCGACGAGGCCGTCGACCCAGGCGTCGAGCGGCGCGGGGCTGACGCCGAGCTCGGCCAGCAGCGTGGAGAAGCGTGCATAGAGCGCGGCCGCCTCGGGCACGGCGGCGTTGAAGCGCAGCACGTGCGGCAGCATGAGCGCGACGGCGTAGCCGTGGACCACGTCGTAGCGGGCCGTGAGGGGATTGGCCGTCGCGTGGGCGGCGCCGAGCATGCTGTTCTCGATGGCGAGGCCGCTGAGGGCGGCGCCGAGCAGCATCCGGCCGCGATCCTCGGCCGAGGGGCGGCCGGCGAGCACGGCCCCAAGCGCGGGCGCGAGTTCGCGAAACGCACCCTCGGCATAGAGGGCGGAAAGCGGATTGCGTTTCGTGCACACCGCCGCCTCGAGGGCATGGGCGAGCGCGTCGAGCCCGGTCTGCACCGCGACCGAGCGCGGCAGCGTCGCCGTCAGATCGGGATCGAGCAGCGCCACCTGCGGCCGCGCCTTGGGATCGCCGCAGGCCATCTTCTCGTGGGTGTCGTCGCGGCTCACGAGCGCGTATGACTGGCACTCGCTGCCCGTGCCCGCCGTCGTCGGGATCGCGATCAGCGGCAGGAGCGGTTTCGCGGCCTTGCCATAGCCGTGATAGTCGCGCATCCGGCCGCCGTTGGTCAGGAGGAAGTTCGCCGCCTTGGCGGTGTCCAGGCTGCTGCCGCCGCCGAGGGCCACGATGCAGTCGAACGCCCTGCCCCGCGCGAAATCGGCGCACGCCGCGGCGTCGGCTTCGGACGGGTTGGCGTGCGAGTGATCGTAGGCGAACACCGGCAGCCCGGCCGCCTCGAGCAACCCGCGCGCCGCGTCGATGTGGCCCGCCTGGGCGAGGCCGGCGTCGCTCACGAGCAGTACGGCGGAGCCGCCGCATTCGCGAACGCAGGCGGGCAGTTCACGCAGCGATCCCGGGCCGAAGACGAGTTTGGGTGCGGGGCGCGACGCGAACGGTGCAGGCATGAAAGGGCGGGAAACTCAGCTCACGCCGCGGCCCGGCAGCCGGCGCACCGGCGCGGCGCGCGCGGAAGAAACGGCGGACACGGACGGCAAACGTCGCGGGTCTTCCGTGGCGCGAGAACGACCGGCATCGTGAGTCCGGGGCTGACTGGGTTCAGACCGCGACGAGATCGCCCTGGAGGGCGCGCCGGCGGTAGAGGAATTCGAAGAGGTTGCCCTCGTGGGGCTGCTCCCACTGGACGCGGTTGGTCGGATACGGCCCGATGTTGAGCCGCTCGATGTTGGTGCTCGTCATCAGTTCGCCGATCCAGGCCCGGTTGCCGGTGAAGGCCGAGACGACGAGCGACTCGCCGATCGAGGCGATCATCTTCTCCTGCGGCACCTGGAGGATGCTCGCGAACGGGAACATGAACTCGGTGTTGGCGAGCGGATGCTCGAGGCTCTCGCAGAAGATGAGCGTCGGCTGCAGGAACGTCTGGCCGTGGGCCTCGATGAGGCGCGGGCCCTGACGGTAGCGGGCGGTGACGTCCTCGGCGCCCGGCGTCTGAAGCAGTTCGTCGATGCGCTCGTTGATGCCGCGGGCCATGGTCGGGTTGGCGAAGCCGCAGAGCAGCGCGTTGGGATCATGACGCGGAAGCGGGACGATCGCGGCGAGCTTGCGCGCCAGGGCATCGGCGATGTCGCGCGCGTGGTGGCCGGTGAGCACCGAGGAGGCGTTGATGCAACTGCGGCCGCCGTTGGACGAGATCGACTGCGCGATGACATCGAGGTGCTTCGACCAGTCGCCGGCAAAATCGTCGCCGATCAGCACCTTGCTCCGGCCGGAACCGTGCACCTGGATGTGGCGGTAGGGAGCGTACTTCTTCAGCGTAGTGTCGTTGCCGAACGCGATCGCGCGGCCGGTGCCGAAGAGCAGCGCATCGCCGCCGTCGTGCGTCGTCGGATAAAAGCCGAACGCCTCCTTCGGGAAGCCCGCCGCGATCAACGCCTGGAGCAGGCGGAACGGCGTGAGCGGGTCTTCGCGGCCGGGCTTGAGCACGACGGGCACCTTCATCACGGGCGCCGGCAGCCAGAGCGAGTTGACGCCGGGAGAATTGCTCGGGAGCAGCACGCCGAGGCTGTCGGTCTGCGGGAAGAAGTTCACCTCGAGCCCGTCCTGCCGGATGAAACCGCGATCGAAAAGCTCGAGCGGCATCCCGCGCGTGAGCCCGGCGAGGATGGCGCGGATGTTGGCCATCGCGGCGTGCACCTTGCCCATGTTCTGGCGGCCGAGGCTGTGCGGCAGGCCCGTGAGCTGCGACAGGGCCTGCACGTAATCCTCAGGGCTCTGCAGCCGGCCGTCGTCGCCCCAGGGCAGGTTGCCCTTGAGGAACAACTCCGCGGCCTTCTCGCAGTACGCCACGAGCGTGGCGGTGGGAATGGCGTGCAACGCCTCGACGGCGCGCGGCAGGTGCTGCAGGTCGCGGCGGATGAGGCCCGAATTGGCGACGCTGATCTCGAGCGCCTGGCCTTCGACATTGAAGGCGATCTTGTCGAGGCTGCGGTAGGACTGGCCGAGACGAAGGACAGGAATATGGATCGGAGCGCTCATGAGGGGAGGACCACGAAACACACGAAATGCACGAAAGGGATCACGCGCGAGCCAGAGGCCGCGAGGTGGGAGGCTTTCGTGTGTCTCGTGTGTTTCGTGGTAGGAACGGGCTGGCGCCTTAGTAAACGCCTTCGATGATGGTCTTGGTGAGGGACTGGAACGGGCGGACGTCGCCGACGCCGTCCCAGGGAAACTCGTCGCACGGCGGGCGGCGGATGGCTTCGTCGCGCTCGAGGAAGCGCGGCATGAAGAACTCCTTCGTCATCGTGGTCAGTTCCACGCGGCCATACTCGCCGTAGGGCATCGTCTCCTCCGGCTTGTCCGGGTTCACGATGCGCAGCACCGCGCGCGGCTGCGGCGCGTAGTAGGTGAGGCTGAAGTTGTCGGCCTTGGTGATCTTCTTGCTGATCGCGAGGCCCATGAGGGTGTTGCCGTAGGTGGGGGCGAAGTTGATCTTTCCCTCGAGCACCTCCTCGACGACGAAGCGCACGTACTGGGGCGTCATCGTCGTGCCGCCGACGAACACCCCCTTCAGACCGGCCTTCACCAGCGACATCCGCTCGGCGAGATTCTCCAGCAGGCGCGGCGTGGTGAACATGCACTGGATGTTCCGGTGCCGCATGATCGTCGCGGCCTGGTCGATGACGTGCTCCTGGTACTTCCGGGCCATCGCCATCTCGCCCATGCCGATCAGCCGCTTCACCCAGCGCGGGTCGAGGTCGACGAAATAACACGAGCCGCCACGGTAGTTGGCGAGGTGCTCGACCGCGAGGCGCAGCCGGCGCGGCCCGGTCGGGCCCACCATCAGCCAGTTGGCGCCCTTCGGAAAAAAGTCGGGGCCGTAGTGGTCGCTGAACTCCTCGTAATCGACCTTGTAGTCGTCCCAGCCGATGCGCTGCTTCGGCATGCCGGTGGTGCCGCCGGTCTCGAAGACGTTGTACGGCCGGCCGGCGAACGCGCGGGGCACGAACCGCTCGGGCTGCTCCTTGCGCAGGACCTCGTCGTCGAAGTGGTCGAACTTCGCGATGTCGGCGAACGTCTTCACCTCCTTCTTCGGATCCCACCCCGCCTGCGCGGCCCACTTGAGCCAGTAGTCGCATCCGGTTTCGGGCGAGAAATGCCACGCGATCATCTCGCGCGTCCAGGCATCGAGCGCCGTCTGGGCTTGGGGAACGGTGAGGGTGCTGCTCATGAGTTGAAGGGAAGTGACGGGAAAACTACGGGGAATGCGTGACGTCCGCCGCCTCCCAGGCGGCGGAGGCACCACGGCCCCGCACCGTCCGCGCCTCACTTGCCGATGGCGAAGAGGTGCGTGTGCGTGGTGACGAAGAGGTGGTTGTTGGCGATGACCGGGGTGCAGTACACGGGCGAATAGAAGTCGACCTTGCCGATCAGCTTCATCTCGCGGCCCGCCTTCAGGATCACGAGCTCCCCGTCCTCGTTGCCGCAATACACCTTGCCGTCGGCGACCAGCGTCGAAGACCAGATGCGGCTGTTGGTCGGATAAACCCAGACCTGCTTGCCGGTCTTGATGTCGATGGCGTGGATGTTGCCGTTGTACTCCGCCTGGTAGATCAGGTCGCCGTCGATGCTCGGCGTCGAGATTGTCCGGCCGATGTCGCGATTGACCCAGACCGCCTTGCCCGTGATGTCGCCGCGGCCGTTGAGGTCGATGCAGCTCAGCATGCCGACGCCATCGCCGTGCTCCGGGTCCTGGCCGATGGCCATGTAGGCGCGCTCGCCCTGCACGACGACGGTCGCGATGATCTCGCTGGGGCCGTCGTGCGTCGCGTACTTCAGCGGCGAACCGTTCTTGCTGCGGTACTCCGGCGGATTGGCGTCGTAACGGAAGAGCTCCTTCAACGCCGGGAAACCTTCCGGGTGCTGGTACGGCTCCATCTCGTAACCGTAGCAGAAGCCATCGCCGCCGCCCCAGACGAGCATCGGCTTGCCCTTCACGGTCGCCTGCGCGGCCGAGCTCCAGCTCGCGTGGAGCACGCGCTTGGAGACGCCCGAGGCTTCCTCGGCGAGCACCTTCCCGGTAGCCTTGTCCACCGACACGAGCGCGGGCGCGAACGGCGCGGGAATGTTGAGGTGCGACCAGTCGACGCCGTTGGACGTCGCGACCACGATCTTGTCCGCCAGCACCAGCGGCGAGCAGCTCGAGACGTTGTGCGGAAAGATGCCGAGATCGTTGCGAATGTCGGTGACCCAAAGGATGTCGGCGTGCTTTTCCGTCGGCGTGAACGGCTTGTCGCCCACGGCCGAGAACTTCGCTTCATCCATGAACGGTCCCTGGTTGCCGTCGGCCAGCCCCTTCACGTCGAAGCAGATCAGTTCGCCGCGATTGGAGACCACATAGCCGCGGTCACCATCGATCGCCGGCGATGAGCAGAGCCCCACGAATTCCCAATCGCTCACCTTGCCGGCGCCGACCTTCGGGATGATCAACTGCCAGAGGAATTCGCCGGACTTCTCGTCGAACACCATCAGCACGCCCCGGTCGCCCACCTGCGAGGCGTCGCGCGGCGATTCGTTGTTGGTGCCGACGAACACGCGGCCGCCGGCGACAACGGGCGTGCCGTAGGTCTGGGAGCCGAGCTTCGCGATCCACCGGACGTTCTTCGTCGACTTCGGGTCGATCGTCTCGCTTTTCGGCAGAAATTTGCCGCTCACGATGTCGTCGGGGATGCCCGTGGCCTCGGCCCGCATGTTGCGGTCGGCCCGGCCGCCCCACATCGGCCAGTCGCCGGCGTGGACCGCGGAGGCCGTCAGGCTCGCCGCCAGGATCGAAAGAGAAAGATAGGTGCGCATGCTCGAAGGAATCTGCCGGGTGGAAAGCGCGGGACCCTCGCCGCGCGGGTGGTGACGAACGTTGGCTGCGGGAAGAGGGCACCCCGCCGACACACGGTTGTTTTTGGAAACGGGCTCACTCATTGGCCGTGAGGGAAAGGTTGTCGATGTAGACCCGCTTCTGGCTCTGCGGGGAGAAGGCGAACACGCCGGGCGCGCCGTTCGGGTGCAGTTTGTTCTGCCGGATCTCGATCGTCCACTTGTCCGGCTCGGGCTTGCCGCGCTCCCAGACCTTGGCGCGCACGAAGCCGCCCTCGCCCGTCTTGTCGGCGTCGACCCGCGTCTTCAGGCGGTACCACGTGTTGGGAATCACATCGAAGGGCACGGATTCCTTCACGCGCTCGTGATTGCTCGTGATCTCAAGGATCCGGCTGTTGCCGGTGAGGGCGATCAAGTAGCGCTGGTTGACGACCCCGACCGTCGACATGATCCGCCGGGTGCCGTCGGTCATGACGTCGGCCTCCAGCGTATAGTTCTTCATGTCGGTCTTGCCGACGAAGTTCATCGTGCGCTGGAACAGGATCACATCGAGCCGGTTGGCGGCGACCTTGCTGCCGTCCTTCTCGAGGATGTGCCACTTCACGCGCGCGCCGAGCCAGGGCAGCGGCGGGAACGCGACGGCCTCGCCGGCCTCGTTCTTCTGGTTGAGCGCGGTCGAGTCGAAGTTCTCCTTGTAGCCGTAGCCGGCGACGAGACGGCCGCGTGTCGTGGCGGACAGATTGTTCCACTTCGCCATGAACTGGCCGGCGGAGAGCCTGGCGGTGGGCGCCGCCTTCAGCTTGCCCCCGCTCATCTCGGCGTCGACCTCCGACTTCACCAGCGCCGTGGGGGGCACGAACTTGGACCACGTGACCTCGTTCGTCACCGCGCGCACGCGGCGGCCGGCGGCGTCGAGCCCGTACACGGTGAAGTTCACCGTGTCGCCCGGCGACATCGCGAACTCGGCCGGCACGACCTGGAGCTGCGTGATCGGCCCCTTGGAAGGCGCTTCCGGCGCAGGCGCGGCCTTGGCCACGGGCACGCTGGCCGCGCTGGCCTTCGGGCCGAAGCAGTGCAGGGCCTCCTTGGTGAAGATGAAGACGGCGTCGCCGTAGAAGGACGGAGCACCGAGGCAGGGCGCACCCATCTGGTTCACCGAGATGACGCTGGCCTTGTCGCCGGCGTCCTTGAGCACGTGCACCGTCCCGTTGTGCATCGGCACGTAGAACTTGCCGTCGGCGAACGCGGGCGAGGCGTGGAGCTGGTCGGGCGCGAGCTTCTCCTGCCACAGCGTCTTGCCCGTGGCGGCGTCCGCGGCGAGCAGGCTGCCGGTGGCGATCGTGCAATAGACGCGGCCGTTGACGAGGATCGGCGAGCTGCTGAACGACACGAACTCATCATTGCGCCACACCTCCGCGTCCTTCCCGAGCACGAGGGGTTTCTGCCCCGTGGGATAGGTCGTGGGTATCTTCAGCTCGACAAGCCGGCCGTGGCTCGTGCTGTCCACGTTTTCCTTGCCGTGCACCGCGATCAGGCGGTCCGGCCCGGCGAGAACGATGTCGGCATTCACGCCGGCCTGCGAGAGCCGGAAGCGCCAGACCGGCTCGCCGGTGCGGGCGTTGACGCACACGACATTGCCGCAGCCGGTGCCGGCGTAGAAAACCCGCTGGTCGCCGAGATTGCCGAAGACGGGCGTCGCGAACGTGCTGTCGAGCGGCTCGATGCCCGGCGTGGAGAACCACACGAGCTCACCCGTGCGCTTGTCGAAAGCGTAGAAACGATTGCGGGCCGGGCCGTCGGCGCCCCAGTTGGCCGTGATACCGTCGGTGATCACGAGCGGACCGTCGATCGCGAGCGAACCGGTGCGGCCGTTGGGGAAGGTGAGCCGGCCGAACTCCTCGACCATGGAACGCTGCCAGAGCAACTTGCCGTCGCGCGTGAACGCCATCAGGTGACCCCAGGTTGATTCCAGGAAAACGTTGCCCGTCTCCTCGTCGACGATCGGCGCGCCGATGGCATAGCGGTTGTAGGTCGTGTCGCTCAGGTAATCCCGAAAGCGATACTCCCACAGCTTCTCTCCCGTCTTCACGTCGAGGCAGAGCAGCGTCTCCTCGACGTCCGTCGTCTCCCCATAGAAACCGAATGCGTACACCCGGCCGTCGGCGATGACCGGTGCGCCGGCGCCCCGCACCTTGAACGACCAGCGGTGATTCGGACCGCCGACCTCGAGCTTGTCGGGCAGCTTCACGCTGGCCTTCGAGACGCCCGTCTGGTCGGGACCGCGCCAGTTGAGCCAGCCGGACGCAGCCGGGAGGGAATTGACACCGAGACTTCCGGCCAGGACCAGAGGCAGTAGGCGTGCTGAGATACTCATGGGAACGAAACGGGGTGGAAGCGACGCGAGCGGCCCACTTTGCGGCTGCGGGCGAGGTCCGCAAGGGGAACCGAAAAAAACGAACGGGGAAAGCGCAACGCAGCGGTGCGCGCAGGCGCCGGTCGTGAACGCGAAGGAACAAAGAACCGATCGGAACCGGAATTCCGGGCCGGCGCGCAATCCGCACGACGCCGCACCCGCGTTGCCGGTGCGTCGTCCGCGCCGACCGGAAGACGCTCCGCTGCGCCGGAAGGTGCGGACCGCAGGATCGAAATTTCTCCCGCATGTGCCGGCTCCGTTCCGCGCTGCAACCGCTCTAATGCACATCGCAGCCGGATTAATAAAGTGACGCTGGCCTCTCCCGATGGCACCTCCGGAGGCGATTCGCCGGAATATGGCTTGAAATGCCAAGTCGTTCGCCAACTCTGCTGGGCTTTTGGCGTTTCCGTTCCCACGACTTTTCCGCCTCCGACAGCCCTCATGTCCTCCTTCCTTCCCGCACTCGCCCGGTGGGTCCGCGCTGCTGCTGCGCTGACCGGTGTCGTTCTCCTTACCGGCTGCGACAAGATCAACTTCTGGCGCATGGATGGCCACCAGTCCACGATCGTCGTGGATGGGCCGGTGGCGCGGGAGCAGCTCCACATCTTCTATGTCACCTGCTGGGTTTCGCTGGTGATTTTCGTCATCGTCGCCTCGGTGCTCACGTTCGCGACGCTGAAGTTCAAGGCGCGGAACGAGGCCGACGAGCATGCCGAGCCGCCGCCGCAGGGGCACGGCAATCCGCTCGTCGAGCTGGGCCTTATCGGCGCCTCGGTCCTGGCTCTCGTCGTCATCGCGGTCCCGACCCTCCGGGGCATCTGGTACAGCTTCGATGTGCCCGAGGCGGACAAGGCGAACGCGTACGAGGTGAACAGCATCGGCTACCAGTGGTGGTTCAAGTTCGAGTACCCCGGCGAACTCGTGCCGGTGAACGACACCGGCGCCAAGGCGCCGCTCGTGACGGGCAACGAGCTGGTCATCCCCGCCGGCCGGCCGATCCGCCTCAATCTCCGCACGGTCGACGTGATCCACTCCTTCTGGCTGCCGAAGCTCGCCGGCAAGGTCGACATGATCCCGAACCGCGCGAACCACATCTGGTTCAAGGCGGACAAGCCCGGCTATTTCTGGGGCCAGTGCGCCGAGTACTGCGGCGACTCTCACGCCGTGATGCGCTTCCGGGTGATCGCCCTCGAGGAGAAGGAATTCAAGGAATGGCTGGAACAGCAGTCCCAGCTCGGCCGCAAGGTGGCAGTGACCGCCGACGACGCCAACCGGCCAAAGCCGCAGTTCGCGGCGCTCCGCGCCTTCAAGACCAATGAGGTCGGCGTCACCGCCGCCTACGACGTGAATCCGCTCGAAGCCTGGCGCGCGAAGCAGATGCCCGAGAAGGATGAAAGCGCGGCGCTGGTCGCACAGGGCCGCGAACTTTTCCGCGCCAAGGCCTGCGTCACGTGCCATGCGGTGCGCGGGCACGAAGGCGTGGGTGTCACCGCGCCGGACCTGACGCACATCGGTTCCCGCACGACGATTGCCGCCGGCCTGCTGGAGAACAACGTCGAGCAGCTCCGCCGCTGGATCCGCGATCCGGGCGCGGTGAAGCCGGGCAACAAGATGGCGCTCGCGTACGCGCGCACCGGCCCGGACGGCAAGCCGATCGACGGCATCAAGCTCTCGACCGAGGAGGAGATCGCCCTCGCGGCGTACCTGCTGAGCCTGAAGTAATCCTCCGCGGGACCACGGGCATCCCCTGCCCTTCGCCGTGCCGGCGATCCCGCACCCGGTTCCCCTTTCCCAAGTTTAAAACACATCCACACTCATGGACCTGGCCAAATCCGCCTACCTCACCAAGGAGGAGCACGCCCCGGCAAAGCCCAAACTGCTCACGCATCCCACGGCCAAGTCCGGCTTGATGGGATGGCTCACGACCGTCGATCACAAGCGGATCGGTTTCCTCTACGGGTTCTTCGCGCTGATCTTCTTCCTCGTCGGCGGCTTCGAGGCGCTGCTGATCCGCACGCAGCTCATGGTGCCGAACAACGACGTGCTGACGGCCCAGCAGTACAACACGATGTTCACGATGCACG
>CALFZM010000006.1 GCA_937952235.1 uncultured Opitutia bacterium | reverse complement strand
CCGCCACGCCAGCCAGCGAATCTTCCGCCAGCTTGCGCGCGGTGACGTCCTGGATCTGGCAGAACAGATGCGGCGCACCGCCGCCCCTGGCCGCGACGAGCGACACGCTCTGCTGCACCCACACGATGCGGCCGGATTTGTGCAGGTAGCGTTTCTCGATCACATACGGCTCGATGTCGCCGGCGACGAGCTTGAGCCGCCGCTGTATCCCGGCCACGCGGTCCGCGGGATGCGTGACTTCGTCCGCCGGCCGGGCCAGCAGTTCTTCCGCGGCGTAGCCGAACATGCGGCAGAGCGCGGGATTGACCTCGATCCATTGTCCGTCGGCGGACACGAGCGCCATGCCAATCGGGGAATTGAAGACGGCGTTGCGGTAACGCTCGTCGCTCTTCTGGCGGGCCTCGTCGGCGAGGCGCTCGTCCTCGAGAATGCCGAGGAGGGCGATGCGCGCGCTCTCCGCCTCCGCGAGCAGCCGCCGGATTTCCGCGTCGCTTTCCGCCTGCTTCTCCCGGGCGCGGAGCGCGCGTACGGACGTGGCGAGGCTGTCCGCCATCTGCTGCAGAAGCACCACCTCCTCGGAGCTGAACGCGAGTGGCTCGTCAGACTGGAGCGTGAGCACGCCGAACACCCAGCCGTCGGCGATCAGCGGGAGGGCGAGGGAGCAGGTGCCCCGTTTGCCGGCCTCGTCCCGGTCGGGCACGGGACGGCCCTCGCGCACACAGCGTCCGGCTGCGCTCTGCCCGCCGAAGGTGTCCGCCCAGGTGAATCGCTCGCGTTCCAGCTCGCCGTCGGCGAGGCCGGCGCTGCCGGCCGGCCGGATGGATTTGGCTTCGTCGTGTTCGACGTATCCGATCCAGGCGCCGCGATAGCCGGCCGGCTGGGTCGCGATCCGACACACCTCGGAGAAAAGCGCCGCCTCGGATTCTGCGCTGAGGAGAGTGTGGCCGCAGGCCGAGATGACGCGCAGCGCCTGGTTGACCCGGCGTTCCTCCCGTTCGGCCAGTTCACGTTCGGTGAGATCATCCAGGCTCGCCAGGGTGGCGGGCCCGTCGGCGAGCGTGCATGCGGTGAACCGCGCTTCGACGGGAAGCTCCGAACCGTCCGCCCGCCGGGCCCGGAGGCGGACGGGCCGAACGGGTCGTTGCTGGTCCCTCGGCTGTTCCAGCGCGGACGCCAGGCGCAGGCGGTCGTCCGGCGTGACGTAGTCCCCGAGCGGCCGGCCCGCCAGAGTCGTCACGTCGGGCGCGCGCAGCAGTTCCAGGAAGGCGGGATTCGCGAGGATCACCCGGCCCTCGCGCACGGCGGCAATGGCGTCGAGCGAGTGCTCGAAAAGCGTGCGGAAGCGGGTCTCGCCTTCGGAAACGCGTCGCGTTGCGGCGTCCTTTTCCGCGACATGGGCGGCCAGGAGCAAGCCGGTCAAGGCGGTGACAATCAGGAACAGCTGCGCTGTCGCGAGGCGGTCGAAGACACTGCCGCCGGCAGGCCAGCCGCCGCCCTGGCCGACGGTCGCCACGACGGCGCAGGCGACGAGGCCGAGCATGGCCGTCGCGCCGGGCAGGCCGAACCGGATGGCGCCAACCAGCACCGGCAGCAGCGCGAGGAACGGGGCCGGGAAGAGATTCCCGAGCTTCTCGGAAGTGCCGAGGGCAAGCCAGAGGACGAACCCTGCCATCACTACGAGGGCGAGCGCTTCGCCGGCGCGTTGCCAGCTCCACTCCCGGAACCGCGGCAGCAGCGGAGCCCACACCACCACGAGGGGCGTGATCACCGAGACGCCAAGGATGTGGCTGGCCCACCGGGCGCGCGGGATGATGATGTGGTCGGCATCGAGCGTCGGAGCGACGTACCGCGCGATCAGAGCGGTGGCGACGGAGGTGAAGAGCGCGGCACCCACCAGGAGGACGACGACGGCGCGAACGCGGTGGAGCGATGCCCCCGGGCCGCAGAGCCGGAACAGGAACCAGGCCGTTCCGCCGGCCTGGGCGGCGTTGATGGCGGCGTGCAGGATGCTCGGAAACCACGCCAGGTCGTGCAGCAGGCGGTTGCAGGCGACGCTGGCGACGGTCGCAACCCCAAGATAGATCGGCCACCGCTGCGTCGGGGAAAGGAGGAGCGCCGCGAGCAGGAGGCTTGCCGCCGGCCACACGGACGTCATCCAGCCCGGCAGCGCAATGGGATGATGGCCGAGATGGCAGAGCATGCCATACGCGACGGCGAACAGAGCGACATAGCCCCAGGGCTGGTCCCCATTCGATCGAACAGGCGCGGCGGCGTTCATGGCTGGAGTGACGGGGAGGGGGGGAGGCTGTCCTCTCCGGGTGGGTCGACGCGAAAACGCGGGGGCTCCACGAGGCGCCGGCACAGGTCGTTGATCTCGGCCTTCAACTGCCGGATCCGTTCCTCGCGACCGAGGGTGACCTTCTGCCAGCGCTGCAATTCCCCCAGGTGCTGGGCCATCCGGCTCTCGGCCTCCTTGCGCTCCGTGATGTCGGAGACGACGAGCGCCGCACCGTATCCGGGAACAGGTGACGCGCTCACCGCGAACCACGAGTTCAAGCCGTCCGGCCCCAGCACCTGGATCTCCTCGTCGAGGATCTCGCTCTGGGTGCGCATCGCCCGGGCGCTGGGCAGTTCATCGCGGCTCAAGGAGTGGCCGCGGTGGTCGCGAAACTCCCGCCACAGGTGCCGCCCCTCGGCGAGATCGCCCGCCGACAGGCGCAGCATGCGCTCAAGGGAGGGGTTCGCTTCCGTCACCCGCAGATCGGCATCAACCATCGCGATGCCGGTGGGAACGAGCCGGAAAAACGCGCGCAGCTTGCTGCGTTCGGCCTCGAGGCGGGCACCCGCGCCGAGCGCTTCCGCATGCCGGTGTTCGAGCTGTCGCATCGTCTCGAGCAGCGAAGATCGCAGCCCTTCCAGCTCGCCGCGGTAGCGGCGCGCCTGCAGCGCGCTGTCGGTCGTGTCGCCGGCGGCGTAGCGGGCGATCTCCCGCAGCGGCGCCAGCACCTGCCGGCGGAGCAGCACGGAAAGGCCGGCCACGATCAGGAGCTCGGTGACGAGGCCTCCGGCGACGATCCAGCAGGCGAACTCGGCGAGCAACGTTTCAATCCGCTGATGGGAAAATTCGATGGTTAGCATTCCGAGCGTGGTGCCCTCCAGGACGATGGGGCGGTGCACCACGGGCTGCGGCAGCGAAGTGGCTGAGGAACTCTGCTCGCGCCGCTCCAGCCATTCGGGCCGCGAGGCCCCGTCGAGGTGGACGGAGACCTGGGCCACCGCGTCGATTTCCATCACGTTCTGCAGCACGTGCTCCACCTGCGCCCGGTCGAGGTTCCACACCGGATGGGCGAGGGCGGCGGCGACGTGGACGGAAAGGCTGTTGCCGTAGTGGCGCAGGTCGGTGGTGAGAATGGAGCGAAGGGCACCGTAGCTCAGCACCCCGGCAAGCGACATCAGCAGGCTCGTCATCACCGTGATGACGGCCAGCAGGGGTAGAGCGAGTGAGCGGGTCGGCCGAGACATGTTCAGCGGCGCGGTCGTGTGTCGGACCGGGCGAACGGCGCGTTGGAACCGGGTGCGCCCTGGCGCCGCACCGGAGCGGGCTTCGGACCGCGGCCTGGACTGGCAGCCGGGTCAGGTGGGCGAGGCGCGGCGAATGGCGCCGCGACGGCGGCGCGCTCCTCGCCAGGGGGGAGGAAGATTCGTACCGTCGTGCCCGCGTTTCCGGTCCTTTCGACGATGATCACACCCTCGTGGCGCTTCACCGTGCTGTACAGGGCCGCCATTTCCAGCCCTGAGCCTCGACCGGCCTCGCCGTCTTTCAGGTCGATATCCAATGGGCGCGTCCGCGCTGCCTCGGTCCGGGCGGGTCCGTCATCCTCGACGCTGAGGCAAATCGACTGACGCGCTTCGACTTCCGGATGCCGGGCCGCGAAATCCCGAAGGGAGGCGGGCTGCGTGAGCCGGAGCGCGATGCGGCCCGGCCGTTCACCGATGGCCTCAAGAGCGTTGCCGACGAGCTGGACGATCACCTCCCGCAAGGCCTCGGGGCAGCCGGACACCGACGGGCACGCCGGGTCCAGCTCGGTGATGAGCTCGATGTGCGCGGGTACGCGCGGTCGAACGATCTGGACCGCGTCCGCGACCACGGCGCCGAGGGAGCAGGGGGCAAGCTCGCCCTGTGCGGCCTGGCAGAGCTGCTGCAGGCGCTGCACGATGTCCCGGCCCTTGCGCGTGGCGGCCAGCGCTTCCTGCAGCAGGGCGCGCGCAGGGTTTGCAGGCGGCAGGTCGAGCTCCGCCAGTTGGAGCACGCCCATGATGGTCGCGAGCTGGTTGTTGAAGTCGTGGGCAATGCCGCTGGCGAGCGTGCCGACGGCCTCCAGCCGGAGCGCGTGAGCCAGCTGCCCCTCGATCAGCTTCTGGCGTTGCTCGAGCCCGCGCATCCCCGCGACGAGGCGCAGCACATCCGGCTCGCGTCGCGTGAACTCGCGGGCGTTTCGGGCCGCGAGTGATCGCTCCAGGGCGGCGGGAAGGAGGCGCAAGTGGTCGCCGTCGGGACGGGCCACGAGATGCTCGTCGGCACCGCCGCCCCAGGCTTCCAGCGTCGCGTTCACCTCGGCCGAGTCGGAAATCACCACGACCGCGGCCAACCCGGCGCCCGCGATCACCCCGAAGGTGTCGTCACGGCTGCTCCGGGCATGGAGCAGCACGGCGTCAAAGCTCCCGGACTCGAGGCACGCACGGGCATCCGAAGCGGAAGCGACAACCTGCGTCGTGCAGCCGCAGCCTGCCAGCGTGCCGATCATTGCGCGGCGGTGCGCCGCGTCGGCGTCGATCACCAGGAGATGCCATGGATCGCGACGGTTCCCCGCCGGGAATGCGCGGTCGGCGAGCCTGTCTGCGAGCGGGGTCATGCCGCCGTCTCGCTCAGCGTCCAGTAATCGACGATCGTGCGCATGACACTGACGAAGAGGTCATGCCCGATGGGCTTGACCATGTAGCCCGCCGCGCCGAGGGCGAAACTCTCGGCGCGGTCGCGCTCCTCGCGCGAGGTGGTGAGAATGACCACGGGGATGTGGCGCAGCTGGGGATCCGCCTTCAGTTCCTGGAGAAACTCGAGCCCGTTCATCCGCGGCATGTTGAGGTCGAGCAGAATCAGGCCCGGCGGGGCAACGCCGGCGCCGCGCAGATGCTCCAAGGCGGCCTCGGCGTGGTGGAAAACCTGCAGCGGGTTGGCCGCGGCCAGCTCACGCAGCGCGCGTTTCACGCTCATGGAGTCGACGATGTCGTCGTCGATGAGCAGGATCGGTGTGGTGGATTTCATGATACTTAGGAGAACCGGGACGGGCTCGAAGGGTGCGGGATCATGAAATGAAACGTGCTGCCTTCTCCGGGAGTGGACTCGACCCAGACGCGGCCGCCGCACTGCTCGACATTCTTCCTCACGATCGCGAGGCCGATGCCCGTGCTCTCGCGCTCGTCGCGGGAAGAGAGGGTCTGGAAGATCTGGAAGATGCGATCGAAGTACTTCCGCTCGATCCCCGGACCGTTGTCGCGCACGAAGAACATCCAGTGGCCGGCTTCGGTACGTCCGCCGATCTCGATCCTTCCGTCCGGGCGGCCGAGATGCTTGATCGCGTTGGAGACGAGGTTCTCGAGGACCTGGGTGATGCGCGTGCGGTCGGCCTGGATGACCGGCAGGTCGCGGGCGATGACGATCTCGATGCCGGGGGGCGGAGCGAGGAGTTCGAAGACTTCGGCGGAAAGCGCCGCCATGTCCACGGGCAGTCGCTCCTCCGGCGTGCGCCCGATCCGTGAATAGCGCAGGATGCCGTCGATCAGCGCGTCGAGCCGGCGCACGCGGCCGAGCAGCAGGTCGAGCTGATCCTTCGCCTCGGGTCCGAGCCGGTCGGCATAATCCGCCGCCAGCCAGCCGGAAATCGCGCCGATCGCGCGCAGGGGCGCCTTGAGGTCGTGGGAGACGATATGGGCAAACTGGTTCAATTCGCGATTGATGTGGGTCAGCTCGCCGAGCAGTCGCGCCTGCTCGCGTTCGGCCCGTTTGCGCTCCGTGATGTCGGTGCGGATCGCGATGTAGCGACTCGGCCGTCCCTGGGGCCCGGCGAAGGGCACGATCGTGGTCTTCACCCAGTAGAAGGAACCGTCCTTGGCGCGGTTGCAGATGTCACCCTGCCACACCGCGCCTTGGGAAATCGTCTGCCAGAGCACCCGGAAGAAGTCGCCCGGGTGATGACCCGAATTGATCATGCGGTGGTCCTGCCCGAGCAGTTCCGCGCGGGAGTACTGGGAGATCGCGCAGAACTTGTCGTTGACCTCGGTGATCCGCCCACGCGAGTCGGTCCATGCCACGATGGCGTGCTCGTTCAAAGCCATGGCCAGCTCCTGGGCGCCGAAGGCTGGCGTCCCGACGGAGGGAAGAAGACTGGCCGGTTCCGACGTCACGGCAAAGCCGTCCGCGGGCGGCTGGGACACCGCGAGCGCGCGGAGGGTCTGGGAAGGTCCATGTTCAAGCGAACCGTGGCCATCGTCGCCGACGCGCGCGAATCCAACGGGATAAGGAAGTTCCTTACCTCGGGGGTGCCGAGGCCTGACGGCGCGATGGCCGTTGCGAAAGGGCTGCGGGTGCGAGTAGGTTCGGCGGATGAAACAACGGGACGTGTTGTCCGCTCTGGCTTGCCGGGGCGCGGCCGGATCATCCCAGCCGCGCGGAGCGGAGACGTCCGGACCCGGTGATCAGGACTGGCGGGCTGCGCGGTCCGACCATTTCGACGGGAGGCGTTTCTTCAACCCGCAGGGCCCGACGGGCGCGTCGTTTCGTGATTTCCTCCGATGGCGGACGTCGCGTCGCGGGGGAATCTGGCCGGAGCGGGTGAATGACAATGTCCCAGCGGTGATTCCGGGGCGAATCGGTGAGCGCGAGGCGGTGGTCACCGCGGTCAACCACTGCACGTTTCTCATCCAGCTTCCGGGGTGCAACCTGCTGACGGACCCGGTTTACTCGGAGCGAGTAAGTCCGGTGTCGTTTGCCGGCCCTCGCCGGATCAGGCCTCCAGGGATAGCGTGGGACCGTCTGCCGCGCATCGACGCCGTCGTGGTGTCGCACAGCCATTACGATCATCTAGACCTGCCGACCCTGGAAGCGTTGCACCGTCGGTTCCGGCCGCGGTTCATCACCGGGTTGGGCAACCGCGCGCTGCTGGAGCAACGGGGAATCGGCCCGGTCGACGAACTGGACTGGTGGCAGGCCACCGCCGTGGGGGAATTGGGCGTGCAGCTCACCTATACGCCGGCACAGCACTGGTCGTCCCGCAGCCTCCTCGTGAAAAACACCTCGCTGTGGGGGGGGTTCTGGATCGCGAGTGCACAACGCCGGATATATTTCGCAGGCGATTCGGGCTATGGGCGCGATTTTGCGACGATCCGCGGCCGGCTGGGGGTGCCGGATCTCGCGCTGCTTCCGATTGGGGCGTACGAGCCGCGATGGTTCATGCATCCGTTCCATCTTGCGCCGGATGAAGCCATCCGCGCCCGGAGCGATCTCGGAGCTCCGCGCTGCCTGGCGATGCATTTCGACACCTTTCCCCTGGCGGATGAAGCGTATGGTGCGGCTGAGCGGGAACTGGCGGCGGCCCGGGCAGGTGAGGGGTTGGCCGCGGATCAGTTTCACGCGCCACGCGCCGGCGAAACGGTGCTGGTCGGTTGAGACCGTGGTCTACAGTTCAAACTTTCATGCGAAGCTCCGTCCGTCTGCTCTTTGCCCTCGCGGTCGTAGTCCGAGCCGCGAATCCAATCGCGTACGCCTCCACAGCCGACGGCTATGTGCTGAGCGCACCGCTCGAAGCGGTGGTCGCAGGCAGCAGCGTAAGGATCGATCTCATCCTGCTGGGCGGGCCGGTCGCATCGGTCGAACATCTGCCGGCGGTCTGGACCGGCCGCGTCAGCGATGGCGCGCAGGGGTGGCCGGTCACACTCCGGGCGAATCCGGTTTCGGTCGACGTTCCAGCGGGAGGATTCAGGAAGGAACCTCTCCTTCTCCAGCTTCCCCTGGCCGCGCGCGGCCGGCTGGTCCTGGAAATTGAGGCGCCGAGGCGGTTGCGGACCGTGCTGGAAGTGAGGGAGCCGGCTGCGCCCTTTGCGTTGCCCACGGCCACGGCGGCAGACCTTGCCGGCAGCGAGATCGTGGTGCCACCGGCTACGCAGCGGCCGGGCCTGAGCCGGCTGGAGCGGTACTACGCCTACCGTTTCAGTTCGCATGAACCGATGTACTTCCTCTTCGGTGACGAGGCCCCGGCGGCAAAATTCCAGCTGAGCATGAAGTACCGGCTGCTCAACGAGGAGGGGCCGCTGGCGAGCAAGTTTCCGGCCCTGAAGGGCGTCCACGTGGCATTCACGCAGCGTTCGCTGTGGGCGATCACCGACGTCTCGAGCCCATTCTTTGACACCAGCTATCTTCCGGAGCTGCTCTTTCAATCGCTGGCCCCGCGAATGGAGCCCCGGGGAGGGCTGCGTTGGGTGGGCTGGCAGGCGGCTTTCCAGCATGAGTCGAACGGCCGCGGCGGGGCGGACTCGCGCAGCCTCAACTACTTTTACTTTCGTCCCTTGCTGGTATGGGGAGACGTCGATGGCTGGCACCTGCTGTTGCGTCCCAAGCTGATCGCCTACGCGGGAGACCTGGGAGATGAAAATGCCGACATCCGGCGCTACCGAGGCTACGGAGAAGCGCGTGTGGTCCTCACGCAGGGGAACCGGCTGTCACTCTCGCTCCTTGGGCGCACCGGCAGCGGTTTCGAGAAGGGAAGCCTGCAGGTCGACCTTTCCTATCCCACGGTGTTCCTGCGCGGAAACTTTGCCATGTACCTCCAGTTGCAATACTGGTCCGGCTACGGCGAGAGCCTGCTCGATTACAACCGGCGGAGCGAGGCGGTGCGGGCGGGATTCTCGCTGGCCCGCTGATTGGCCGCGAATCTGAAATGGTCGGGGCGGTGAGATTCGAACTCACGACCTCTACGTCCCGAACGTAGCGCTCTACCAGGCTAAGCTACGCCCCGACATTTTCTTCCTGCCGCACAGGCGGCGGAGTCGTCCAAGGAGCCGCAGCGGTAAGGCCGGCGCAAGCAGAAAAACGTCCGGGAGAAGGAGAATCTCTCCGCCGAATGTGCGGTGTGGGTATCAGAAATCTGGGCACAAAAAAGCCCCGGGGTTCCGGGGCTGGGAAGGGACGCGGTCGGCGCCTCAGGACTTGGCCGGCGGCGGAGCAGGCGGCAGCGGGGGCTTCGTCATCGCACTTTCGGAAGCGCGACGGTGCACCATCTCGGTCATCCGCTGGATCTCGAGCTCCGCATTGCGGCGCGCGATGCGGGCGAGTTCCACCTGCTTGGCCAGATCGAAAGCTTCACGGCTCGTCTTGTCCTTCTCCTTGCGGAGGCGATCCAGCTCAATCTCGAGCGCGGCCACCTGTTTGGCCGCAGCGTCGCCCTTGGCGGTGTACTCGGCTGTCTGGTCGCGGACCTTCTTGTCGTCGGCCGCCTGCCGGGCTTCCTTTTCTTCGAGCTTCTTGCGTTCCTCGGCGTCGCGCTCGTCCTGGCGTTTCTTGGCGTCTTCGCGAGCCTTGGCCTCGGCCACTTTCTTCTTGTCGTCAGCTTCCTTGCGCTCGGCTTCCATTTTTGCCTTTTGGGCCAGCTCCTTCTGGTGGAGCTGGTCGGCATGCGAGAAGTACAGCACCATGAAGCCGGCAAGCATCAGGCCAGGGGCGAGGAGATACATCCACTTTTTCATCGGGAAGAGATCAGAGGGGTGTTATTTCTTGGCGGCGGCCTTGGCGGCAGCTTCGGCGGCTTTGGCGGCGTCTTCCGCGGCCTTGTCAGCAGCGGCAATACGTTCGAGCACTCCGAGCAGGCCCTTGGCGTTTGACTCAGCTTTCTTCACGTACTCCTTTAGGAAGTTATGCTCGTCGGCCGCGCGTTTGCGTTCGACCTGCACTTCGGCGAGCTCCTTCTTCTCAGCTTCGATTTCCTTCTGCAGGCGCTTCGCCTGCTGCTCGAGCTTCTCGGCATCGCGGCCCGCCTTGTCGCGCGCCTGACGCGCCTTTTCGCGCTCCTCCTTTTCGCGCGCTTCCTTTTCTTCGCGCGCCTTCTTTTCCGCACGGCGCTTTTCCTGCATCTCGAGGGCTGACTTTACTGCGACTTCGCGGTCCTTTGCCTCCTTCTCGAGCTTGGCCTGCTTATCGTCGCGCGCCTTTTTGATGGTCGCTTGCTCGCGGGCTTCGAACTCCTTGTGGGCGTTCCAATAGAACGCGAAGAAGAAGACCACAAGGGCCACCAGCGGCAGGACGAAGTAAATGGAAGTTTTCTTCATGAGGGAGACGGGGAAATTGATCCTTAACGGGAGACGGAAGCAGTCTTTTTGGCCGGCGGGGTTTCCACGGGCTTCTTGCGGGCTTCGCGTTCAGCCAGCTGCTCCTTGACGACCTCCTTCAAGCGCGCGAACTGCGAATCCTTCTTGGATTCTTCGAACTTTTCCGCGGCTTCGATCGCCTTCTGAGCTTCGTCGAGCTCGCCGATTTCGTAGGCGGAGTAAGCGATCAGGTAGTAAACTCCGTACGGCTTGGTGCCTTCGAAATTGCCCTTCGCCACGGCGGACTTGGCATGTTGGAGCGCTTCACGCGTCTTCTCCATCTGGATGTAGATCTGGGCAATTTGAACCTCCATTTCGCCGTTCTTCGGGAAAAGGCCGGTCGCTTCCTTGAGCACGGCGATCGCCTGCTCGTTCATGTTCGCCTCTTGATAGTAACGGCCCAGGATGCGCCAGTTGTGCGGCTCTGACTCGATGATCCCTTTCTTCATGCCGTTATACAACAGCTCGGTTCCCTTGGTGAACTGGTTGGCCAGCAGGTAGAGGGACACCAAGGTCATGTTGTCTTTCGGAGTATTGATAAACCCCTTCGCCTGGGCGCGCTCCATGGTCACGATGGCGCGTACAAGATATTCGCGGCCCAGCGTTGGATCCTTTTCCTTCACCTTGTCGCTCAACTGCAGGTAGAGACCCATGAGCATCTGCCACTGATCCTTCTTGTCCGGATTCTGGCGCAGGAGAAGTTCGAGCAGTTCTGCCGAGCCCGTCAGGTCTCCCTGTTGCTGCTGGAGGGCGAGGAGGAGCTGATAGAAGCTTTCCTTGGGCTTGATGGCCGTAGTGAGCGCCTTCTCAACCACCGCACGCGCTTCCTGGAGGAGCTTCTGATCGACATTGTTCGGGTCCGCGACGGCCTTGTAATATAGGATCATCGCGTAGGTGGAGATGGCCTCAGGTGTCGGCTTCGGCGTCTTGTCGAGGTAGCGTTTGAAGTAGGTCAGGGCCTTGGTGAAGGCGGGCCCAGATACTTTCGGGTCCTTGGAGGATGTGGCTTCCTGCGCGTACAGCTGGCCGAGGAAGAAGACAATGTCGGTGACCTGCTTCTCGGGAAAATAATTGAACTTGTCGGAAAGCTCCACGGCCCGTTCCCAAGGGCCGATCGCCTTGCTCAGCTGGTTGGTCATGCCGTAGATCTTGGCCTTCATGTCCAAGATCAGGGCTTCATCATAGCTGTTCGGCACCACTTGGATGCCGTCCAGCAACGCCAGCATGCCATTGAAATTTTGCGTATCCTGCAGGGGCTTGAGCTTGCCGAAGGCCTCCTGGGTTTTCTCGCTGACACTATGCTCCTTCTTGCCGCCGGGAGGCTGGTTGGGGGCCTGCGCACCGAATGCAACGGAGACGGAAAGGAAAGCGGCCAGGAGCATTGGCCGCATGCGGGAGGAAAGGGACGGGAATTTCGCAGTCACGGTGAATTATTCCTCGTTAAGGGTGAAGACGATCGGCACCTGCATGTGGGTGGGAACGTCGCGGCCGCCTTTGCGACCGGGTTTGAACTTCCATTTGCTCACCGCCTGAACGGCAGCGGCTTCAAATTCGCGCTGGGACGAACGAATGGCGTACGCGTTCTGAACATCGCCATTGGTGTCGACGATGAAATCGACCACGACTTCGCCGGAGATGCCTGCCCGACGCATCTCGAAGGGATACTGAGGACGCGCCTGAAAACGTGCCACCGGCGTCTGATCGAGCATCGAAATGTCGAACACCTTCATGCCGCGGAACATGTTCGGATCGCGAACTTCCGGCACGATGTTCATCGAAGCGGAGATCGTCACGCCTTCCGGGGGTGGTGGCTGGATCTTCTGGACAAATGAGTCGGGCGTCACGAGTTGCGGAACGTCCTGCTGCATGGGCGGAGCGAGATCCAACGGCTTTACCTCTTCGTTGGTCTCGATGATTTCCGGCTCCGGCTCATCGAGCTTCGGCATGGCGATGAGTTCGACCTTGGGAGCTTCCTCCTCGACCTTCTTTGGCGGAGTCTTGAACCAGTCAGGATTGAGGCGGTCGCCAAAGAGAACGGCCAGGTGAACGACCACCGACAGGATGACGCCAATGATGATGTCTCGACTCATGATGGGTGCGGTTTAGCGGCCAGTCGGACTGGAAACGGTTTCCACGGACACTTGAGAGATGCCGGACTTTCGGACCTCGTCGAGCGCGAGCACGGCTGCACCGAAACGCGCCTTCGTGTCGCCGCGGATCAGGACGCGGGGGTTGCTTTCGTTGCGTCTGTAATCGGCGAGGCGAGGAGCGATCTCGCTGGTGCTGATGATTTCCGCACTTCCCTGGCCCTGCTTCCAATAATAAGTGTCGGCGTCCGACACCTGGAGGTAAATGGTCGTGTCGTTGGGATTCGACGGACCGGGAGGAGAAGCGACGGGGAGCGTCACCGGCACCGAGGAGATGCGCTGCAACGAGAGTGTGAAGAGAACGAAGGTCGCAAGGAGGAAGAAGATGACGTCGATCAGCGGGATGATCTCGATACGTGCCTTCTTCTTGCCCTCTTCGGGCTTTGCACTGGAACCAGCCATGGGTGCTCGGGAGTTGGTGATGGAGTGGAGCGCCTTACTTGCCGGCGGCTCGCACTTTGGTTTCGATGAAGACCTTCTGGAATCCGGTCTTGCGAGCCTCGTCGAAGACGTAAAGAGCGGCGTTGAACAACGCGTTCTCGTCCCCGTTGATCAAAATGCGGCCATCAGGTTCGGCCACCTTGTAGGTCTTCAGCCGGTCGATGAACTCGGAGAGGCTGATGAAATCCTTGTTCCACGCGATCGTACCCGACTCCGTGACAGAGATCGTGACCGTGCCGGAAGGATCGCGATTCTCGCCCGTGTCCGACGCGGGAAGGGCGATGCCCGTCACACCGTTCGACTTGTTCAGCGACAGCGTGAACAAGACGAACGTCGCCAACAGGAAGAAGATGACATCGATCAGCGGGATGATCTCGATGCGCGCCTTCTTTTTGCCGCCAGTATTTCCTCCTGATGATCCGGCCATGTTGGTAGGTGTGTGATGGGTTGCCGAACGAGAGCGAGCCGAGCGGGCTGCCGGTTAGCCGTTGAACGGAACCGTAGTTTCGCCCTTCTTGAGGAGAATCTCAAGGGCGTGAGACACGTCGGCCACGTCCTGCTTCGCCTGCTCGGCGCGAGCGTTCAGATAATTGAACGGGAACAGGCCGATGATCGCGCAGAACAGACCGAACGCGGTGGCGATGAGCGCCTCGGCGACACCACCCGTGATCTGACCGGCAGCCGCGCCGATATCGCCGCCGCCCAGAGCACCGAACGTACGCATCATGCCCGTGACCGTACCCAGCAGGCCGAGGTAGGGAGCGGCTGTGATGCAGGTGTCGAGCGTAGCCATGCCTTGCGTGAAGCGAGCCAGCTCCTGACCCGAAGCACGCACGAACGCGTTGGAGAGGGAGTACTGCCGGTTGCTGAGACTGTACACGAGAATCTTCGCGATGAAGTCCTTGCTCTTGCGCCCGATGGCGAGGGCGCCCTCGACGTCGCGACGTTCGACGGCCTCAAGCATCTTCTCGACGACCTCCGGCTCGCGACTCGCATTCTCACGGATGATGAAGAGCATGCGCTCGACGACGACCGTGAGCAGCACGAAGGACAGAAGAATCAGCGGCCACATGATTTCTTTGCCCATGATGAAGAGATCCATGGGCGTGGCATCACCGAGGAGGAACGCGAACGGGAGGCTTTGATTGATCATAGAAGGAAGGTAAGGGGGAGAGGAAAAGATGAGATGGACGTGCTGGAAATACGGACAATGAAAGCGAAGGCGGGGGCGATCCGACCCGATTAACAATCCGGTGAGGTTGCGATCGCCGCCCTCGCTAGAGATTCTGCTGCTGCAGGAACCATGCCTTCATAGGCACAAGCGAGGGAAGTCGAGGGGGCCGGAGGAATCAGCATCGCGCGCTGAGAAATTTCTGAGGGGCGGAGTCGAGAGGTGGCGAACTAGGGGTCATCAAAAGTAGGCTGTCAACCCACTTTGTCATACGCGTTGACGAAAAAAAGTGCGCGGCAGCGAAGTGCGGAAATCACGACTCGAAAACGCTCCTTGGAATCTGGGCTGCAGGGAAAGAATCGGAGAGCTTTAGCCGGGGTCATCGGGGTTGCAGCCAGATTGCTGGGTGGGGAGGGAACGTGGGAACGACGAAGGCCGCGCGCCTTTCTTAGAAAAGTTTTCGAATTTATTTTCGCCGCAACGTGGCTGCCCGACTAGGACTCGAACCTAGACAAAACGAGTCAGAATCGTTTGTGCTACCATTACACCATCGGGCACCACTGAAAGCGTTGCGGACATCGCTGCCTGAATCAGGCCCGCATCCCTGGGATCGCGAAAGAAAAAAAGTGCGGTGGCAGGACCGGTGAGGAACGGATGGAGCCGGCGATGGGATTCGAACCCGCAACCGCCTGTTTACAAAACAGGTGCTCTACCGTTGAGCTACGCCGGCGCAGCGTTTTGTGCGCGCCGCCGACTATGTTGTTAAAGAACCGCTGACCAAGTGCTAAATGAACCTGACGAAATTGGTGGCTCCCCGGGGACTCGAACCCCGAACCAATTGATTAAGAGTCAACTGCTCTACCATTGAGCTAGGAAGCCAAACAACAAGAGGCCGAAAAGCTCACGAACGACTTCGCGATGTCAACTGCGATTTCAGCCGGTTTCGACGCCTGATTCAGGGTTCCGCGCGGAGCGGAGCTGCGCTCGAAATTTCTCGCGCGTCCTGCCTCGAGGCATTGGATACGCGACTCCAGACGACGGCGTCGGCCGTCAGCTTGAGATTGCGCTCCTCGACTGCCGTCGTGAATCGGCTCTCGTCGGTGCGCCATACGGTGATTTCGAAGTAGGCATTGGCGGTGAACGCTTCTTCGGTCTCGCCTGTCTCAGCGCGTTTGAAGGCGAGAAAGCGCGCGCGGCACGGCGCTGCCGGCGCGACGCCCGTCGCCGCGGAAGCGGGGCGATCTGCGTCCTGGAGCGCGACGACCGTGGCGACTCCGGGAACGTCATGGTCGAGCCAGCCGTTGATGCGAAAGCGCAAATCTCCAATGAGGCGGGCCGTCACTTCTTCCAGCGTCCCGGTGAACGTCCCTTCCGTCGTTACCAGCTCGGCCGCCGTCTGCAGGCGGGAAAGCTCCGTCCGGATGAAGTCGCGCACCGGGTCCGGGCCGTCGCGCCGGCTGCGGGCCTTGAGGCGGACGCGCGCATTCGTATCGGAAGTCGAAATACGGTGCAGCGTCACGCCGTCGTCGATCCGCTCCACGGCTTGTTCGCGCACGGCCCCGGACTCCGCGGCTTGCGCGACCTTGGCCAGGAGGCGCCGGTCCTCCAGTCGCCCCACGGCGGAAAGCGCCACCGGCGACATCCCACTGGCGATCCGGGCGAGGCGGCTCTGATCCTTGATCGCCGCCACCGCCGCCTGGCGGACTGCCTCGTCCGGATCGTTGTCCACGAGCGACTCCAGCACGCTGTCGTCGTCCACTTCCGGAATCGCCGTCAACCGCACCTTGGGATCAGGGTGCTTCCATTTGGCACGAAATCGATCGAAGAAGCTCATGGGGATTCTCGCGGACTAAACTAGGGTGATGGCCGCGTCGGAGGTTCGGCGCAAGGGTGCAGCAGCGAAAGGCGTAGTATTCACCTGCCCGGCTCAGCGCGTGTGCGGTGCAGACGATCCTGACCGTGCCTGCAAGAACCTTGCAGACTGTACAAGCTCCCCAGCCATCGACCGGCTGGAAACGGGCCGGAGATGCGAGCGAGGACGCCTCGCCCACCGACAAAGCCAGCCTGTGATCAGTCGAAATAGAGGCCGCGCGTCTCGAACTCGCCCGGCTCCGCGGTCAGCCACTTCAGGTGCTTCGAGGTGAGCGCGCCCGGCGCGAAGGTCTCACCCTCCGCTTTCGTTTCCCCGGCACGATCGCGCCGGATGAGTCCCACGCGTTTGGCTCCGAACTCGGCGAGTTTCGCGGCGAGTTCCTCGGCGGACACGACCTCGACGTAGGAGGTGACGGTGGAGGTTTGACCCTTTTTCCGACGCTTGCGCGGCGTGAATAGACCGATGCGGACAGTTTTCATGGGGAAAAGTGGGAGGCAGCCTCGTCCGGCGCAGTGGCCGCGTACGATGCAGGCGACGGGCCAGTCGTGCGATAATTTTCGCCCGTCGCGATGGGAGTCCATCTCCCGCGCATGTCGGGGAATCTACTCGGTGTGCCGTCTCCGCCGTCACGCCTGCGTGCGCCGCCTTACGGTGCCGGCTCTTCCGCGGTCGAGAGGTGGAGCGCGTTGAAGAGCAGCTTGAACGTGCCGTGAGTCTGGCCTCGGAAGGCGACTTCGCTGCCCATCAGGTAAAGCCTGCCAGGGCCGATCCGCGCCGCGGCGACGGTAATGCTGTCCTTGAGGTGATGCTGACCCCATGCCCACCCGCTGCGCAGGGGCGTCGCAGTGTCGAACCACGCGATGGGGCGCAATCCCGCCGCCGCGGCGTCACCGGAGAATCGGAACGACGCACTGCGATCGAAATAAAAATCCGCCGTCGCCGGCATGCCCCAGGCGACCGGATCGTCGTGGGCAACGCGGGCCGAGAGCACGCTCCCGGGGATGTAAAACTTGTCGTCGGGCAGCGTGCGCAGTCTTCCTTCCGCCGTTCGCTCGGTGAGCGCGCTTTGGATCGGCAACGCCAGATGGTACGCCAGGTTCGTGGCGGAGCCGATGGTGATGATCGAACCACCGGCCGCCAGGAACTCGCGCAGTTTCGGAACGGAATCGCCGGGAGTCAGCCGGCCGATCCAAGGCTCGAATTCCGGGGGCAGATTGCGCGGCCGGCTGGTGGGCGGCGGCCGGACTCCCGGCGACGGAATCGACCCGGAGACAAAGATGATCGCGTCATACTTATCGCGCAATCCCCCGGCGTCGACCTGGGACGAGTAGATCACCTCGAACGGAAACTCGAACTGTTCCAGGAGCCACCGCGTCCAGCCGGAGGGCATCGAGCCGCCAAAGCGGTCCCACAGCGCCACGCGCGCCGGCCGCAGCCGCATCAACTCCGCCGGGGCCGGAGCTGCCGCCGCCGGTTGCGCCGCCAGGCCGAGTTCCCGTGTCGCGGTCGCGATCAATTCCCGCGCGCGCCCCTGGTTCGGGACATAGAGCGATCCCCGCAGAATCTGGGAGCCGATGCCATTTTCCGACTTCAGCCAGTAGCACTCGACTCCCGCGCCTAGCAGCCGGTTGGTGAACCGGGCGGTGTTGTTGCTGCGCCGGTCGAAGAAATACCCCGCCACTTGCTCGTCCGTGCGCAGGGCAGGGCGTGCGGGTGGAGCCTGCAATTCCCCGTAGGGAACGCGGACGAACGGCCCGTCGAAACCCTGGAGCACGCGGGTGAACGTCACTCCCATCTGGTACGCCAGCGTCCAGCCCGCCACGTCATACGGACGATTCGGGGGCCCTCCCTCATAGCGGAAATCGTTCGGGTGGTCCTGCGGCTCGAACATGTCGAGGATGTGGGGGCGAAATGCCTGGGCGGTCTTGACGACGTAGGACCCCGCGGGATAGGCCCGGCCGTCGACGGTGAACCCAGCGGTCGCCCGATGCACGCTGACGCCGGTTTTCAACAGGGCGTTGACGAAATGGACGGCGGTTGGGAAATCGGCCTGATCCGCCGGAATGATGTAGCCCCTCGGGTCGCGCCACTCCGGTTTCCGCAGCATGTCCCAGTATTTCAATGCCAGGCGCTGCGGGCCGCCGGAACCCGGCTCGGCAGAGTCGGGGGAACTTTCCTCGGTGTCCGCTCCGCCGGTCTTGTCGGCCGCCGCGAGCCGGGCGATCTCGTCGAGGCGGCCGGGGCGGGTCGTCCAGTGATCGCGGCTGCCGCGTTCGATGGAATTTCGGCCCATGCGGTATATATTATAGAGCAGGTCCTCGCGGTGGCGCGACGCATGGTCCAGGACCGCGCGATTGGCACTGAGGGAATACTCGATCGACTGGCGGTAGTGCCAGGGCTGGGGAGCGATCGGGAACGGGATATCGTTGGTGGGTAGCTGCCGCCGCGCGACGAGAGGGATCCGCATCGGGGTCGGATTGCCGATGATCTCCGTGAGCAGGCCGATCATGTTGTGAAAATATGAGGTCGTGCGCAGGCTGCCATTGAACCAAGTCGAGTAATTGGCGCCGCTCCGCGAGGTCGCGCCCGGTTTGCCCTCCTGGAGAAAGCGGCCCTGGATGGCGGTCCCGAGCGCCTGGATGCCATTCACCACCAGCGGATCGTACACGTGGTTGAAGGGGTCTCGGAATGGCGGGGTGAAGATCACCGTGCCGGCGGGACCGGATTGGTGATGATTGTACACGATCTGCGGGAACCACTCGAGGTAGAGCTGACGATTCATGTTCGTCGTCTCCTTCATCGCCGAATAGTAGAAGTCCCGGTTGTTGTCGTGTCCGATGTATTTCTGATACAGCCGGGGAGTTGTCGTGAGCACCCGCTTCTTTGGATCCGGCTCTCGCATGTACCACTTGCTCACGAGTTCCTGGCCGTCGGGGTTGGCATGGACGCACAGCACGATCACGTCATCGAGAATGCGCCGTAGCTCGGGGTCGGTCCCCGAGGCGAGCTGCCAGACGGTCTCGATCAACTGGTGCGCCCCCACCGTTTCGCTCGCGTGCAGTCCGCCGTCGATCCACACCACCGCACGTCCCTCCGCCGCCAGCGCCCGCGCCTGGGCCTCGTCGAGGGTCTCGGCCCGGGCGAGGCGCTGGGCGATCTCCTTGAATCGGGCCAGACGCTGGAGGTTGCGGGGGGACGAGATGACCATCATCCACTGCGTGCGGCCCTCTTCGGTGCGGCCCATGTCGACCAGGCGGAGCCGGTCCGACTGCGCGGCGATCTTCTTGAAATACGCCTCCGTCTGCGTGTAGGTCGCCAGATGATAGTCGTCGCCGATGGCAAAGCCGAAGTGCTGTCTCTTATACACATCTC
>CALFZM010000005.1 GCA_937952235.1 uncultured Opitutia bacterium | reverse complement strand
AGGGTCGTGGGCAAGGCAGTCCGACACCAGCCGCCGGATCACGACGGCATCGTCGACGATAAGGACGCGGATCTTGGGCACGGGGGATCAGCTCAGGCCGAGCAGGGCCAGCTTCTGGACCAGCACGTCCCGGGTGAAGGGTTTCATGAGGTACTCGTCGGCACCGGCGGCGAGCGCCTGTTCGACGCTGGAAAGGGAGCTCTCCGTCGTGACCATCATGATACGCAGGTCGGCGAGGAGGGCGTTGGCCCGGACGGCGCGGACCAGTTCGTGACCGTTCATGACCGGCATGTTCCAGTCGACGAGCATGAGCTGCACGGGCTCGCCCCGATTGAGCCAGGCGAGGGCTTCCCGCCCGTCGCCCGACTCGGCCACTTCGAATCCGACCTCACGAAGAGTCCGGCCGAGAATCATCCGCATCGAGCGGGAGTCATCGACGATCAGGGCGCGCATGGCAATGGGTGGGAGAGTGATGGCGGGTGGCAGGGGGGCTTCACGGTGCGGGGGCGCTCGCGAGGACCTGGAGCTCGGCGGCCAGACGCGCGATCTCGCCTGCGGCCGGGCGGCGGTGGCGACGCCGGTGATATTCCGGGCGATCTCGGTGCTGCCCTTGGCCGCTTCGCTGACGTTGCGGATGATCTCGGCGGTCGTCGCCGTCTGTTCCTCGACCGCGCTGGCGATCGTGTTCTGATAGTCGTTGATCCGCGCGATGACGGCGGTGATGTCGGTGATGGCGGTCACGGCGCTCCGGGTGTCGCCCTGGATCGCCTCGATCTTCCGGCTGATGTCCTCCGTGGCCTTGGCCGTCTCCCGTGCCAGCTCCTTCACCTCGTTGGCGACGACGGCGAACCCCTTGCCCGCCTCTCCGGCGCGCGCGGCCTCGATGGTGGCATTGAGCGCGAGAAGGTTGGTCTGTTGCGCGATCGAGGTGATCACCTTGATGACTTCGCCGATCTCGGCGCTGCTTTCGCCGAGCTGGGCGATCGTCCGGTTGGTCTGTTCGGCGGCGCGCACGGCGGTGGCGGCGACCTTGGCTGCGTCCTGCGCGTTCTTGGCGATCTCACGGATGCTGCCGCACATCTCCTCCGTGCCCGTGGCCACGGTTTGAACGCTGCCGCTGACCTGTTCGGCCGCGGCTGAGACGACGCCGGCCTGCGCGGAAGTCTCCTCCGCATTGGCCGCCATCTGGCGGCTGTTGGCGGCCAGCTTTTCCGCGGATGAGCCGAGCGTGACTGCATCCTGCGCAACCTTCGCCATGACGCGCCGAAGGTCCGTGTGCAATGCCACCCGCTCCGTCACGTCCACGGCGTACTGGACCACCCGGTATGCGCGTCCGGCCGGATCGAGGATGGGATGGTAGCTCGCGTCGATCCAGAGCTCGCGGCCGTCCCGGCCGATGCGCTTGTATTCGCCCCGTTGGAACGCACCCGCGCCGAGCTGACGCCAGAATTCCCGGTAGGCGGGCGACTCCCGGTGGGCCGCATCGACCAGCAGGCGGTGGTTGCGTCCCCGGATCTCGTCGAGGCGGTAACCGACAAAGCGGAGAAAGTTCTCGTTGGCCGTCAGGATGGTGCCGTCGAGGTCGAACTCGACCACGGCCTGCACCTTGTCGATCGCGGCGAGGCGCGCCCGCAGCTCGAGCAACTCCGGATGGGGCGCCGGCGCTGGCCCGGCGACCGGTGGAGGCGGGGCGGGCCGCGGCTGCGGGACGGCCGGAGGCTGACGCGGGCGGGTGCGGCGGGAGCGGGAGGTTTCGGATCGGATCACGGCGGAGGAAGGCAGGCGTGTCAGGAGCCGGCGAGAGGTGGAGAGCCGAAGCCGGCGGTCAGGCTGACGGCCTTGCCGGTGTCGAGGATCATCAGCAGGCGGTCGGAGAGCTTGTACACGCCGGTGACGAGCTCGCGGGCCACGCCCTTCAGCGTCTCGGGCGGGCGTTCGTACGCGTCGTCCTCGATCTCGACCACGTCGCCGATCTCGTCGACAAGCAGGCTGACCGGCCCGTCCTCGCTGCGCACGACCACGTTCATCGGGCGCTGGCCCGCGGGCCGGGGCGGGAGTTCCAGCCGGCGACGAAGATCGATCGCGGTGACGATCTGGCCGCGAAGATTGATCAGGCCCTCGATGGTCGGTGGGGCGAGCGGCACCCGCGTCATTTCCTGATAGCGGATGACTTCCTGCACTTTCAGCACCTCGACGCCGAGGAAGAGACCGTGGAGGGAGAAAGTCGCGTACTGCTTGCTCTCGTTCATGGCGGAAAGTCAGGCGGCGTGCGGCGCCGAGGCGGGGTAGAAGCTGGGCTCGGCGAGTCGGATCACCGATTGGACGTCGAGCAGGTCCGTGACGCGGTCCTGGATCACGACGGAGCCGAAGATGCCGTCGCCCGGCGCGTGCCGCCTCACCCCGATCGACTCCTGGACGATGTCGTTGATCCGGCCGACGACGAGGCCGACGCTGCGGCCGTTTTCGGTGTGCACGACCACCTGGAGCATGCCGGATTCGGCCGACGGTGCGGCGATGCCCGGGACATGGCGGGCCACGCGAATCAGCGGGAGGATCTGCCCGCAGTAACGCACGACCTCGCGCGACCCGGAGAACTCGATCGCGCTCGAGGAGAACTCCTCCAGCCGTGCGACCATGGAGAGCGGGATCGCCATCCGGCCTCCCTGTCCGGCATCGAAGAGCAGCAACGTCGAACGCGGGTCGGCCGGCTTGCGGGCGGCCGCCCCGGTCTCGCGGCGCGGTCGGTCGCGCACGTCGGCCACGACGCTGGCGCCCTGGGCGAGACCCAGCACGTCCAGGATGAGGGCGACGCGGCCGTCGCCCATGATCGTCGCCCCGGCGAAACACGGCACGCCCTTCAGCTGCTTCCCGAGAGGCTTCACGACGATCTCCTCGGTGTCGTTGATCTCATCGACCACCAGGCCGAACGGATGCCCGTCGGCCTGGAGGACGACGATGTTCACGGCCCCGGCCGGAGCGGCGGGCTCGCGGGCCGGTGGCGCCAGCTTGAGTTCGCGTTGGAGGTCGACCAGCGGGAGAAGCTGGCCGCGCAGCCGGTAGACCGGCGCGCCATGGATGAACTCGATCTGCCGGAGCGCCTGCTCGGCCTCGAGGCGCACGAGTTCGAGCAGGCTGACCTGCGGGATGGCGAAACGGTCTCCGCCGCTGGTCACGATCAGGGCCGGTATGATCGCCAGCGTGAGCGGGATCTTGATCTTGAGCGTGGTGCCCCGGCCGGGCTGGCTCTGGAGGTCGACGGTGCCGCCGATCTTCTCGATGTTGGTCTTCACCACATCCATGCCGACGCCCCGGCCGGAGACGTTCGTCACCTTCTCCGCCGTCGAGAAACCGGGGAGGAAAATCAGGTGGAGCGCCTCGTGTTCGCTCAGGCGGGCGGCCTGTTCCGGCGCGAGCAGTCCGCGCTGGACCGCCTTCTGTTTCACCCGCGCGCAGTCGATGCCGCCGCCGTCGTCGCTGATCTCGATGTTGACCTGGCCGCCCTCGTGGTAGGCGCGCATCTTGAGGCAGCCCTCCGCGGGCTTGCCCGCTTCGACGCGCAGCTCGGGCCGCTCGATCCCGTGGTCGACGGAGTTGCGCACGATGTGCGTGAGGGGATCCTTGATCGCCTCGATGATGGTCTTGTCGAGCTCGGTGTCCTGGCCCTCCATCTCGAGCCGCGCCTGTTTTCCGCAGGTGGCGGCGAGGTCGCGGACGACCCGGGGCAGCTTGCTCCACAGGTTGCCGATCGGCTGCATGCGGGTCTTCATCACGCTGCCCTGCAGTTCCGTGGTGATGAGGTTGAGCCGCTGCGACGTCGCGAGGAAGGCGCTGTCGGTCCGCTGCGCGCTGAACTGGAGGACCTGGTTGCGGGCGAGGACAAGTTCACCCACGAGATTCATCAGCTTGTCGAGCAATCCGACGTCGACGCGGATCGTGCTGTCGGAAACCGCGGGCCCGCGCGCCTCGCCGTTGTCGGCGGGCTGCGTCGTGGTCTCCGATGCCACTGCCTTCGACGGCGCGGGCTGCGGGTCGGCCGGCGGCGGAGGTGCGAGCACGGAAGGCACCGGCGCCGCGCGGACGTCACCGGCTGCAACCGGAACGCGCGGTTCAAGGGCGGGAGCGTCGACGGCAGGACGCTCGTTGAGGCGGGCAAGCAGCGCGACGAGTTCGGAATAGTCGCGATCACCCGGCTGGCCCGTCTCCTCGATCCGGCCGAGCATGAAGCGGACGGCGTCGACGAGGGCGAGCAGGGCGCTCGTGATCTCGGGATCGAGGCGGAGATGCCCGTCGCGCAGGCGACTGAGCAGGTTCTCGCCCACGTGGGCGACGGACTCGAGCGGTCCGAAGCCGAGGAAACCGCTGGTGCCTTTCAGCGTGTGGATCGTGCGGAAGATGCTGCCGAGCAATTCGGCCGAATGGGGATCGTGCTCGAGCGCGACCAGGTCGCGATCCAGGCGATCGAGGTTCTCGTAGCTTTCGACCAGGAATTCCTTGGTGATCTCGTCCATGGGCAGGTGAGGGAGAGCGACGCGGCGCCCGGAGTTTCACGCCTGGGCGGGGCGGGACAGGCGTACCTGGGCGCGTCCCAGGGTGCGCGGCACGGCGTGCACGCGACGGGATGGGACGGGGCGGGCGGCGACGAAGGGAGCAAGGGCTTTCGCCGCCCGCGCGAGCCGATGCGCCAGGTCGTCGGGCGCAAGGGGAAGGGTCGGCGGCAGTTTCATCAGGATGGAGAAATTAAAGGCGGCCGGGAGCGCGGTTCCGTGGGTGCTTGGGCGTGATGTCAGTGGGAAGGCGATCCCGACCGCCGTGAGCCGGCGACCACTGCCTGACGTCCGGAAAACGGGCACGAAAAAAGGCACAGCGGGTGGCCGCACGCGGATGCGCGCAGTGACCTGCTGTGCCTTCAACTTGCGGACCCGAAGTCCGGCTCGATAAGGCCGTGATCCCCGGAAACCCGGTGATCGTGAACACCTAGTCCATCGGAGCATCTCCGGTGACCTGAAGGGGAAAGTCACGGAATCGGAGTGCGAATATGACGCTTGTGGTGCGCATTGAAATGGCGTGTCAATCGGGGGGGGGGGGGGGGACGTTTATCTCCCTTCCCGACCATGGCAGAAGCGACCGCACCCCTTCGTCTCCTGCTGGCGGACGATCACAAGATCGTTCGCGATGGACTGCGCGTGCTCCTGGAGCGGGCGGGGGGGTTCGAGGTCCTGGGAGAGGCAGCCGATGGCCGGACGCTGGTCGAGCTGGGCGTGACGTTGCAGCCCGATGTGATCGTGAGCGATCTCGCGATGCATGAACTCAACGGGATCGAGGCGGCGCGGCAGTTGCGGGCGCGCGGCTATCGCGGTGCCATCGTCATGCTGTCGATGCACGACGAGCGACGCGTGGTGGTCCAGGCGCTCGAGGCGGGCATCAATGCCTACGTGCAGAAGGACCACGCGTTCACCCAGCTGCTGGACGCGATCACCGCGGCCCGTCGAGGCGAGATCTGGCTCAGCCCGCAGCTGGCGTCGATGGCGGAGGGTGATCGCGTACCCACGCTCGAGGAGCTGCTCACGCCGCGCGAGCGGGAAGTGCTGCACCTATTCGCCGAAGGCAAGGGCACCAAAGAGGTCGCGGCGTCGCTCGGGCTGAGTCCGAAGACGATCGAAGTGCACCGGCTCAATCTGTTCGCGAAACTCAAGGTGAACAACGTCGTCGACCTCGCTCGCATCGCGATCAAGGAGGGCTTCGTGCATCTCTGAGCCGGACTCATGCCGCCGGCCTTCACATCAGCCCTGAAGACGGCCGTACCGAAAGGTGGAGCGGCTTGTCCTCAAGCCGCT
>CALFZM010000004.1 GCA_937952235.1 uncultured Opitutia bacterium | reverse complement strand
CAAGTCGACGCTGCTCAACCTGCTTTCGGGTCTCGAGGCGCCCGATGCCGGTTCGGTCGAGTGGCTGGGAGTCCCGCCGTCGGTTGACCGCCGCGCGACGTTCCTCGGGATGGTGTTCCAGTCGTTCTATCTCATTCCCGAACTCGACGCCGCCGAGAATGTCCTGATGGGCGCCCGGCTCCGGCGCCGGCCGGGCGCCACCGAGCGGGCGCGGGCGCGCGACCTGCTCGCGCGCGTGGGTCTGGCCGACCGCGCCCGGCACCTGCCCGCGCAGCTCTCCGGCGGCGAGCGGCAGCGGGTCGCGGTCGCCCGGGCCCTGATCAACGCGCCGCGGCTGCTGCTGGCCGACGAGCCGACGGGCAACCTCGACGAACGCACCGGCGAGGCCGTGATCGCCATGCTGCTGGACCTCTGCCGCGCCACCGGCACCGCGCTGGTGCTCGTGACGCACAACGCCGCGCACGCCGCCAGGGCGGGGCGCACGCTGTTCCTGCACGACGGAGCGTTGGGTTGAGCGCCTTACGGATTGCGGGCGGGAGGTCCGCTCCCACACTCCGCCGCATGGCTTCCTCCAAGATCCGCTGTGGCGTCGCCGGCGTCGGCTCGCTCGGCCAGCACCACGCGCGCATCTATGCCGCGCTGCCCGGCGCGGAGCTCACCGGCATCTACGAGCCGGACGACACCCGCGCCGCCGAGATCTGCGCCCGGCACGGCTGCCGCCGCTTCTCCACGCTGGAGGAACTCGGCGCGGCCTGCGAGGCGGTCTCCGTCGTGGTGCCGACCGATCGCCACGCGGAGGTCGCGCTGCCGCTGCTCGCCCGGGGCGCGCACCTCCTGATCGAGAAGCCCCTTTGCGCCTCGCTGGCGGAGGCGGAACAGGTCCTCGCCGCCGCGCAGGCCCGCCAGCGCATCGTGCAGGTCGGCCACATCGAGCACTTCAATCCGGTGATGAGCTTCCTCGAGAAGGAGATCGACGAGCCGCGCTACATCACCGCCGAACGCCTCGCCCCCTACCAGCCCCGCGGCACCGAGGTCGGCGTGGTGCTCGACCTGATGATCCACGACATCGGCATCGTGCTCGCGCTGGTGAAGTCGCCGCTCGCCCGGATCGACAGTGTCGGCGTCACGGTGCTCTCGAGGAGCGAGGACATCGCCAATGCGCGGCTGCAGTTCCAGAACGGCTGCGTGGCCAACCTGAGCGCGAGCCGGATGAGCACGAAGAAGTCGCGCGAGATCCGGATTTTCCAGGGCGACGCCTACCTCTCCCTCGATTTCATGAACCAGGCGGGGCACCTGGTGAAGAAAAGCGACATCATTGCCTACGGGCTGAAGATGAAGATCGGCCTGGTGAAGCCCGGCGACCTGAGCTCGCTGCCCGTGCGCGAGATTCCCATCGAGAAAGGCGAGCCGCTCGCGCTGGAGCTGGCCCACTTCATCGAGAGCGTGGCGGCGGCGCGGCAGCCGAAGGTGGGCGCGGCCCTCGGCAAGAGCGCGCTCGAGGTCGCGATCACCATCACGGAACAGATCCGCGCGGCGGATCGGCAGGCGTGAGCCGGCGTCCCTGCCGGGCCGAGCCCAACCCGCCATGAGTCCGCCGGCGCCGTTCCGTCTGCCCGCCGCCGCCGGCCCCGTCGACCTGCTGGTGGTTGCCGGCGAACACTCCGGCGACGAGCACGCGGCCCGCGCCGTCCGCGAGCTGCTTGCCACCCGGCCGGGCGTGCGCGTCGCCGCTCTCGGGGGGCCACAGCTCGCCGCGGCCGGGGCGCAGTTGCTCCACGATCTCACGGCATCGTCGGTCGTCGGACTCGTCGAGGTCCTGCGCAACTACCCGTTCTTCCGCGCCCTTTTCGCCGAGACGCTCCGCTGGATCGCCGTCCACCGCCCGAAGGTCGTCTGCTTCGTCGACTACCCGGGGCTGAATCTCCGTCTCGCCGCCGCCCTGCGCGAGCGCGGGCTCTCGACGCGCGGCGGCGGCTCGATCCGCACGGTGTACTACATTTCGCCGCAGATCTGGGCGTGGAAGGCGAAACGGCGGTTCACCATGGCGCGCGATCTCGACGCGATGGCGGTGATCTTTCCGTTCGAGCCGGCGTGCTACGCTGACACCTCCCTGCCGGTGGAGTTCGTCGGCCATCCCTTCGTCGCGCCCGATCACCGTCCGCCCGTGCGCTACGATCCGGCGGGGCCGGTGCTGCTGCTGCCGGGCAGCCGGCGGCAGGCGGTGCGGCGGATATTCCCGGCACTGCTGGCGGGATTCGCGGCCTACGGCGGACGCGACGCGACGGTGCTCTATCCGAGCGGGGAAATCCGATCGGTCCTGGAGGCCTGCCGGCCGCCCGCGAATGTCCGGCTCGTGCCGGTGGCGGCTGCGCCCGGCGCGGCGGCGGAACCGGTCGCGGCGTCGGCGGTGCTGACGTCCAGCGGCACGATGTCGATGCATTGCGCACTGGCCGCGATCCCCGGCGCGATCGCATACCGCGCCAACCCGCTCACCTATGTCCTCGGCCGGATGCTGGTGCAGGTCGAGTATCTCGGCATCGCCAATCTGCTCCTGCGGGAACCGATGTACCCGGAGTACCTCCAGCAGGCTGCGACCCCCTCGGCGCTCGCGGCCGAGTTGCGCGCGTGCACGGGCGACCCGGCGCGCCGCGATCGGACCTCGGCGCAAGCGGCGCGTCTCCACGCGCTGCTGAGCGTGCCGGCCGCGGGCACCGCCGCCCAATGGCTCGCGCGGCAGCTCGCGGCCGCGCCCGGGCGTGAGCCTTAGCGGACTCATGCAGTTGGACTTCAAATCACCCATGCGAAAGGCCGCACTGAAAGGTGGAGCGGCTTGTCCTCGAGCCGCTGCGGACGGGACTGCCGAACGTCAGCCGCCTGGGGACAGGCGGATCCACCCCGGCTGAACCCATCCCGCTCGGGCAGCTTCACGTATTGTTGACGCCTTCACCCGGGGCAGCGGAGCGACGGGCGTGGACAAAGGCATCGCCAAGCGAAACCCGAGCGATTTTCCTCCCAGGATGGCCGTCGCCGTGCCCGCCACCCTCGTCCGCCCCTTGCGGAACCCCGCGCTCCCGTGGGTGGTGCTCGCGGGCGGTCTGATCCTGACGTTCGCCTATTGGTATGCCCACCGCCAGGACGCGGCGCAGCAGAGCGCGGCGCGCTTCGACCGGCTCGCCGAGGTGGCCGCCCGCACGAACGCCGCGCGCTTCCGGTCGGTCGAGCAGGCGCTGCAGGGCGCACGGGCGATGGTGGAGTCGGCCGGAGAGGTTTCGTCCGCCCAATGGGACCGATATACGGACTCGGTCTGGCCCTTTTTCGATCGCGCCGTCATCGGCCTCGGCGTCGTGCAACGCGTCCCGACCGCCGGGCTCGCGGCGCTGGAAACGCGCTTGCGCGCGGACGGCCGGCCCGGCTTCACCGCGGCGCGCCCGGCCGCGGGCGATGAGACGAGGGTGGTGACGCACGTCGCTCCGCTCGCGAGCAACGCGTCCGCGCTCGGTGCCGAATTCGGGTCTCGCGAGGAAGTGCGGACGGCGACGGACGCGGCAGCGCGGACGGATGCGCCGGTGCTCACGCGCCAGCTCCCCCTGATCGAGGGCGAGGGCCGCGTTCCCGGCTCGCTGCTCATCGTGCCGTTCTACACCGGGCCGGCGGGCGGCTCGCCCGGGGAACCGGGGCGCCAGCTCCGCGGGTGGGTTTACGCCAAGCTGCGGGCCAGTTCCCTGCTCGACGAGGTTGCCGACGTGGTCGAGGGCCAGCTCGATTTTTCGGTGTACGACGGCGATGAGCTCACGCCGGCGAACCTGCTGTTCGAATTCCGCCATTCCGTGGCAGGCACGCCGGCGCGGCATGTCGCCACGCTGCGGCGCCCCGCGCACGGGCGCACCTGGGTGTGGCAGATCCGGAGCAACGATGAGTTCGATCGCCGCGCGGGCTTCACTGATGGCTGGCTGCTGCTGGTCGCCGGCGTGGGATTGACGTTCAGTGTCGCGGGTTTCGCCTGGGCCGTGCTGCACGCGCGGGCGCGCGCACTCCGGATGGCCGCGGACATGACCGCGCACCTGCGCCGCGCGGAGGCGGAGTCGCGGCGGCTCGCGCTCGTCGCGAGCCGCACGGCGAGCGTCGTGCTCATCACCGATGCCGACTGGCGCATCGAGTGGGTGAACGAAAGCTTCGAGCGGGTGTTCGGCTATCGCGCGGAGGAGGTGCGGGGGCGGCGCCCGGGCGACGTCCTCGGCGGGCCCAGAACCCGGCTGGAGGTCGTCGCGCAGATCGATCAGGCGTGCTCGCGCGGCGACGCGTTCCAGGGCGAGATCATCAACTACACGAAGGACGGCACCCCGCGGGCGATGGAGATCGAGATCCAGCCGCTGACGAACGAGGCGGGACGCGTGACCGGGTTCATCAGCGTCCAGCTCGATGTCACGGTGCGCAAGCGCATCGAGGCCGAGGTGGCGCGGAAGGAGGCGGAATTCCGGTTCATGTTCGAGTCCGCGCCGACCGGGATTTCCTGGCTGTGGGTGGGCCCGGACGGCTCCCGCCGCCGGCTGTCGAACGATGCCCACCTGCGCATCATGGGAATCACCGAGGAGCAGATGCGCGACCCGGCCGTCTTTCAACGGATCACCCACCCGGAGGACTGGGCACGGCAGCGTGAGCAGTATGAACGACTCGATCGCGGCGAGATCGACCACTTCGCCGTGAAGAAGCGTTACGTGCGGGCGGACGGCAGCGTCACGCACGTCGAGCTGACCTTCCACCGGTTTCGCGACGCCCAGGGCGGTTTCCAGGAAGTCTCGACGCTCGTCGATCTCACTCCGCTGCTGCGGGCGCAGGCCGAGGTGGCGGAAAAGGAGGCGCAGTTCCGCTTCATCTTCGAATCCGCGCCGATCGGCATCCTGTGGCGTCGCGTCGAGGCCGACGGACGCCAGGTGCGCGTGATCAACGACGCGCACCTCGCGCTGTGCGGCCTCACGCGGGAGGGGGCCGACCAGCCGGGCGTCTTTGCCTCGGTGAGCGAGCCGGACGAATACGCGGCGCAGCAGGCCCAGTACGCGCGGCTCGCCGCCGGCGAGATCAATCATTTTTCCGTCGAGAAGCGCTACCTCCACCGTGACGGCCGGGTGGTCTGGGTGGTGCTCACGCAGCAGCGGCGCAACCTCGCCGGCGGGGCGTTCGAGGAACTCTCCACGCTCGTGGACATCACCGAGCGGAAACGCGCGGAGGATCGCCTGGAGCAGGAGCAGAGCCGGTTTCGCTCGATCTTCGAACTCGTGCCGATCGGTCTGTCCTGGTTCGTGGTCGGCCGGCAGGCCGAGACGCATCTCGTGAACTCCGCGCACGCTCGCATCACCGGCGTTCCGATCGAGCGCAGCCGCGAGGTGACGTTGTATGCGCTCGCGACGCATCCCGAGGACAACCCGCGCCAGCAGGAACTCACGGCCCGGCTGCAGCGGGGCGAGATCGACCGGTTCAGCCTCGAGAAACGTTACCTCCATCCCGACGGCCGCGTGGTCTGGGTGGCGATGAACGTGCAGCACGTCGTCGATCCCGTCACGCGCGAGCGCCACCAGATCGCCGTGCTCGTCGACATCACGGAACTCAAGCGGCAGGCCGCCGAGCTGAGCGTCGCCAAGGAATCGGCGGAGTCGGCCAACCTCGCGAAAGGCAGGTTCCTCGCGATGATGAGTCATGAGATCCGCACGCCCATGAACGGCGTGATCGGCATGACCTCGCTCCTGCTCGACTCGGCGCTCACGCGGGAGCAGCGCGAGTACGTCGAGACCATCCGCACGAGTGGAGATTCGCTGCTTACCATCATCAACGACATCCTCGACTTCTCGAAGATCGAATCCGGACGGCTCGCGCTCGAGCAGCTCGAGTTCAACGTGCGCGACTGCGTCGAGGGCGCCCTGGACCTGCTCGCGCCGAAGTGCAGCGAGCAGGGGATCGACCTGGTGTACGAGATCGCCGACAGCGTGCCCGGGCAGGCCCGCGGCGATCCCACGCGGCTGCGTCAGATCCTCGTCAACCTGCTCGCCAACGCGGTGAAGTTCACGCCGCGGGGCGAGGTTGCCCTCTCGGTGAGCGCGGAACCGCACCACGACGGGCGGGTGGAGCTCAGCTTCGCCGTGCGCGACACCGGCATCGGGATTCCGCGGGAGGGCCTCACCCGCCTGTTCCAGTCGTTCACGCAGGTCGACGCGTCGACGACCCGTCGTTACGGCGGCACCGGGCTGGGCCTGGTCATCAGCAAGCGGCTGGCGGAACTCATGGGCGGCCACATGTGGGTGGAGAGCGAAGTGGGGAAGGGCTCGACGTTCCACTTTGCCGTGGTGATCGAGCCGCTGCGGAGCCGCCCCAGATCCCGCGTGGCGCCCAGCCCCGGCAACCTGGCGGGCCGCTCCGTCCTCATCGTCGACGACAACGCCACCAACCGCCGCATCCTCGCCCAGCTTGCGGCCACCTGGGGCATGCGCGCGCACGCCGCCGAGTCGGGCCCCGAGGCGCTGGTGCTGCTCGCGAGCGGGGAGCAGTTCGATGTCGCCGTGCTCGACCTGCACCTGCCCGAGATGGACGGCGTGCAGCTCGCCCGCGAGATCCGCAGCCTAGCCCCGCGGGAGGAACTGCCGCTGCTCCTGCTCGCGCCGCCCCGCGGCCGTGACGACCCCCGGGAACTCGAGCTGTTTGCGGGCTACCTCGCCAAGCCGGTCAAGCCACACCAGCTCATGGAGGCGCTGGCCGCGCTCTTCCGCACCGATCTGCCGCGTCCGCTCTCCGCCCATCCCTTCGTCGCCGCCGCCGTCGCGTCCGCCTCACGGCCCGAGCATATCCTGCTGGCGGAGGACAACGTGGTGAACCAGAAGGTCGCGGTGCTCATGCTGGCGCGGCTCGGCTTCCGCGCCGACATCGTGACGAACGGCGTCGAGGCGCTCGAGGCGGTGCAGCGGCGTCATTTCGACATCGTCCTGATGGATGTGCAGATGCCGCACCTGGACGGTCTCGAGGCCACGCGGCGCATTCATGCGCTCTGGCCGGAACGTCGCGACCGGCCGTGGATCATCGCGATCACCGCCAACGCCATGCAGGGCGACCGTGATATCTGCCTCGCGGCCGGGATGGACGACTACATCAGCAAGCCGGTGAAGACCGCCGAGCTCGCCGCCGCGATCGAGCGGGCGAAGCTCGCCCTCGCTCGCGCGGTGGAATAGAGCCCGTCAAGCAACGTCGTATCCGCTCAGTGCGGGATCGTAGAGCGCCTCAAGTAAAATCGTAGCCGACCAGGGCGGGAACCTGAACGCAAAGACGCGAAGGAGAGCAAAGACTCGCGAAGGAAAACGTGGCGAAACTTCGCGCTCCTTTGCGACTTTGCGTTTTGGTTTGGGCTACAGAATTTCTGAAAACTGCGGCAGGGCGGGGGGAGTTTCTCGGCGCGTTCCCGGCCCCGCACCGTCAGGCCGGCGATTCCTTGCCCAGCTGCTTCGCCGTCTTCTCCGCTGAAGTCGCGTCGGCGGCCAGCGCGGTGGCCAGCGCCTCGACCTGGGGCGCGACCTGACGCCAGAGGGCGTCGGCCTTCTCGGTGACGATCGCGCGGCACTTGGCCAGCTCGGCCTCGCGCGCCACCCGGTTCTCCTCCGCGATGCGGGCGAGGTCATCGAGATTGTAGAGGAAGACGTTGTCGATGTCGGCCACCGTCGGCTCGACGTCGCGCGGCAGCGCCTGGTCGATGAAGAACAGGGGACGGGCCGGCCGGCGATGCATGGCCGCGCGCACGGTTGCGTGGCTGACGATGATCTCGGGCGCGGACGTCGCGCACACGACGATGTCGAACTCCCCCAGCCGCGCGTCCCGCTGCTCGAAGGGCATCGCGCTGGCGCCGAGCGCGGTGGCGAGGTCCATCGCGCGCTCGAAGCGCCGGCTCGCGACCGTGAGCGCGGCGGCGCCGCGGCTCTGGAACGCCTTGGCCGTCTTCTCGCCGATCTCGCCGGCACCGAGCAGCAGGATGCGGGTGTCCGCCAGGCCGCCGAAGATGTTGAGCGCGAGTTCGACCGCGACATTGGCCACGCTCACCTGTCCCTCGGTGATGCCGGTGTGCGTGCGCACGTGCTTCGCTGCCTGGAAGCCTTTCTGGAAAACGCGGTTCAGCACCGGGCCCGTCGTGCCGCCGGCCTGGGCCGCGGCGTAGGCGTCCTTCACCTGCCCGAAGATTTCCGTCTCCCCGATCATCTGCGAGTCCAGGCCGGCCGAGACCTCGAGCAGGTGGCGCACGGCGTCGGGGCCGCGCAGGTCGAGCCGGATCCGGTCGAACTCGCCGGGATCGAACTGCTGGCCGGCGCAGAACGCCGCCGACACCCGCGCCGCCGCGCCCGCGCTGGCGGCCACGCCGTAGAACTCGACGCGGTTGCACGTGTTGAGCACGGCAAACTCGCGCAGGCCCTCGATCGCCGCCAGCTCGCGACGGAGCGCCTCGGCGCCGGCCGCGCTGAGCGACAGCTTCTCGCGCACCGCGAGCGGCGCGCGATGGTGGGTGGTGCCGATGACAAAGAGGCCGTCGGCGCTCATCGGGCCCGCACCTCCGTGACGCGTTCGACGCGGTGCCGGCTCCGGTCCACCGGACCAAGCGAAAGCATGGCGGCGGCAAAGAGCAGCAGGCAGGCCCACGAGAACCGCTTGGCCAGCAGCAAGCCGCGGAGCCGCAGACCGAAGGCCAGCACGTAGGCCAGCCAGACCGAGAGCGTGACCACGAGCTTCGCGACGTTGACCGACGACGTGTCGCGCAGCCAGTAGACCGAACCGACCGTGAGCGACGCCGCGAGGATCACCACCCCTGCACCGAGGAGCCGCAGCCCGATCTGGTCGAGGTCGCGAATCGAGGGCAGGAACGAGAACCATCCGCCCAGGTGCTTCGACTTGAGCGAGTAGTTGCGCAGGAGATACAGGATCGAGGTCAGCGAAAGCAGCCCGAAAACCCCGTAGCTGAAGACCGCCAGGGCCGCGTGGAGCTCGATCCAGGGGTTGCTGCCGAAGATGTGGGTGCGCTGGGTCGCGTCCCACGCCGGGATCGCGAGCGACAGGAGCGTGATCGCGGCGGCAAGCGACGAGGTGAAATAGCCCAGCAGGCTGTTGCGGAACGTCACGCCCACCACCAGATACAGCGTGATCGCCGACCAGGCGGTGAACTGGTGGATTTCAAACTGGTTTCCAAGCGGACAGCCCCCCACGGCGCGGCCGCGCAGCCCCAGGCCGGCGAGTTGCAGCGCGTAGCCGAGCAGGATGAGCGCGTAGGTCGCCGGCCCCGAGGGCCGGCCGTGCCGCAGAATCGCCACCGTCCCGAGGGCGAACCCGGCGAAATAAAACGCCGCGGCAGCCCAGAGCCAGGTTCGGTCGGTGAAGTTGGCAAGCATCCTGGCCGACCAACGTAGGACCGGTCCCGGCGGGAGCAAGTCTGCCGGGGCCCGGGCATGAGCAGCGTCAAACCGCCTCCGCGGCGCCACGAAAATGTCTCATGCTCCGACTTGACGAACCCCCGTGGTCCGACTCCTGCTTTCGCGCTGCGGATCCGCCGGCATTCCGGCCGGCGGCGCATCACCCACCCACAACGACATACTCGCAATCATGGCACGCGATTACACGAAGGAAGTCGGCCTCCCCAACCACAAGAAGAACCTCCCCAAGCCCCTCGCTTACGCGGTGCTGGCCCTCGTGGCCGTCGGGGTGTCGTTCGGGGTCGTCGGAATCGTCTCGGAAACCAAGGAGCATTCGGCGGCCGAAGCCGCGGCCAAGGCCGCGCATTCGGCACCGGCCGCTCCGCCGGCCGCTCCGGCGAAGTAACCGGTCTCCTTCCAGCGCGGGGTTGCTCCCGCGCTTTTTTGTGCCCGCGCACGGCGACCCCGCCCGCCGTCCGTGTCCGGAACCATGCCGTCGGGCTCCCGGGTCCGATGCAAGCGGCCGCATGGAAAGGTGGCGCGGCTTGTCCCCAAGCCGCTGCGGTCGGATCGGTCGAACCTCAGCCGCCTGGGGACAGGCGGCTCCACCCGCGTTGAAGCGCCGGCTTAGCGCTGCGACGCCGCCGTGAGTCGCGCGATCAGGTAATCGGCGAGCTGCCGGTGCTGCACGTCAGGGGCGCCCGGATACACGAGTTCGCATGGCACGCCGGCGCGGCGCAGGTGTTCCTGCAGCTTCACGCCGAAGTTGGCCGAATGCGTGGGATCCTTCTGGTCCTGGCCCAGCGCGGGCGGAGCGCTGTAGAAGAGGTACACGCCCGGGTCGTCCGGCGAAACGTGTTCGTAGGGTGAATACTGCTTGATCCACGGCAGCACCTCCTCGCGGTGCGCGAGAAAGGCGGCGAATTGCGTGTCGCGCGTCTTCAGGTCGTCGGGGTTCGGCATGAAGCCGAAAGCGTGCCCGCCGTAGCGGCTGTTGGGCGTCCAGGCCTTCATCTGCGCGGGATCGAGCGTGGTCTGCGCTCCGGTCACCGCCGCACACCAGAGGCGGGTGGACTGGCGGGCCACGGGATCGCTGCTGCGCGGGGCGGCCAGGTGGGGATGGAAGGCGAGCCACAGGCTCGAGCAAGCCCCCGCGGAGCCGCCGGTCGCGCCGATGCGCGCCGGGTCGAGGTTCCATTCGGTCGCGCGGCTGCGGACGTACTGCAGCGCGCGCGCCGCGTCCTCGAGGGGCCACTGCACCGGCGGCTTCACGCCTGCCTTGATCGCGTGCGTGACGAACCGGTAGTTGATCGAGACCACGGAGATGCCCGCGGCGAGGTAGCGTTCGAGCTGGGAGACCCGGGCCTTGTCGCCGTTCACCCAGCCGCCGCCGTGAATGTGGAACACCAGCGGCGTCGGCCGCCCCGAGTCGGCGCGCCAGAAGTCGAGACGCTGGCGCTCGTGCGCGCCGTAGGCGACATTGGCCAGTGTCGGCGCGCGCTGCGGTTCTTCCTTGGGGGCGGGAGCCTTGGCGGCGGACTTGGGTTCGGCCGCGGGGGCGGGCACAGCCAGCGCCAGGGCCAGCAGCAGGGGCAGGGAGCGGTTGATCATGCGACGGGACGCTGGTGCGCGCCGTCGCCTCCTGGCAACGGGGATGTGCGGGCACCTTCGTACCCGCCGGGCGAGGCCGCAGCCGGCGGCGCCACCCGGCGGCCGACGATCACCAGGTCGCGCTCCACGCCGTCGAGCACCGCGATCCGCGGCAGGTGCGCCCAGCGCTCGAAGCCGTGGGCCGCGAACAGCCGCAGGCTCGGTTCGTTGTGACCGAAGATGTAGCCGAGCAGCGTGTGCAGGCCGAGTTCCGGCGCCCGGTCCAGGGCGGTGCGCAGCAGGTGGCGGCCGAGCCCGGCGCGGCGGTGCGCGGTCGCGACGTAAAGGGCGATCATCGCGGTGCCGTCGTAGGCGGCCCGGGGGAAAAACGTGTCGAAGCTCAGCCATGCCGCCACGGCGCCGCCGGCGTCCCGCAGCACCCACAGGGGGCGCGCGGGCGACTGGTGCGCGGCAAACCAGGCCTGGCGCGATTCGACCGTGACGGGCTCCAGGTCGGCGGTCACGGTGCGGCCGGGAATCGTGGCGTTGTAGATCGCTACGATGGCGGGCAGGTCGGCGGCGGTGGCCGGGGCGAGGACGAATCCCGCGGGAGCGTTCATGGGCGTTTTCGGTCGGCGGTGAAATCGAAGCCGATGCGCCCCACCGGCGTGAGGCCCAGCCACTTGAGCAGCTCGCCCGACGCGGTGTCGAACGTGAGGCGCATTTCGAATGCCTCCGGGTCCGGCTCCGGCGTGACCGGCACGTACCGGTAGCGCACGATGGAGTGCGGGCCTGCCACCTTCTCCTCCGTCGGCCGGCCGCCTCGGCGGCCGCCACCTCCGCCGCACTCACCGCCGACTCGATGCCCTTGGCGGCGCGGTCGACCCGGCCATGTCCCAGGCTCCGGACCACGCCGGTGACGAAGGCCTTGGGCATCAGGGCAAAATAGCGCTCCGGCACCGTGAGCCGCGTGAGTCGGCCGGCCGCGAACGTGAGCTCGAACTCGATGTCGAACGCCGCCTCCTCCCGGGCGCCGGGCGGCCGGTCCTTCACCAGGCGCACGTGCCAGTGTTCCGCCTGGCCGAGGCGCCGGACCTTCTCCGGCTTCACGCCGAGCCAGCGAATGTCGCCGGTGCGAAGCACGGGCTCATGGCAGATCAGCGTGAGGCCGTCGGCCGTCGCCAGCGCGAAGTAGCGATCGAAGCGCGCGAGCTGCTGTTTCAGCTCGAGCAGCCGGAGGTAGACGCAGCCACCGCCGAGGAGGAGGACCGCGCTGGCCCCGAGCAGCAGCGCGATCCGCCGGGCCGCGTTCACTTCTTCGCCGCGTCCGCCCCGGGAGGCTGGGCAAACGTGATCCGGCTCACGATGTCGTTGAGCCGGTTGCGCAGGATCTCGTCCTCCTCGGCGGTCGTCTTGTTGTAGCTGCGGCCTTCGATCACGCGTTCGGCGAGCTCGATGCTCACGACAAAGATGTGGCCGTGACGGACGAAGAGGAGGTTGCCGCGCTTCGCCACGGGGATGTTGTTCGCGGTGAGCCGAGGGACGCGGTCCGCAAACATGGTGCCGCCGGGTACCAGCAGGTAGGTGAGGAGTGCGCCCTCCTGCTGCGCGGGGATGAACTTCGCGCTCTCGATCTGCGCGCCGCGGTAGGTCTGCCGGAAATCGGCCAGCACGAAGTTGCTGAAGAAATAAATCAGGTAGTCCTTCACGCCGCGGGTGGAGAGCTCCCACCGCTGTGTCGCGTCCTGCGGAAAGGCGGCGATGCTGACGTGGACGTTGAAATCGTCCTGGAACGTGACGACATTGGGCGTATCCGTGATCTCACCACCGAGCTCCGGCAGGACCGGGATAACGACCTTGAACACGCCGGTCGGCGAGACGTAGGACTTGCCCTCGATCCGGCCGGCGAGGTCCTGCGCCTGGGCGACAAGGGCGGTGGCCGAAGCGAGCAGGAGGGCGAGCGGGAATCGGGCCATGGAAGCGCAATCAGTAGCCGGGACCGGCTCACTTTCAAGCCCATGGTGGGACGCGCGGAGGCGCTCGTCGCAATCCGGCGCGGCGCCCGGCCTAGGTCGGGACGAGAGCCGCGAGCGCCTGCCAGGCGGCGATCGGGATCGCCTCGGGCCTCGCCTGCTCGGTCAACCCGTGCGCCGCCAGGACGCGTTGCACGCCGGCCCCGGCGGACGGCAAGCGTTCGCGCAGGAGGGCGCCGATCTGCTTCCGCCGTTGCTGGAAGCACGAGCGGATCACGGCCTTGGCGGCGGCGGGAAAAACGTGCGGCGCGGGCCGCCGCTGGGCATTGAGCAGGTGCGATTCCACGTCCGGCCGCGGATGAAAGCACCCCGCGGCCACCTTGTGCCCGGCGCCGATCGCGTAAGCTGATTGCAGGAAGATCGAGATCGCTCCGAAGGATTTCGTTCCGGGCGCGGCGGCGTAGCGCTGCGCCGCCTCCTGCTGCAGCATCAGCACCATGCGCGACGGCAGCGGTCCCTCCAGGATCGCGTCGAGCCAGGGGGTGGCGATCGCGTACGGCAGGTTGGCCACGACCTTGAACTCCCGGCCCTGGGGGGAGGGATCCGGGACCAGGCCGCCGCGCGGATGCTCGACGGCATCGCCCTCCATCAGGTGCAACCGGCCGGGAAAGCGCGAAGCCAGCTCGCCCGCGAGATGCGCGTGCAGCGTGCGGTCCTTCTCCACGGCCCAGACCTCCGCGCCGGCTTCGAGCAGGGCCGTCGTCAGGGTGCCGAGCCCCGGCCCGACCTCGACGACCTGGTCGCCGGGAAGGATCGCGGCGAGGTCGAGCGATTTCCGCACAATGTTGCCGTCGACGAGAAAGTTCTGGCCGAGGAACCGCTTGGGGGCGTGGCCGAGTCGCGCCAGCAGCTCGCGGGTCGACGACGGGGTGAGCGGCATGACTCAGCGCGGCGCGCGGCCTTCGTCCACTTCGTAGTAGTCGAAGAACGTCAGCAGGTCGGTGCGGTGGGCGAGACCGCTGCCCGCCTTGTTCAGCTCGAGGCTCCCGGTGGCGTCGTCGCGCCAGCCGCGCTTGGCCGCGAACCCATTCCAGATCATCACGTCGACGTCCGTGAGCCGCCGCCCGTGCTGCTGGCACCAGGCCCAGATCTCCTCGTCGTTTCCGCCGGCGAGCACGCGCTGCTGCAGCGCGGCGTACGCGACGCCGAGAAAATGACAGAGCCGGCCGTCGAAGCCCTTGCCGAGGTACTCGTGATGTTCGGGATGCAGCTCGCCGCGCGCGTGCTTACGGATCTTGTCCAGGGTGCGCGGCAGGAAATACAGGCCGCCGAGTTTCAGGAACGCCGAGATGGGACGCTGGCTCATGGAAAAAGAGGTCGGCCCGCGCTCAGCGGTGGGTCGCCGTCGCCCTCGGGCCGCGAAAGGCGGCGATCAATGCCGCGGGATCCGGTGCGCGCATCAGCGCCTCGCCGACGAGGACCGCGTGGGCGCCCGCGGCCCGGGCCCGCGCGGCGTCGGCGGCCGTGAAGATGCCGCTCTCGCTGACGGCGATCGTCTCGCGCGGAAGGCGGGGGATCAGCCGCTCGCTGAGGCCGAGGTCGGTCTTGAACACGGCCAGATCGCGATTGTTGATGCCGATGATCCGGGCGCCGTGCGCGACGGCGCGGTCGATCTCCGCCTCGTGGTGGACTTCGAACAGCGCGTCGAGGCCGGCCGCGACGGCGGCGCTGAAGAGGGTCTTCATGTCCTCGTCCGTGAGGACCCGCACGATGAGCAGGATCGCGCTTGCGCCCGCCTCGCGCGCCTCGAGTACCTGCAGCGGGTGCACCATGAAGTCCTTGCGCAGGCACGGGCGCGCAGGCGGCACCGCGGCGAAATGGGCCGTCACGCCGCGCAGGTCGTCGAGCGTGCCGCCGAAATACTTCTCGTCCGTGAGTACCGACAGCGCATCCGCGCCCGCTCCCTGGTAGAGCCGCGCCTGCTCGAGCGAGGAGGCCCCGGCCTTGATGTCTCCGGCCGAGGGCGAGCGCCGCTTGATCTCCGCGATCACGGCCAGCCCGCCGTCGGCTCGGCGTAGCGCGGTGGCGAACGACGGTGGCCGGGGCAGGGTGGCGTCGGCCCGCGCGAGTTCCGTCTCGGTCACGGCGCGCAACCGCGGCGCCACTTCGCGGCGCTTCCAGGCCATGATCTCGGTCAGCTTGTCGGACATGAGGCGCCACGGAACACGGGGAAGAGGGCGAAGACAAAGCCGAAAAATTTCCGTGTCTTCCGCCGGCCCCGCGGGCAGCGTCCGGCGCATGAGTGCGATCGAAGACCTGCAGGCGACGATGGCCCGGCTGCGGGCGCCCGACGGGTGCCCCTGGGACCGCGAGCAGACGCATGCCTCGCTCGTGCGCTGCCTCATCGACGAGGTGAGCGAACTGATCGACACCATCGACCGTGGCGACGTGCCGCACATGCGCGAGGAGCTGGGCGACGTGCTCATCCAGGTCGTTTTCCATGCCCAGATCGAGGCGGAGCGCGGGGCGTTCACGTTCGAGGACGTGGCCCGCGACATCAACGACAAGCTCGTGCGCCGTCATCCGCACGTCTTCGGCGGGGGGCGTCTGGAGACTTCCGAGCAGGTGATCGTCGAGTGGGAGAAGATCAAGGCCACTGAGAAGAAGCACGGTCCGGCCGCACCGGCGGACCGCGTGTTCAAGGAGCTCCCGCCGCGGCTCCCGGCGCTGATGTTCGCCGAGGCGGTATGGAAACAGATCCAGAAGCGCGAGCTGCCCGCGGGAGACAGCGTCGATGCCGCGCAGGTGGAGGCGCTCGGTGGCCAGCTCGACGAGGCGAAGCTCGGCCGGATGCTGTTCGAACTTGCCGCCGCCGCGCGCGTGCGCGGACTCGACCCCGAAAGCGCACTGCGCCGGCACGCCACGCGCGTGATGCATGAGATCGGTGCCCGCACGGCCGCGGCGAACGCGGCGGCCGCTCCCTGAAGGCTTGTCCATGGCGTCCGCCGCCGACAGGCCGCCGCCCGCGGTGATCGCCGAGTGGTGGGCGCCGTTCGAGGATTACCTCGCGCGCGAGCGGCGGTACTCGGCGTATACGGTGCGCAACTACCGGCAGGCGTTCGAGGACTTCCATCGCTGGCTCGCCGACCCCTCGGTCGACCGGTGGGATCGCGGGCTGGCCGCGCTCGACGCGCGTGACTTGCGGGACTTCGTGATCGAGGCGCAGCGGCGCTTCGACCGGCGTACGCTGCACAATCATGTCTCGGCGCTGCGCACCTTCTGCAAGTTCTGGCTGCGCCGCGGCCGCCTGCGTCGTGATCCCTGGATCGGCGTCCCGCTGCCGCGGCTGGAGCAACGGCTGCCGAAGTTTCTCACGGAGGAGCAGGTGCGCGCGCTGCTCGCCGGCCCCCAGCGGCTGGTCGAGAATGGCACGCTCGTGCCTTTCACCGCGTGGCGCGACCGGCTGGCGATGGAGCTCCTCTATGGCGGCGGGCTGCGCGTCAGCGAGCTGGTGGCGCTCGACCACGGGGCGATCGATGTCGCGACGGGGGTGGCCCGCGTCGTCGGCAAGGGCCGGCGCGAACGGCTCTGCCCGCTCGGCCGCGTCGCGGTCGCGGTGTATGTGAAGTTTCGCGACGCGTATTCGCCCGACCGGCGGCCGGGCGCGCCCGTGCTGGCGCAGCCGGACGGCCGGCGCGTGTCGGTCCGGCAGATCCAGCTCCTGCTGAAGCGCTATCTCGCCCTCGCGGGGCTGCCCCTCGACCTCACTCCGCACAAGCTCAGGCACTCGTACGCGACGCACCTGCTCAACGCCGGCGCCGACCTGCGGCTCGTCCAGGAGCTGCTCGGACACTCCCAGCTCGCCACCACCCAGATTTACACGCACGTGAGCATGGCGCGGTTGCAGGCGATCCACGCGCAGGCGCACCCGCGCGGATAGGCGGGCGGAGCCGCTCGAACGTTGGAGCGGCCTGTCCTCACGCCGCCGCGGTCGGAAAGGCCGAACGCCAGCCGCCTGGGGACAGGCGGCTCCACCTGTGGCGGGTCGAGGTCGTCGATTTCCGGATCGCGCCTACAGGCCGAGACGCCGGGCGGTGCCGTTGCCAGCCTGGTCGAAGAGCGTGACTTCGAGCGAGGTCGCGCTGGCGGCGCGGGCCGCGGGAATCTCCAGCACGAACGTCTCTTCCCGGCCGTCGCGGATGCCGTCGAGCGGATGCTCGAGCGACTCGCGCACGCCGTTGTTGAACACGACCTCGATGCCGTCGAGCAACGAGAGGGCATCGCGGCCGCGCACGGTCAGGCGCAGGGTCTCGCCGGCGCGTTCGACGCCTGCGGCGACGACCTCCGGAGGCGTGCGGTCGATCACGAGCTGATCGGTCTCGAACGTGCGGCTCAGGCGCTCGGCCAGCGGTCGCGGCGCGGTTTCGGTCGCCACCAGGCGCGTGAAATAGACGCCGTCGGCCAGGGCGCGCGTGTCGAATTGCGCGTAGTTCTCCTTCGCGGCGGCGACCAGCTCCGTCCACTCGGTCTCCCCGTCGCGGCGGATCGAGAACGTGCTCACGAACGTGTCGCCGTCCGGATCGCTCACGTTCCAGTATACCAGCTGCGTGCCGGGCGAGCGCACGAGCTGGCTGTTGAGAAAGTTCGAACGCCGTGGATCATCGCGGCCCGCCTGCAGAAGCTGGCCCAGCGTGACCGAGGCGGGAGGCACCGGATCGGGCGCGGGATTGAGCGCGAAGCCGGGAGGAAGCACGCGGAAATCCTGGAGGAGCGGACGCCGGTTCTGGGGCAGGGCGAAGAGCGACGCGCGGTCGATCTCGAACCCGTCGGCGGCCGCCGCTCCGGCGTCGAGCGTGAGCCGGAGGCGCACATAGCGCCCGCGCAGGTCGGAGGCGCGCCAGCCGCCGTCGTCGTCGCGGCGCAGCGGCGTCCACGGTGTCCACCCTTCGACATCGTCGGTGCCGTGGCTGGTGCGGACCTCGAGTTTGAGCGCAGTCTCCGGGAGGCCGCGAAGCCGGTTGAAGCGGAGGGCGCCCAGCTCGGAGGCGGCGAGCAGGTCGAGGCGGCGCGTCTCGGCCTCGCGGTCGCCGGCCGGCGTGAAGTCGAGCAGCGCGAAACCCGGCGCGTTGTTGCGCAGCAGCAGGTACCGGCCGGGCGCCGGGCCGGGCTCGAGCGGCAGGAAGCCGTTGAGCTGCGACGAGAGGCTGCCCGCGTAGGTGAGGCCGTGCCGCTGCGCCAGATCGTAGCCCAGGAGTTCGCCCTGTTCGCCGCCGGCGAAGAGCAGGAGGTCGCCCCGACGCTGCACGCGGTAGATCGCAGTGTTGGCGCGGGTGACGATCGTCTCAGGGAAGCCGCGCGCGGGAAGCCACACGATCGAACTGCGGCCGCCGAAGCGCTCGACCTGCGCGGGCGGCGGCGCCGGGAGTTCGTCCTTGCCCCCGGCCTTCGTCGGCTGCGGCGGCGGCGTGAGCCGCGCCTCGTTGCTCAGCGTCGAGAACACGATCGCGGCGTACAGGTCGCCGTTGGGCTGGGGAAGCAGGTCGGTGACTTCCGCGTCGCGATTCTCCTGCAGGATGACGGGCGCGCCGCCTTCGCGGGCGAAGGCGTAGAGATTGCCGCGGGGGGCGGAGCCGGCGACCACGCGACCGTCGGGCAGCAGCGCGAGCCGGCGGACGTTGCGGTCGCGGATCTCGCCGAAGAGCGTGATCCCGCGCTCAGCCAGCCGGCTGCGTTCGTTCAGCCGCTCGGTCGAGATGCCGCGGGCGGCGAAGGCGTTGAGGTCCACGCGAAAGATGCGCCCCGGGTTCCCGGTCGCCACCAGCACGGTGTTGGCATCAATCACCTGGAGATCGAAGATCGAGTCGGCGGGCAGCGTGACGCGGGCGACGACGGTCCCCTCGCGCAGGAGGTAAAGTCCGCCGCGCGGCGAGGTTCCGGCGAGCAGGCTGCCGTCGGCCAGCCGCTTCAGCGCGAACACCTGCGGGTCGTCGAGCCGCGCCAGTTCGCGGCTGGAAAAGCTGCCGGCGTTGGCGTCCACCGTAACCTCGAAAATCCGACCGTCCGGGCCCGACCCGGCAAGCCAGCGGCCGCTGGTGCCGTCCGGTTCAAGCGTCCACAGCAGGTCGGCCGGGGCCGCGCCCGTGAGCTCGCGCACCACCGGACCTGACACGAGCCGGCCGTCGGAGCGCGTCGCCAGTCCTTTCAC
>CALFZM010000003.1 GCA_937952235.1 uncultured Opitutia bacterium | reverse complement strand
ACACCTTCGCGAGCTACGCGGCGATGCGTATCCGCGGCGCCATTCTCGACGAACTGCGCCGGATGGACTGGTGCCCGCGCCGCGCGCGCGCGCGCTCGCGCAAGCTGAAGAACACCATCAACGAAGTGGAGCAGAAGCTCGGCCGGGCGGCCACCGACGCCGAGGTGTGCGCCGCGCTCGGGCTGACCCCGCGCGAGTACGAGAAGTGGGTTGAAGAGGCCAAGCCGGTGACGTTCATCGCGATCGACCAGCATGCCGACGGCGAGGAAGGCGAGGGGGCCTCCTTGCACGAACTGCTCGCGGACGAATCCGACAAGACGGGGCGCGACAACCTCGAAAAGGCGGAGCTGCTGCAACTTCTCACTCAACGGATGGCGGAGTTGCCCGATATACCGAGGAAGATCCTAGCGATGTATTATTTCGAGAACATGCGTCTGGCCGAAATCGCCCAGGTGTTCGACCTCACGGAGTCGCGCATCTGCCAGATCCACGCCCAGACCATTCTCGGCCTGCGAGCCTGGCTGCAGCGAGTAAAGGAGCGCTGAGCAACATCATGCGCGCCGGCCAACAGCGGAACGGACAGGGCGGACAGCCCGGGACCGGGGGCGCGAGCTCCGGCGGAGGTGCGTCATGCTGATCCTCGTCGGCGCAGTCATCGTGATGGCCTCCACCCTGGGGGGCTTTCTCATCGCGGGCGGCAACCCGATGGTGCTGCTGCACGTGTCGGAATTCGTGGTCATCCTGGGCGTGGCCGCCGGCGTGCTCGTGATCGCGAGCCCGGGCCACGTGCTGAAGGAAATCATCCACAAGATGAAGGATGCGCTGAGCGGGAAGGCGGCGGGCGAGAAGGAGTTCACCGACCTGCTGAAGCTGCTCTATGAAGTGTTCATGGTCGGCCGGCGCAACGGCCTGATCGCGCTGGAGGAGCACGTGATGGATCCGAAGAAGAGCGCGATCTTCAGCAAGTACCCCGGCATCGTGGGGCACAAGGAGCGGCTCGAGTTCATCTGCAACGGACTGAAGCCCGTCATCGACGGCAAGATCAAGCCGGACCAGCTCGAGGACCTGATGGAGACGGAACTCAAGGCCAAGGCCAACGAGTCGGAGCATCCCGTCCACATTCTCCAGCTCGTCGGCGACTCGCTCCCCGGCATCGGGATCGTCGCGGCGGTGCTCGGCATCATCAACACGATGGCGGCCATTTCCGAAGGACCCGAGAAGGTCGGCGAGAAGGTGGCGGCGGCCCTGACCGGCACGCTGCTCGGCATCTTCGTCGCGTACGGCTTCATCAATCCGCTCGCGAACCGGATCAAGTTCAACAACCAGGGCGACGAGCAGTTCCTCAAATGCATCAAGCAGGCCGTCGCCGGCTTCGCGAAGGGTCTCGCGCCGCTGACGGCGGTCGAGGTCGCGCGGCGCTCGCTCGACAGCAACGTCCAACCCGGAGCCTCGGAACTCGAGGCCACCCTGAAGGCGATGGCGCCGGCGAAGTGAGCGGGTCCCGAGACTCGATTCCTCACCGTCGCGCGCGGCCCGAACTTCAACCCTCAACTACTTCCAACAATGGCTGGCGGCGGCGGTGGTGCATGGAAGGTGGCGTACGCGGACTTCGTGACCGCGATGATGGCGCTGTTCATGGTGCTGTGGATCTCGTCGCAGGATAAGGAAATCCTGATTGCGACCTCGCAGTACTTTCAGAACCCGTTTCGTTCCCCGCTCGACGCCTCGTCGGGCGTGATGCCGTACAATACCAAGCGCACGTCCCAGTCCTCCGGGAGCGGCGCGGGGGAGAGCAATTCCGATCGCGGCAAGCAGATCGAGATGTCGTTCCTGAACTCGGTCGCCTCCGACTTCTTCAAGATGCTCAACGTCGAGGAGACGCGCGAGCAGCGGTCGATCGACATCCAGGTGACTTCCGACGGGCTGCGCGTCACGCTCTTCGACCGCGCGAAGCGTCCGCTCTTCAAACCGGAGTCGACGGAATTCACCGAGTGGGGCACGTTCGTGATGCAGAATCTCGCCTGGATGATCGAGCGGCACGCGCTGAAGGTGAACATCGACGGCCACGCCGGACCGCTCGTCTCCTCGCGGCAAAAGGATTATTCGAGCTGGGAACTCTCCGCCGACCGCGCCAACGCCGCCCGACGGATGCTGGTGCACCACGCCGTCGATCCGAAGCAGATCGAACGCGTCACCGGCTACGCCGATACGCGCCCCGGACCCGATGCGGCGACCGACCCGGAGGCGAACGAACGCGTGACGCTCAACCTCTCGCTCTCGTCGCGGACCCGTCCCAAGGCAAGCAATCCGGTGGACAAGGCGCCGCCGGTGACTGTTTCCTCGACGGCTCCGAACCGATGAAGCCCTTCCTCCAAGGAAAGAAGACCCTCGCCGCCGAACCTCTCCGCCCGCCCGCGGCCCTGGCCGGGGTCGGATTGCGCTGCACGACGCCGCGTCCCGGCGGCGCGAATACACCCGCAGGCGCCACGGAGCCCCAGGTCGAGGTGGTGAAGGAGGGCGACAAGGTCGTGCGCCTGATCGTGACCTGCACCTGCGGCGAGCGCGTCGAGATCGAGTGCCTCTACACGGCGGGGCGCTGACGGCGCGGCCGGCAGCGCGCCAGTCGGAGTGGGGGCAGCCCGGTTCGAACCGGCGCAGAAATCCGTCCGCGACCCCATTCCTGGCCCGGAAAAGAGGGCGGCAATTCCTGCCGCCCGACGGGGACGGGGCCGGATCTTGCCGCGGCAGAGTTTTCTTCACGGGAAATAATGAACCGTAAACGGCTTATCTATAGGGCTTTGCCAGTCTGATCGGCTGCCGGGCATGCGGATGGCTTAAAGGCGTCCGCGATGAACATCGGTATCTACCAAAGTGCCTCCGCCCTCTCCGCCCTGGAGCGGTGGCAGGATACCGTCGCGCAGAACATCACTTCGAGCCAGACGGCGGGCTTTCGGAAGCGGACGATCAACTTCTCCACGCAGGCGGCCGGTGAACTGCATACGGACCTGCGGGCGCGCCTGGGCAAGGACCCGGGCGTGGCGATGGCGTTTCCCAAGGTCAATTACGGGATCAATTTTGTGACGGGCGAGACGCAGCCGACGCGGCGCGAACTCGACGTGGCGATCCAGGGCGACGGTTTTTTCGAGATCCAGCGCAACGATGGCAGCCGGGTCTACACCCGCAGTGGCGAGTTTCGCCTGCGGGCGGATCGCACGCTGGTGACCACGGACGGCCACGAGGTGCTCAGCGACGGCGGCGCGCCGATCACGCTGGTCGCAGGCGGCGGGCCGGTGACGATCAATCGCGACGGTTCGATCTTCCAGGGGGAGAACGCCGCCGGCCGCATCGCGGTGAAGAAGTTCGCCAACAACGCCGCGCTGGTGCCGCTCGCCGGCGGGTTTTTCCAGGCCGGCGCCGGGCTCGAGCCGCAGCGGGTCGATGAACCCGACCTGCTGCAGGGCTACGTCGAGGGCAGCAACGTGACGGCGCTGCGCGAGATGGTGGACCTGGTCCTCATCTCCCGCGCCTACGAGGCGAACGAAAAGATGATCCGCACCGTCGACGACCAGATGGGCAAGACGCTCGAGGCGCTGGGCTGATCGCCGGCCGCGCCAAAACCTGAACCCGCCACGCGATGAACCTCTCGCTCTACTCGGCTGCCACCGGCATGGAGGCGCAGCAACTGAACCTCAACACGATCGCGAACAACCTCGCGAACGTGAACACGCCCGGGTTCAAGCGCAGCAAGATCGAGTTCCAGGACCTGCTTTATCAGAAGCCGCGGGCGGCGGGCACGGACTCCGGTGGCGGCAACCTCGTGCCGACGGGCGTCGAGGTGGGCAACGGTTCGCGGGTCGCCGCGACGTCGAAGATCTTCACGCAGGGTCAGCTCACGAGCACGGGTGAGAAGCTCGACCTCGCCATCCAGGGCGACGGCTTCTTCGAAGTGCAGCGGCCTGACGGCACGATCGGCTACACCCGCGCCGGCTCGTTCAAGCTCAGCGCGCAGGGCCAGGTCGTCACGGTCGACGGACTGCCGGTGCTGAGTGGTTTCCAGCCGATCCCTCCGGGGACGACGAGCATCGCGGTCTCCGAGGACGGCCAGGTGACGGTCCAGGGCGCCAACGGCAACCAGACGTTTTCCGTGACTCTCGCGCGCTTCGCCAATCCCTCCGGCCTGCGCAGCCTCGGCGGCAACCTCTACGAGGAGACCGCCGCGAGCGGCACGCCCGAGGTCGGCAAGCCGGGCGAACAGGGTTTCGGCCGCACCATCCAGGGCTACATCGAGGCCTCCAACGTGAACATCGTGGAGGAAATGGTGAACCTCATCGTCGCGCAGCGCGCGTACGAGATCAATTCCAAGTCCATCCAGACCTCGGACGAGATGCTGCAGAACATCGCGAACATGAAACGCTGATGAGCCTCCGTCGTTTCCCCATGCGCTCCGCCCTGATCTCCGTCCTTGCAGCCGGCCTGCTCGCCTCGGCGGCATCGGTCCGCGCCGAACCGGCGCCGTTCGCCGCGCCCGCGGCCCCGGCCCCGTTCACGCGCGAGCTCGCGCTCGACCGGCTGAACCGGGCGTTGACCGGCCACTTCAACCTCGAGGGGGAGCTGCAGCTCGACTTCATCCGCCCCTGGCAGCCGCCGGCGCGCGTGGCGGCGGAGTGGGATCTCCAGGTCGTCGAGTTTCCCACGGTGGCGACGTCGTCGATGATGCTTCGCTGCCGGCTCCTTGCCGATGCCTCGCCGGTCGGCGAGCTTTCCCTGGTCCTGCGCGCGCAGCTCTGGCGCGACGCCTGGGCGACGCGCCAGCCGGTCGCGCTGGGCACCACGTTCGATCCCGCGATGCTCGAGGTGCGGCGGGTGGATCTCTTTCGCGATCGTGAGGCGCTGCCCGCCGCGGTCGGCGACCGCCAGTTCGCCTTCGCGCGCGCGGTGTCCGCGGGACGGCTGCTCACCTGGCGCGATGTCGCGCGCCGGCCGCTCGTGCGCAAGGGCGAGCTCGTCGAAGTCGCCGCGATGGAAGGGCCGTTGCTCGTGACCATGAAGGCGCTGGCCCTCGAGAACGGCGCGCAGGGCGAGACGGTCACCGTCCGCAATCCGCAATCGCGGAAGGATTTCGCCGCCATGGTGGTCGCGGAGAACCGGGTGCAGGTGCGCTTCTGAACGTCATGAAACCACTCTCCCTCGTCCCCCGCTCCCGCCCCGCCTCCGTCGGCTCCGCCGTCGGGCTGATGGCCGCGTGCATGCTCGCGCCGGCCGCGCGGGCCGACTCGCTGTGGCCGTCGGGCAACGCCGGCGCGCGGAGCATGTTCGCGGACCGCAAGGCCGCCGCCAAGGGCGACATCCTCACGATCGTCATCGCCGAATCGGCCGTGGCCCAGAGCTCGCAGAACAAGTCGTCCAGCCGCGAATCCTCGCTCGAGGATGCGGTCTCGCGTTTCCTTTTTCCCCGCCTCGGTTCGCATCGTGGCGAGATGCCCGGCCTCTCGACCACGGGCAAGTCCTCCAACTCCGGCGGCGGCGACGTGAGCAACAGCCAGAGCATCTCCTCCCGCGCCGCGGTCACCGTCACCGACGTGCTGCCCAACGGCAACCTCGTGATCGAGGGCGTGCGCGTCGTCAGCTTCTCCGGCGAGACGCAGTACGTGGTCCTGCGCGGCATCGTCCGCACCGAGGACATCGCCCGCGACAACAGCGTCGTCTCGACCAACATCGCCGATGCGCGCGTCGAGTTCCATTCCGAGGGCTCGCTCACCGAAGCGCAAAAGCGCGGCTGGCTCGCCCGCATCTACGAACGCCTGCGCCCGCTCTGACCCGGATTACTCCTCCAGGACGTTTGGAACGGATTCCACCGAACATGATGTTCCCAATCCATCACCGCCTCGCCCGCCTGCTGCCGATCGTGCTGCTGGCGGCCGGGCTTTTTCCGGCGGCGCCCGTCGGGCATGCCTCGCGCGTCAAGGACCTCGCCCTCATCGAGGGCGGCCGGGACAACCAGCTCGTGGGCTACGGCCTCGTCGTCGGCCTCGCCGGCGACGGCGACAGCAACGCGGCCGCCACGCTGCGCAGCGTGTCGAACGTCCTCCAGCGCTACGGCATCACGGTCAACCCGACCGACCTGAAGGCGAAGAACGTCGCCGCCGTCATGCTCACCGCCGAGATCGGCGCTTTCCTGAAGCCGGGCGCGCGCATCGACGTGAACGTAGCCTCGATGGGCGACGCCAAGACGCTCCAGGGCGGCGTGCTGCTGCAGACGCCGCTGCTCGGCGCCGACGGCCGCGTGTACGCCGTGGCGCAGGGCCCGGTGGCGATCGGCGGCTTCCTTGGCGGCGCGGGCGGCGCGGGCGGCTCGACCGTGCAGAAGAACCACCCGACCGTGGGCAACATCTCGAGCGGCGCGATCGTGGAGCGGGAGATTCCCGCGACGTTCGTGCGCGACAACGTCGTCCGCCTGCTGCTGCACAATCCCGATTTCACCTCCGCCGCGCGCATGGCCGACGCCATCAACGCCCGCTGGTCCGGCGCGGCCAATCCGACCGACGCCGCCACCATCGCGGTGATGGTGCCCGCCGATTACCGCGGCCGCGACGTCGCCTTCCTCGCCGACCTCGGCCAGGTCGAGGCCGCACCCGACACGCTCGCCCGCATCGTCATCAACGAGCGCACCGGCACGATCGTGGCGACCTCCACCGTCCGGCTCTCCCAGGTCGCGATCGCGCACGGCTCGCTGACGATCACCGTCAGCTCCAACGTCGGCGTCAGCCAGCCCAACGCCTTCGCCCAGGGCCAGACCGCCGCGGTGCAGAGCACGCAGACCGCGGTCAACGAGACCAAGGGCGGTTTCCAGATCATCAATGAACCGCCCACCATCGAGCGGCTGGCCGCGGCGCTCAACGCGCTCGGCGTATCGACCCGCGAGATGATGGCGATCTTCCAGACGCTGAAGCGCTCGGGCGCGCTGCAGGCCGAACTCGTCATCAACTGAGCCATGAGCGTCGCCCCCGTCACCTCCGCGGCCGCTTCCGCGCCGACCGCCTTCAACGCGGCCGCCGTCCGCAACGCCTCGCCCGCCGCCCAGCGGGCCGCCGTGGCGGCCCAGTTCGAGGCGATCCTCGTGCGCCAGCTCCTGGGCAAGACCATGCACTCGATGGTCGGCGGCGAGGGCAGCGGCGCCGCGGGCAGCGTTTTCGGCGACATGCTGGCCGACACGATGGCGCAGCAGCTCACCGCCGGCCCGGGCCTCGGCCTCAGCCGCTTCATCGAGCAGCAACTTTCACCCCGCGGCGGCGCCAAGGAAGCGCCGGCGGCGGACTCCACCCCATGAACCAACCCTGGCAATTCATCGCCGAGTGCCTGCGGGCGGAACTCGCCGAGTATGGCGGGCTCCTGCACCTCTTCGAGTCGCAGCAGCTCAGCCTGTTCAAGCGCGATCCCGAAGCCGTGCTGCGCTGCGCGGGCGAGATCGAGGCGCAGGCGCGGGCCGTCGCCGAGCGCCGCACCCGGCGCGAGGAGGCGGTCTCGCAATTCGCGGCCGCTCACGGCCAGCCGTCCACGGCCTCGCTGCGTTCCCTGCTGCCCTTCATCGCCAACGAGGCGCGCCCGCTGCTCGAAGCCCTGATCTCCGAGGTCAACCTGCTGCTCCACCGCGTGCGCCGCACGAGCCGGCACAACCACACGCTGCTGGCCCGCGCGGTCGAGCTGCACCAGGAGACGCTCCAGCACCTGCGACCCCAGTCGTTCGTGAAGACCTATTCCGCCGCGGGCCGCGTGGCCGTCGCGGCGGCGCCGCTCGCCGGCACGCTGCGCGCGGCCGGCTGACACCGGCCCCGCCCTGATCCACGTCCCTCCTTCGCTCACCATGGCCGGCATCCTCAGCACGCTCAACCAGACCGTCATGGCTCTGTCCGCGCACAGTCGCGCGATCGAGATCACGGGCAAGAACCTCGCCAACGTGAACAACCCGGACTACGCGCGGCAGCGCGTGGTCCTCGGCGACCGCGGCACGGTGATCACGCCGCAGGGCGCGGAGAGCCTCGGCCTGGAGGCGCTCGGCGTGCAGCAGATCCGCGACGCGCTGCTTGACCAGCAGGTGATGCGCGAGATCGCGCTGAAGGCCGGCTTCGAGGCCGAGCAGGGCGCCTTCCAGCGCGCGCAGGCCGGCCTCGGGCAGTCGATCGACCGGACCAACTCCGTCGGCGGAATCACGGATACCGACAGCAACGGGATCGCCGGCGCGATCGACGCCTTCTTCAATGCCTTCCAGAATTTCGCGGCGCGGCCCACCGACGACGGCGAACGGCAGCTCCTGCTGCAGAAGGCCGCCATCCTGACCGACCGGTTCCATCTCGCCGACACGCGGCTGGCCGACGTCCAGTCCGACCTCACCACCGAGATCGGGGCCGACGTTTCCGAAGCCAACGCGCTCCTCGCCTCCATCGCCGACCTGAACGCCCAGATCGGCCGCTTCGAGCAGAACGCTCCCGGCACCGCCGTGGATCTGCGCGACCAGCGCCAGGCTCAGATCGAGAAGCTTTCGGCGATCCTGCCGGTCGAGGTGCGCAATTCCGGCGGCGGCCAGCTCCAGGTCGTCGCGAAGGACGGCGGCGGCGCCGACGTCATCCTCGTCAACCTCGCGGCCGTGCAGGGCACGGTCGCCTTCAACGGCACGCAAATCTCCGCCGGTTCGCCGGCCACGGTGCTCGGGCTCGGCAGCGGGTCGATCAATGGCCTGCTTGCGGCCCGCGACGGCGCGATCCAGACGCTGCGCGACGACCTCGACGCGCTGGCCCGGCAGTTCGTGACGTCGGTCAACGCCGCGTACAATCCGACCAACGCCACCGGCGATTTCTTCGTCGCGGGCGGCAACACCGCGGCGACGATCAGCCTCGTCGGCTCGCTCACGGCCGCGGGCCTCAAGGCCAGCGACGGCGGTCCGGCCGGCGACAACACCATCGCCCGCGCGGTGGCCGCGCTCGCCAGCCAGTCGTTCTCCATCGCGGGCGGCGACCAGATCGACGGCACCTTCGCGAACTCCTTCGGCCGGAGCGTCGCCACCCTGGGCCAGGCGCTCGCCGACGCGAACGTCCGGGTCGCCAACCAGACCAACATCGAGCGGCTCGTGCGCGGGCAGCGCGACTCCGTCAGTGGCGTCTCCCTCGATGAGGAGATGGCCGACCTGCTCAAGTACCAGCGCTCGTTCCAGGCCTCGTCGCGCGTGTTCAACGTCCTCGACGAACTGCTCGACGGCATCGTCAACCGCCTCGGGGTGGGCTGAGCGCCCGTTCCCGCATCCTAGCACCATCCTCCCGTCATGCGCGTCGCCACCAGCACCTTGTCCGAGAACCTCATCCGGCAGATCCAGCAGCTCGGCAGCCAGCAGGCGCGGCTGCAGACCCAGGTCGCGACCGGGCAGCGGATCTTCCAGCCCGAGGACGACCCGACCGCCGTGGGGCGCGTGCTGGCGCTCGAGAGCGAGCGGCGCGAAATCGGGCAGTACGGCCGCAACGTGGACCGCGCGCTGGAGATCGCGCAGGTTTCGTTCTCCGGCCTGCAGGGGCTCAAGGCCGTTTCCGACCGCGCCACGGAGGTCGGCGTCCTCGGCTCCGGCACCCTCAGCACCGAGGCCGCGCAGGCCTACGCGACCGAAGTCGACCAGTTGATCGAGCAGACGCTGCAGCTCGCGAACACCAAGCTGCGCAACGACTACATTTTCGCGGGCACGGCCGTCGATGCGCCGCCGTTCACCGCGACGCGGAACGGCGCCGGCCAGGTCACGGCCGTCACCTACGCCGGCAACGCCGCGCAGGCGCCGATCCAATTGTCCGAAAGCTCCAGCATCGCCCCCGGCACGACCGGTGCGACCAACACGTCCATCCGCGACCTGCTCAACCAGCTCGTCGCCCTGCGCGACGCCCTGAACCTGAACGACGGCACGGCCGTCAAGGCGGCGCAGACCGGGCTCATCGCCAGCGAGGACGCGCTCGTCGCGGCGCTCGCCGAGACCGGCGGCGTGCAGATGCGCATCGAGGCGAGCCAGACCCAGCTCGACAACCGCAACGACAGCATCGAGCGCCTGATCTCCGCCGAGGCCGACCTCGATCTGCCCACGGCCATCGTGAAGCTCAACCAGACCCAGACGTCCTACCAGGCCGCGCTGCAGTCGTCCGCCAGCATCATGCGGCAGTCGCTGCTGGATTACATCCGCTGACCCATTTCCACCTCCCTCCTTCGAAGCACCTCCCATGAAAGTCCTGCCCGAACTCTATCCCTCCGACCTCGACACGCCGCCGGCGAACGAGCTCGAGCTGCCGCAGGGCATCGTCGGATTCGCTAACTACAAGCGCGCCGAGCTGCTCTACCTGCCCGACCACCTGCCGTTCCTCTGGATGAAGCTGAAGAGCGACACCGACGAGCTGCACTTCATCGTGATCGAGCCAGGTGGGATCGTGCCCGGCTACGAGCCGGAGATCTTCGACGCCGATGCCGAGACGCTCGACCTGCGCGATCCCGGCGAGGCGATGATCCTCAACGTCGTGACGCTGCGCCGGCAGAGCCCGGTCGAGGCGACGGCGAACCTGGTCGGACCGATCGTGGTCAACCGGCGCACCCGCATCGGCCGCCAGCTCGTGATCTCCAACTACTCGCGCTACAGCGCGAACCACTCCCTCGTCGAAAACCCGCAGGCGCCCGTCTACGCCCGCACAGCCTGACCCGTCATGCTCGTCCTCTCCCGCCGGGTCAACGAGGCCATCGTCATCGGTGACAACATCGAGATCCGCATCACCCGCATCGAAGGCGACGTCGTGAAGATCGGCATCGCTGCTCCCCGCGACATCGCGATCTTCCGCAAGGAAGTGCTCGCCGACATCGCCGCCAACAACCAGGCCGCCGCCGTGCGGCAGGCGCGGCCCGGTCCACTCCCGGTCCTCGCCACGAAGCCCGCGCTCGCGCCCAAGCCGGCGGTCCTGCCCAAGGCCTGACGCCGTTCCCCTCCACCTTCACCACCACCTTCATCCACCCACCCGACCATGAGCGTCATCAACACCAACATCCAAGCCATCGCCGGCGCGCGGAACCTGAACCACAGTCAGGAAATGCTCGGCCGTTCGCTGACCCGGCTTTCGTCCGGCTCCAAGATCGTCAACCCGTCCGACGACGCCGCCGGACTCGCCGTCTCCGAGAAACTCGACGCGCAGAGCCGTCGCGTGAAAGCCGCGACGACCAACGTCCAGAACGCCATCTCGTACATCCAGACCGCGGACGGCTTCATGAGCGGCATGACGAAGATCCTCTCGCGCATGAGCGAGCTGGCGATCCTGGCCAAGGACGTGACGAAGAATCCCTCGGACATCGCGCTCTACCAGGAGGAGTTTGCCGCCCTCCAGGACCAGCTGCGCGCCACGGTGGGCGGCACGACCGCCGAGATCGGCGGCGCCACCGACGTCTCCTCGCCGCTCGGCGCCTTCAACGGGATCACGCTCTTCGGTTCGAGTGCCACGGGCGGGCTCACGGTCACGATCGGACAGGCGGTCGGCCAGGACATGACCATCTCGGACACCAATCTCCGCAGCAACGGGATGCTCGCGATCATCCAGCAGAACGCGTCGGGCGCCTACACGCTCGATTCGACGGCGACGGACGCGATCCAGAAGATCACGGACGCGATCCAGCACGTCGCGACCGAGCGCGCCACGCTCGGCGCGGCCCAGTCGCGCCTCGAACTCGCCTCCACCACGCTCAGCGTGGAGTACGAGAATCTGTCCTCGGCCATCTCGCGCATCCGCGATGTCGACGTCGCGGAGGAATCGACGCAGTTCGCCAAGTACAGCATCCTGGTGCAATCGGGCACGGCGATGCTGGCGCAGGCGAACCAGACGCCGAAGTCCGTGCTGCAACTGCTCCAGAACTGATCCCAGGGAAAAAGAAAGGCCCGGGCGTGCGGTGGTCGGCCGCGCTCCCGGGCCTTTTTGCGTTTGGGTGTAACCAATCGCGCGCAGCGGGGTTTTGAAGTCAGCCGATTCGCGCGACGGGCTTTCGTTCGTTGCCGCGGTCGGGCCGACCCGCTCACCGCACAACCGGGGGCGCGCCGTGAGGTGTCAGGTTTCACTTCCCGACTGATCGCCGCGGACGGCCGTATGGTTCGCTCCCTCCTTCTCCCTGGCGATGAAATCGATCCTCTGCGAAATTCCGCGCGCGTCCGCGATGGCGGCGTGCCTGACGATGGTGTGTTCCGGTTTCGGCCCGGTCCTGCGGGCCGGGCCGGTCGCGGCCTGGAACGAGGCAATGACGGCGGCGGTGCCGGGCGACCCGGTGCGCCCGCTGCATCTCGAGGCCCGCGTGCGCGCCCTGGCGCACGCCGCGATGGCGGCGGCCGGCGGCGACATCGATTCGGGCGACGCGGAGTTCGACCGCATCGCGCGCGGGGCGGCGATGGCGACGGCGGCGCGCGACGCGCTCGCGGCGCTCGTGCCGGATTTCCGCGCGCGGTTCGATGCGCTGGCCGGCCGGCAGATCGCGGCGCTGCCCGCCGGCCCCGCGCGCGTCCGCGGCGAAGCGCTGGGTGCGCTGGCCGCCGAGCGCGTCCTGCGGGCTCGGGTGGACGACGGTTGGAGCGACGTCGCCGCCGCGGAGTCCGTGCCCGCCGCGCGCCCGGCGCGCGGTGCCGCCAGCCGGCCTTCGCCCTGGCTGCGGGTGCGCCCATTCGCATTGAAAACCGCCGGCCAGGTGGAGGTGGCGGAGCTGCGCAACGTCCGCAACGATGGCTCCATCCATGCTGACTTCACGCTGCAGAGCACCGCTCTCTTCGACGGGGTCGATCCCGTCGCGGCGGAGCGCGCTCGCGCCGGACTCTGGTCGCAGTCGCCGTTGAGAGCGTGGAACCAGGTCGCGCGCGCGGCCGGAGAGGCGGGCAACCTGGATCTGCTCGCCGAGGCCCGCCTGTTCGCCGCGCTGAACGCGGCGCTGGCCGACGCAGTCATCGCCGCCCTCCACGCGCGGCACGTCGTCGGCTCGTGGCGAAGTGTCACGACCGAGGTATGGCGCCCCGTCGCCGAGTGGCAGGCGCTCGGGAGCGATGCGCTCGCGAACGTCGATGACGGCGCGCGCTTCGAGCACGTGCGGCGGGAGAAGGGGCAGACCCTCATCCCGCCCGTGGCCCACTATCCCTCCGTGGCAGCCACGCTGGCCGGAGCGGCCCAGGCCGTGCTGGAGCACGGTCTCCGGCTGCCCCCGGGAGGCTTCGCGCTGCCGGAGACCGGCGGTGCGCGGGTGTTTCCCGGCTTCGCGGCGGCGGCACGCGAGCAGGTGTTTGTCGCGAGCCTGGACGGGGTGCACACGCGGGAGAGCTGCGTGGCAGGGCACCGGCTCGGGCGGGAGATCGGGCGGCTGGCCGGCCGGCGCGCGCCCCGGTTCTGAGGCACGTTTATCAATGGCAGGGCCGGTTCCACCGAGGGTGTTCCTTGGCCAGCGCCTCGGCAGCGAAGGAGCGACGCCTTCCGAAACCGGCCATGCGGCCGTCGCCACCGCTATAGCGGCGGCTTGCCGGGGCGGGGGGTGGATGTCTCTCTGCCTGCATGCACATCCGGCGGCGCAGCGGGAAGCGGAGCACGCGAGGTTGGGACGTGGCGGGGTTTGCCGCCCTGGTCGCAGGCGCCGGCATCCTTGGCGCCGCGGAGCCGACGCTTCGCGTCGCCACGTTCAACGCTTCGCTCAACCGCGACCGGGCCGGACAGCTCGTGCGCGACCTGGGCGAGGGGGAGAATGCGCAGGCCCGCCAGATTGCCGCGATCATGCAGCGGGTGCGGGCCGATGTGATCCTCCTGAACGAGTTCGATCATGATCCGGCCGGGGAAGCGGTGCGCCGGTTCCACGACCGGTACCTGGCCGTCAGCCAGGACGGGCAGGCGCCGCTGTCGTACCCGTATCGATACGCGCCGCCGTCGAACACGGGCGTGCCCGCCAACGCCCCGGGGGAGTCGCGCTACGACTTCGACAACGACGGGCGCGCGGTGGCGTCGCCGGGGGCGGAGGGCGACCGCGCCACGGCCCGCGCGTACGGCAACGATTGCTTCGGCTACGGCGAGTTTCCCGGGCAATACGCCTTTGCGATCTACTCGCGGTATCCGATTCGCACGGACGAGATCCGGACCTTTCAGCGCTTCCTCTGGCGCGACCTCCCCGGGGCGCGGCTCCCGCCGGGCTGGTTTTCGGACGAGGAGCTGGCGGTCTACCGGCTGTCGTCGAAAAATCATGTCGCGGTGCCCATCGTTTTGGGACCGGAGCGGGTGTTCCATCTGCTGGCGAGCCACCCGACGCCGCCGACGTTTGACGGGCCGGAGGACCGGAACGGCCGGCGCAACCACGACGAGATCCGGCTCTGGGTGGAGTTCTTGAACGGGGCGGGCTTCCTGCGCGACGATGCGGGCCGCGCCGGCGGCCTGCCGGAGCGCGCCCGCTTCGTGCTGGCCGGAGACCTGAACGCTGATCCGGTCGACGGCGATTCCCAGCCGGGCGCCATCGCCCAGTTGCTGGCGCATCCGCGGATCGACGCGACGTTCCGCCCGGCGAGCGCGGGTGGGGCGGAGCAGGCGCGGCGGCAGGGCGGGGCCAATGCCGCGCACCGCGGCGATCCGGCGCACGACACGGCCGACTTCAACGACCGCCCGCCGCACGGGCCCGGCAACCTGCGCATCGATTATGTCCTGCCTTCGCGGTTCGGCTGGCGGGTCACGGGAGGCGCCGTGTTCTGGCCCGCCGGGGGCGCGCCGGGCGCCGAGCTCGTGCAGGCGTCGGATCACCGGCTGGTCTATCTCGACCTGTCCTGGGTGGAACCCGGCGAGGCGTCGCGCCGCTGAGGGCGCGCGCCGGCGCTTTTTGGTGCGCGCCGCCGCTCTGGCTTGCATGTGCCGGAGCCGTGTGACTTGGTGGGCTTCGTTTGGCCGCTTCCTCCAAGCTTTTCACCCCCGGATTGGCTGCCGTGCTCCTGGGCACGGCGGGGCCATCGTCTGCCCTCGCGGCCCGGGAGTATCGCATCACGCTCCCGGCGGCGGACGTGGATCGCGCGGCGCAGGTGATCGCGCTGCCGCCGCTCGACGATGTCCCCCGGACGGCGGTGCTGCGGGGCGAGCGCGGCCAGCGGGTTCCGTTGCAGCCCGGCGCGCAGGGCGGGCACGTGTTCGTCCTGCCCTGGCAGCGGGCGGGCGAGACCGTGACGCTGACGTTGACCGCGGGCGAAGGGGAGACGCAGGGCGGCGTGGAGGTGCGCAAGGAGCAGGGGAGCGTCGTCGTGCGCGTCGACGGCCGGCGCGCATTCGAGTTCCGGCTCGATGCCGAGGCGACGCCGCGGCCGGGCATCGCGCCCGAGTTCAAGCGGGCGGGATACGTGCATCCGGTGTACTCCCCGGCGGGAAAGATCCTGACCGACGACTATCCTTCCAATCACGTGCATCATCACGGCATCTGGACGCCGTGGGTGAAGACGAAGTTCGAGGGCCGCGCGCCGGATTTCTGGAACATGGGCGCGAAGACCGGGGCGCAGGACCTGGCGGGGCTGGAGCGGACCTGGGGTGGCGCGGTGCATGGCGGCTTCGAGGCGCGACTGAAGCAGGTGGACCTTTCCGCGCCGAAGCCGGTGGTGGCGCTGCACGAGACCTGGCGGGTGACCGCGTACCACGTGCGTGACGTGGCCGGGGGGCCGGTGCATGTCTTCGACCTCGACCTCACGCAGACGTGCGCGACGCCGGCGCCACTCGTGCTGCCGCAGTATCATTATGGTGGATTCGGGCTGCGCGGGGCGGACGCCTGGAACGGCCCGGGGGCCGCGGCGCTCTTCCTGACCTCGGAGGGCGTCACGGACCGGGTGGCGGGCAACAATTCCCGCGGGCGCTGGTGTTACCTGGGCGGAAAGCTCGACGGGGAGATCGCGGGCACCGCGGTGCTGGGGCATCCGGCGAATTTCCGGGCGCCGCAGCCGCTGCGCCTGCACCCCAACATGCCGTACTTCTCGTACGTGCCGCAGCAGCTCGGGGAATTTTCGATCGAGCCCGGCACGCCGTACGTGGCCCGCTTCCGCTTCGTCGCCGCGGATGGCGCGCCCGATCGCACGCGGCTCGACGCGTACTGGCAGGGCTACGCCCGCCCGGGCGTGGCGAAGGTGGAAGCCCGGCGCTGATATTTCATCCCACCTCGCGAATTCGCATCCCACATCATGGCAACCACTGAACCCGACAAAAAGAAACTATACGCCGTCCTCGTCGCCGCGTTCCTCGGCTGGATGTTCGACGGCATGGAAATGGGCATCTTCCCGCTGATCGCCCGGCCGGCGCTGATGGAGATGCAGCAGGCGAAGGGCCTGGCGCTGACCGATGCGTTCGTCGGGCAGTGGATGGGCTACGCGACCGCGGCATTCCTGCTCGGCGCCGCGCTGGGCGGCGTCGCCTTCGGGTGGCTGGGCGACAAGATCGGCCGCGTGCGGGCCATGGCGGCGAGCATCCTGTGCTACTCGCTGTTCACGGGCCTCATTTATTTCTCGAGCGAGCCCTGGCACCTCTGCGTGTGCCGCTTCGTGGCCGCGCTCGGCATGGGCGGCGAATGGTCGCTCGGCGTCGCGCTCGTGATGGAGGTCTGGCCGGAGAAGCACCGGCCGCTGATGGCCGGCATCATCGGCGCGGCGGCGAATGTCGGCTTCGCGCTGATCGCGATCGTCGGCATGTTCTTCAAGGTGACGATCGATTCGTGGCGGTGGGTGGCGCTGATCGGCGCGGCCCCGGCGGCGCTGACGTTCATCATGCGCCTCTTCGTGCCGGAGTCGGAGAAATGGCACGCGTCGGTCAAGTCGAGCACCAAGCCCAATCGCCCGCTGGCGGAGATCTTCGGGCCCGGCCTGATCAAGTTCACGATCATGGCCACGCTGCTTTCCTCCGTGGCGCTGATCGGCACGTGGGGATCGGTGCAGTGGCTGCCCCTGTGGGCCGACAAGATGGCGCCGACCGACCCGACCGCGAAGGCTTACACGCAGGCGGCTTCCGCCATCGGTGCGATCGTGGGCTGCCTGCTCGGAGCCTGGATCGGCGGATTCTTCAGCCGCCGGACGATGTACTTCGCCCTCTGCCTGGGCTCGCTGGTCATGTGCGCGTGGTTGTTCCGCGGGATTCACGCGTATGGCGCGCTGTTCCTGACGCTCACTTTCCTCGTCGGCGGACTCACGGCCACGTTCTACGGCTGGCTGCCGCTGTACCTGCCGGAACTGTTCCCCACGCGAGTGCGTGCGACGGGGCAGGGCCTCTCGTTCAACGCCGGCCGCATCCTCGCGGCCGTCGGCGCGCTGCAGATGGGTGCGTTGATGCAGACCTTCGAGGGCAGCTACGCCAAGGCGGGCGCGGTGATCTCGCTCGTCTACGTGGTCGGTCTGGTGATCGTGTGGTTCGCGCCGGAGACGAAGGGCAAGCCGTTGCCCGAGTGAGGACGTGATCGGGTGCACGACGACCCCGCGCGCGACGCGTGGGGTCGCGTCTCCCTCGGGATGGTGCCGCGCGGGCGGCGGGTAAAAACTTTGACTCGCTGCGGGGCCGAATCTTGCCTCCGATCCCGCGGCCCGCGGCATGATTTCCATTCGCATCCAGCAACTGACGAAACGGTTCGGCTTGGTCACGGCCCTGCATCACCTCGACCTCACGGTCGACCCGGGCGAGCTCTTCTTCCTCCTGGGGCCGAGCGGTTGCGGCAAGACCACCCTGCTGCGGAGCCTCGCGGGATTCTACCTGCCCGAGGAAGGCTCGATCTGGTTCGGCGAGGAGGAAGTGACGCGGCTCGCGCCGCACAAGCGGAACACGGGCATGATGTTTCAGAGCTATGCGCTCTGGCCGCACATGAGCGTGGCGGAGAACGTGGCGTTCGGGCTCGAAGAGCGGAAGGTGCCGAAGGACGAAATCAAGCGGCGGGTGGGGGACGCGCTGGCCTCGGTGCATATGGCGGCCTATGCCGACCGCCGGCCCAACCAGCTTTCGGGCGGCCAGCAGCAGCGCGTGGCGCTCGCGCGGGCCCTGGTGATCCGCCCGCGCTGCCTGCTGCTCGACGAACCGCTGTCGAATCTCGACGCCAAGCTGCGGCTGGAGATGCGCGCGGAGATCCGGCGGGTCTGCAAGGAATTCAAGCTCACGACCGTTTACGTGACGCATGACCAGAAAGAGGCGCTGTCGGTCTCGGATCGGATGGCGATTCTCGACAAGGGCCGCATCCTCCAGGTGGGTTCGCCGCGCGAGGTGTACCGGCGACCGAACTGCCGGATCGTCGCGGATTTCATCGGTGAGACCGATTTCATCGACGGCACGCTGGTCGGGCTGGAAGCCGGCCGGGCCGTGGTCGACACCGCGCTGGGGCGTTTCGAAGGCGTGCTGGGCGCCGCCGCGGCGAAGCCGGCGCCGGGTTCCGCCGTGACGCTTTCGGTGCGACCGGAATGCTGGGTGCTGAGCCGCGAGGCGCCGGCCCGCAACGCCGTGCGCGGGCGGATCGGCGACGCCGTCTACCTGGGCGAGAACGCCCAGTATGAACTGATCGCCGGAGAGCGCGCGTTGAAGGTGCTCGAACTCAACCCCCGGTTCATCGACCAGTCCCTGCGCGGCGAAGTGTTCGCGAGCGCGGAACCGGACGACGTCGTCGTGCTCGTGGAGTGAAGCGGATCGTCATCATCGTCGCGCTGCTCGCGATCGTCGCGCTGCCCTTCGCGCTGCGACCGAAGCGCGTGAGCGTGCGCGAGGCGGATGAGACGCTGGTCGTGATCACGCCGCACAACGAGGCGATCCGGTACGAATTCTCGCGTGGTTTCGCGGCGTGGTATCACCGGAAGACGGGACGCACCATCGCGATCGACTGGCGGATTGTCGGCGGCACGAGCGAGATCGCCCGCTTCCTGGAAGGGGAATACGTCGCGGCGTTCGAGCAGCACTGGACGCGCCAGCTCGGCCGTCCCTGGAGTGCCGAGGTGCAGGCGGCCTTCCAGAACGGCCGGCTGCCGGCCGATGCGTCCGCCGTGGCGAAGAGCGCGCGCGCGGCCTTCCTGGAATCGGCGGTGGGGTGTGGCATCGACCTCTTCTTCGGCGGCGGCACGTACGATTTCGAACGCCAGGCCCAGGCCGGCCGGCTCGTCGACTCGGGCATCCTGCAGGCGCATCCGGAGTGGTTCACGCCGGCGGTCATTCCCAGCCGCTACGGCGGCGAGGACTACTGGCGCGGAGACGGGCTCTGGATCGGCACCGTGTTGAGTTCGTACGGCATCATCTACCATCGCGAGGCATTGCGCCGGCTCGGCGTCACCACGATGCCCACCCAGTGGAGCGACCTCGCGGACCCGCGGCTGGTCGGGGAGGTGGCGCTGGCGGACCCGACCAAGAGCGGGTCGGTGGCGAAGGCGTTCGAGAACATCATCCAGCAGCAGATGCAGCGCCGGCTGCAGGCGTTGCAGGCGCAGTCTCCGGGCGGCGACCCCGCCGGGATCGAGGCGCAGGCGGTGCGGGAGGGCTGGCTCGAAGGCATGCGGCTGCTGCAGCGGATCGGCGCCAACGCCCGGTACTTCACCGACACGTCACAGAAACCGCCCATCGACGTCGCTGCCGGCAACTGCGCGGCGGGTCTCTGCATCGACTTCTACGGCCGGCAGCAGGAGGAGGCGGTGCGCCGCCGCGCGAACTCGGACCGCGTCGGCTACGCCTCGCCCGCGGGCGGCTCCGTGTCCTCGGTCGATCCCATCGCGCTCCTCCGCGGCGCGCCGAACCGGGCCGCGGCGGTCGCGTTCATCGAATACGTGCTTTCGCTCGAGGGACAGAAGCTCTGGACGTTCGAGCCGGGGACCCCGGGCGGCCCGCAGCGGTTCGTGCTGCGACGGCTCTCGGTGCGGAAGGACTTCTATGCGCATCCCGAGTGGCGTCCGTACCTCGCCGATCCGGAGGAGCGTCCGTTCGAGCAGCGCGATCCGCTGGTTTACCGCGAGGCCTGGACCGGTCGCATCTTCCGGGAAATGGCGCTGCTGGTCCGCGTCATGTGCCAGGACACGCACCACGAACTGAAGTCCGCCTGGCGTGCCATTCTCGCCGCGCGCGAACCGGCGCGGGCGCGGGCACTCGCGGCGCTGCAGGACCTTTCCGCCATCGACTACGATCGCGTGAACCTGGAGATTCGCGCGCGCCTCGGCTCGCGCAACAAGGTCGAGGAAGTCCGGCTGGCCAAGGAACTGGCCGACCGGTTTCGCGGGAACTACGCGCGGGCGGAGGCGATCGCGCGCGGTGCGGAAGGCCTTTAGCCTGGCCTGCGCCGCGAGGACGCAGCCGGGGCAGGGAGCCCTCGGTCGGCCTTCAATCACCCATGAGAACGGCCGCCGGAAGGGGTGGCGCGGCTTGTCCTGATACCGCTGCGGGGCGGTCGACGAACGTCAGCCGCCTGGGGACAGGCGGCTCCACCCCAACTGTATTGTTCGGACCGAGCTGCGCTCCTTGCCTGCCACGGTGGCGGAAATCGGCGGACGGACCTACAGGCGCGCGATCGTCGCCGCGTACGCGGCCGGGTCGGGCGCGCGGAAGAACGACGTGCCGGCGACAAACGTGTCGGCCCCGGCGGCGCGGCAGTCGCCGGCGTTGGCGAGGTCGATGCCTCCATCGACTTCGAGCCGGAAACGGAGGTTGCGCTCGCGACGCCACGCGTCGAGCTGCCGGACCTTCGCGAGCATTTCCGGCCGGAAACTCTGGCCGCCGAAACCGGGCTGGACGGTCATGACCAGGACCAGGTCGACCTGGCCGAGCAAAGGCTCGATCGCCGTCGCGGGGGTGCCGGGATTGACCACGATGCCGCACTGGCACCCGAGGGATCGGATCCGCGCGAGCGCCGCGGCATGGTCGTAGACCGGCTCGATGTGGATGCTGATCAGGTTTGCTCCCGCGCGGGCGAATGGCTCGAGGTAGCGGTGCGGCTCCGCCAGCATGAGATGGGTGTCGAAGAACAGCTTCGAGCCGCTGCGCCGCAGGGCGGCGAGCGTCTCCGGGCCAAACGTCAGGTTCGGCACGAAATGGCCGTCCATGATGTCGACGTGGAGCCACTGCAGCCCGAGGTCCGCCACGACCTGCGCGCTGGCCGCCAGGTGCGCGTGGTTGCCGGCGAGCAGGGAAGGGGCGAGGACGGCGGCGTGCATCGCGGAGGTCACCAGGTGTCGAGGGCGGCGTGCACCACGCGCGCAGCCAGCGCGTCGGCGAGCAGCGGGAGCGTCTGGTACTCGGATTGCAACTGGCCGCTGTCGGTGAACACCTCACGGACCGCGGAAACGACCCGCTGCTCGAAGATCGGCCGGCCCGTGCGGTTGTCGCGGAGGGTGCAGGTCGCACCGAGCGTCACGTTGAACTTGCGGGCCAGGCCGGTGTCGCCCTCGCGCACTGCGGCGATGTCGCGGCGGTATTCAGTGAGGACGATCGTGAGCGTCGCGTCGGCGCCTTCGGGGGCATTGGCGAGGGTGACCCGCCCATCCCGGGCGAACGCCGTCCGCAGCCGGGTGGAGACGAGGGGCTGCGCCTGGGGGAGCAACGTGCGGTTGCCGACGGCTTCGACGTGGAGCGAGCGGAATGCCGGCTCGCTGCCCGTGCCGAGACGGTAATGGGAGCAGCCAGCGGCGACAATCGTGGCCGCCAGCAACAGGGTGCGGAGCAACGCGCGCGAGCCGTTGAAAAGCAAAGCGGGCATTCCTGCGCAGGGCGGGCCGGTTCGGAGCGGCGCCGCGCTCAGAAGATCCAGAAACGCTTCTTCTTCGGCGCTTCGGCGCCGGCGCCGGGCGCGGGGGCAGGCGCCGGCTGGTTGTTGGCGCGAGCCTCCACCTCGGCGAGGCGGTTCTTGGCGCGCTGCGCGATGGCGGACTCGGGATAGGCGGTGATGGCCTCGTTGTAGAACACCCGCGCCGCCTTGTAATTCGAACGCTTGTAGAAGTAGAAATCGGCCATCCGCATTTTGCTCTCTGCCAGCATCGTCTTCATGTTGTCCAGGCCCTTTTCCGCGGCGTTGATGTTGGTGTCGCTCGGGAACAGCAGCATGAAGTCCGTGAAGTAGGTGATCGCCTCCTTCGTGGAGCCCTGGTCGTAGTACGGGCCATCGACGAGCGCCGCGTGCGTCTGCGCCAGCTTGAGGTAAGCATCGGGCGCGAGCAGCGTCTGCGAGTAATTGTTGATCATCCGGTCGAGGGCGTCGATGGCCTCGGGGATGTTGCCCAGACGCTGGTGGCCGCGGGCGACGTTCATCAGCGAGAGCGGGGCGTAGTCGCTGTAGGGGGCGTTGACCAGGATGGTCTCGAAATACTCGATCGCCTTGTCGCGCTGCGTGAAGCCCGGCAGCATGCCCCAAAGCATCCGGCCGCGCGCTCCGTCCAGCAGGGCGCTCGCGATCCGGTATTGCTCGCCGACGATTTCATTGAACCGCCGCGTGTTCGGGTAGCGCCCGAGCACCTGCTGGAAGTCGTCGAACGCCTTCGTGTACTCCTTGCGCGCCAGCCGGAGGCGGGCGGAACGGTAGAGCGCCTCGGGCGCGTAGATGGAATTCGGATACCGCTTGGCGACCGCCTGGTAGGTCTTGATCGCGCTCCGGCTCGAACCCTCCTCCTCGGCGCTTCGCGCCTTGTTCATCTGGTCGAGGGCGTTGCGGCCCTCGGCGCCGGCGAGTCCGGAGAGGGCCCCGCCGTCGAGCCGCCATCCGGTCTCGCGGCTCCAGACCAGGTCGGCCCGGGCGACGCCCGTCAGGAGGCAGCACAGGGAAACCAACGCAAGGAGGACTGCCGGCAGGCGGACGAAAGCGGGTCGCATCGAAAAAGAGTCACCAGCGAAGCAGCGCACTTCCGTAGGTCAAGCCCGCCCCAAATGCCACCAGCAGCGTGAGGTCGCCCGGCTTGATCCGACCGGACCGGCGGGCCTCGTCGAGCGCCAGCGGAATCGAGGCGGCCGAGGTGTTGCCGTAGCGGTCGACGTTCACGAAGAAGCGCTCCATGGGAAGTTCTAGGTAGGCGGAGATGGCTTCGATGATGCGGAGATTCGCCTGGTGGGGAATGACGAGCGAAATCTGATCCGCCCGCACCTGGTGTTGTTCCAGGATATCACGGGCCGCCTCGTCCATGGCCCGGACCGCGAGCTTGAACACTTCCTTGCCTTTCATCCGGATGCAATGGTCGCGGGCCGCGACCGACTCCGGGGTCGAGGGAAACAGCACGCCGCCGTGGGAGATGTAGAGCAGGTCGGCGCCGTCGCCGAACGCCCCGAGCCGGGTGCCGAGCAGGCCGCGGCCGGGCTCGTCGCTGGCCCCCACCACCACGGCGCCGGCGCCGTCGCCGAACAGGACGCACGTCGTGCGGTCCTGCCAGTCCAGCACGGCGGAGAGTTTCTCGACTCCGATCACCAGCGCCTTGCGGTAGCGCCCCGAGCCCACCATCGCACAGGCGGTGTCGAGCGCATAGACGAAGCCCGAACAGGCGGCGGCGAGATCGAAGCACGCGGCGGACGTCGGCACGCCGAGCTTGGGTTGCACGAAGCACGCGGTGGCGGGCATCGGCATGTCGGGCGTCAGGGTGGCGACGATCAGGAGGTCGATGTCCGCCGCGGCCAACCCGGCATCCGCCAACGCCCGGCGGGCGGCCTGCACGGCCATGTCGGAGGTCGACTCCGAGGGCGCCGCGATGCGCCGCTCGCGGATGCCCGTCCGCGTCCGGATCCACTCGTCCGACGTCTCCACCATGTGGGCGAGGTCGTCATTGGTGACGACACGCTCGGGGGCATAGGAACCGGTGCCGAGGATGACGGTGGAGCAGGGGGGCATCAAAAAGGGTGTTCGAGCGGATCGCCGCGATGGATGCGTTCGGTCGGCGCCGGACCCCGCAGCACCGGGCTGGCGGCGTGGCTTCCGACTGCGGACCGGCTCAGCCGAACGCGGGCTGCACGAGCAGCTCGTTGGCGCGCGCGACGTCGGCCTCGATATGCTGGTTCATGCCGGCCTTGACCATCTCGTGCGCGGCGAGGATCGCGCTCTTGATGGCGCGGCGGTTCGAGGAGCCGTGGGCCTTGAAGATGTTGCCGTTGAGCCCGAGCAGCGGCGCTCCGCCGTAGCGCTCGGGATTGATGCGTTCCTTCAGGGCGTTGAACGCACCCTTCGACAGCAGTGCGCCGGTGGCTCGCATCGGATTCGCCTGCAACTCCTCCTTCAGCATGCTCGAGAAGAACTTCACCAGCGACTCCCAGCTCTTGATCATGATATTGCCGACGAAGCCGTCGCAGACGACGACGTCGACGTGCTCGGTGAAAACGTGGAAGCCCTCGATCGGCCCGGCGTAGTTGATCAGGCCGCCGACCCGTTTCAGCAATTCGTTGGTCTCGGTGATCAGGGCGTTGCCCTTGCCCTCTTCCGTGCCGATCGTCATCAGGCCGACGCGGGGCGAATTCACCCCCAGCATGACCCGGCAAAAATGGCTGCCGAGGATCGCGTTGTGCACCAGGTGCTCCGGCTTGGCCTCGGGGTTGGCACCGGCGTCGATCAGGACGAAGTGACCGCCCTCACGGGGGCAGATCGCCGCGAGGGCCGGACGGGCAATCCCTTCCATCGGCCGCAGCTTGAGCGTGCCGCCGGCCATCAGCGCGCCGGTGTTGCCGCAACTCACCACGACGGCCGCCTCGCCGTTCTTCACGAGCTCGATCGCCCGGATCATCGAGGAGTCCTTCTTCCGCTTCAGGGCATTGAGCGGCTTGTCGTCCATCGTGATCACTTCCGAGGCGTGATGCAGCGCCAGTCGCGGGTGGCGCTGCAGGCCTGCCTCCCGCAGCAGCGGAGACAGCACCGCCTCGTCGCCGACGAGGGTGATCGCCGGGATCGAAGCGGAATGCTGGAGGGCGAGTTTGACCGCCGCGACGACCTCGGCCGGGCCGAGATCGCCGCCCATGGCGTCGACCGCAATGCAGTCTTTGGCGCCCGGAGATGTGACCATCGCGGGGATGGTTCGCTGCGAATCCGTCGGGAACTAGACCTCGACGTTCAGGACCTGCCGGCCGCGGTACATGCCATTCTTGGGATTGACCCGGTGCGGGCGAAACACGCTGCCGTCGGTCGGGTCCTTCGCGAACTCGGGAGCCTTGAAGGCGTTGGCCGCGCGGCGATTGGCGCTGCGGCGTTTGGACTGCTTGCGTTTCGGATTGGCCATGTGAGTAAAGGTGTTGGGAGCCGGCGTTTGCAGACACGCCCGCGTGAGCGATAAAGGGTTCGCAGTAAAGGGTGGCTCGAAGGCGCGTCAAGCGTCATCCTGCTCGAGGCAAAGCGGCGGATTTTCAGAGGTAAAACACGACTCCGAGCACCGCCGCCACGATCAGCCGGTACCACGCGAAAAGGCCCAGCCCGTGGCGGGTCAGCCAGCTCACCAGGAAGCGCACGCAGACCGCCGCCGTGATCGCGGCCACGACGGCGCCGAGGATCACGTTGGTCCAGCCGAACACCTGGATCATCGCGCCGCCGCTTTTCATCCCCTTGTACACCGACGCCGCGCTCAGCGTCACGAAGCCGAGCAGGAAGCTGAATTCCGCGGAACGTCGCGGGTCCAGACCGACAAAATAGCCGCCCACGATCGTCATCATCGACCGGCTGGTCCCCGGCCACATGGCAACGCACTGCAGCGCGCCGATCGCCGCCGCCTTGGTGGCGGTCAGCTCTGAAAGCGCGGCGGCGGCGGGACGGGTGGCCTGTTTCCGACGCCAGTGTTCGGCATAAAACATCAGCAGTGCGCCCGCCACCTGCGCCACGATCACGGCCCCGACCGAGAACAGGTGCTGGTCGATCCACTTGTGCGCCACGAAGCCGATGCCGGCCGCCGGCACGAACGCGATCAGGACGTGCAGGAGCAGGCGCAGGCCCGCGGGATCGCGACCAAAAAGGCCGCGCAGCATCGCCATGAATTGCGACCAGTACAGCAGCGCGACGGCCGCGATGGCGCCGGCCTGGATGACGACCGTGTAGGTGTCGGCGGCCAGCTTCAACGTGAGGGGCTCGCCCGCGGGATTCTTCTCCGACGGCCGCTTGTACCAAAGCGGCTGTCCCTGGCGGTCCAGCAGCGGGGTCTCCGACTCCAGCTTGAGGAAACGCGTGGCGATGATGAGGTGCCCGGTGGAGGAAATGGGCAGGAACTCCGTCACCCCCTCGACGACGCCCAGGATGATGGCGTCGCTGGTCTTGAGTTCCGCGGCCGGTGCGACCGGCACGGCGGGGGTGGGCGGGGTCAGCACTTCGACGGTCGGAGCCTGGGCGCTCGCGCTGACGGCGCTGCAGCCCAGGACGGCGACCAAGGTGAGGGTGGAAACAGCCGTGCGCACCCGGCCGAGATTTTCGTTTCAGACCCGAAGCGCAAATCCATTCCGGAAGTAGCGTTACGCACCGCGTCGCGTCAGGCGTAATAGTGCAGCACCAGGGCCCCGCCCAGGATCAGGCGGTACCACGCGAACCCGTTCAACCCGTGCCGGAGCAGCAGATGCAGGAAGAACCGCACGCTCACCGCCGCCACCACGGCCGCCACGCCCGCTCCGAGCAGCACGTGCGGCCACCCGAACACCTGGATCATCGCCGGGCCGCTCTTCAGGGTCTTGAAGACCGACGCCGCGCCCAGCGTCACGAATCCGAGCAGGAAGCTGAACTCCGCCGCGCGTCGCGGATCGAGTCCCGCGAAGTACCCTCCGACGATCGCCATCATCGGCCGGCTCGTGCCCGGGAAGATCGCCACGCATTGCAGCACTCCGATCCACGCGGCCGAGAGGGGAGTGAGTTCCTCGCTGGTCGGCCGGATGCCGCGCAGGTAGCGTCGACCGTACCAGCCCTCGGTATAAAACATCAGCAGCGCCCCCGCCACCTGCGTGAAGATCACGGTGCCCACCGAGAACAGGTGCGCGTCGATCCAATCGTGCACGAGCAGGCCGATGAAGGCCGCCGGAAAGAAGGCAATGATCAGGTTTAACAGCAGGCGCACCCCCGCGGGATCGCGGCCGAGCAGGCCCAGTCCGATCGAACGCAACTGCGGCCAGCACACGAACGCCACCGCCAGCACCGCCCCGAACTGGATCACCACGATGAAGGTGTCCGCCGCCAGGTTCATCGTCAGCAACTGGCTCCCGTGCTCGGCCGAGGCCCGGCGATACCACATCGGCTCGCCCAGTGCGTCGAAGAGCGGCGCGTGCGAATCCAGCCCAAGCAGATCCTTGGCGATGATCAGATGCCCGGTCGACGACACCGGCAGAAACTCCGTGAGACCCTCGATCACCCCCAGCACCACCGCGTCGGCCGCGCTCAGTTCCGCCGCGGGCCCGCCCTGGTTCTGGAGGGCTGGATCGCCGGGAAACACCACCGGCTGGGCCGGAAGCGCGACGAGGCCCAGCGCGAGGGCCAGGAGCAGCACGGAGAGGCGGCGGGTCACGTCCGGCTAGGTCTCATTTTCACCTGGGCCGCGCAAAGTTTTTCTCCAGTAACCCGTCCCTGCCACCGATTTTCAGATTGAAACCGTCCCCTCGGCGGCGCCCTTTTGCCGCCAGCTTCCTCTCTTCCTCATGTCCGAACTCGCCAGCCTGACCGACCTGATTTCCCCCCATCGCGAACTCTCCTCGGCGGAGGTCGAACGCGCGGTCGCCGGCCTGGCGGGCACGGCGGAATCCGATGACGCCAAGGCCGCCTTCCTCTCCGCGCTTGCGCGGCGCGGGGAGTCGCCGGGCGAGGTGGCGGCATTCGCCACGGCCTTTCGCGCGCGGGCCCTGGATCCCGGCCTTTCCGCCTGGTCCGACCGGGCAATCGACATCGTCGGCACCGGAGGCGACCACGCCGGCGGTTTCAATGTCTCGAGTCTGGTGGTGCTCGTCCTCGCCAGCGCCGGCGTGCCCGTCATGAAGCATGGCAACCGCGGCATCACCTCCCGCTGCGGCAGCGCCGATCTGCTGGCCGGCCTGGGCGTCAATCTCGAGGCGTCGCGCGAGCAGCTCGCCCGGGCGATGACGGAGCTGGGCTACGTGTTTCTGTTCGCGCCGGCGTACCACCCGACGTTCAAGCACATCGTGCCCGTCCGGAAGGCGCTCGCCGCCCGCGGCGAACGCACGGTGTTCAACATCCTCGGCCCGCTCATCAACCCCGGCCGCCCCGCATTCGTCCTCCTCGGCTCCTTCTCGGCCGCCGCGGTGCCCAAACTCGCCGACGCCCTGCAGTCCCTCGGCGCGCGGGGTGGTCTCGCCGCCCACGGAGTCATCGAGCCCGGCCGCGGCATCGACGAACTCACGACCGCGACCGTCAACCGCGTGCGCGGCTTCGGCACGCGGCGGGAAATCGACGGCGACTGGCTCCCCGAGGAATTCGGCCTCCGCCGCAGTCCGTTCACCGAGCTCGTCGGCGGCGATGTCGCCACCAACCTCGCGCTCGTCGAGGCGATCCTCGACGGCCGGGCGCCCGCCGGCCTGATCGACACGATCGTGCTCAACGCCGCCGTGGCCCTGTGGATCACCGGCGCCGTGCCCGACGCGCGCGACGGCCTCGCCGCCGCCCGCGAATTGCTGCTCGGCGGCGCCGTGCGGCGCAAGATCGCCGCCACCCGCGAATTTTACCGCCCATGAAGCGCCAGTACTTCGGCACGGATGGCGTCCGCGGACCCTTCGGCGGACCGCTGGTCAACGAGGACTTCGCCGCCCGGCTCGCCTTCGCCGCCGCCCGCTGGGCCGGCCAGCCGGGTCGCGTCATGGTCGGCCGCGACACGCGAGCCTCCGGCCTCGCCCTCGAGGCCGCCGTGTGCCGCGGCCTGCGCGCCGCGGGCGCCACGCCCGTCGCCCTCGGCGTGCTGCCGACGCCCGCCGTCGCCCGGGCCGTCCGGGCGGAGGCGGGGCGCCTCGGCGTCGTGATCACCGCGTCGCACAATCCCGCTCGCGACAACGGCATCAAGTTCTTCGGTCCGGGTGGCGTGAAGCTCACCGATGCCGACGAACTTGCCGTCGAACAACTCGTCCCTGCCGGCGTACCCTCCTCGGCTGCCGCTCCCGCCGGCCTGGCCGAAGGACCCGCCGCGGTCGAACGCTACATCGCCGCCGCCTGCGCCCTGCTGCCCGCCGGCTCGCTCCGCGGCTGGCGCGTCGTCCTCGACACGGCGCACGGCGCCACCTGCGGCACCACGCCGGCGGTGCTGCGGACGCTCGGAGCGGAGGTGATCGGTCTCGGCGACGCACCCGACGGCCACAACATCAACGCCGGCGTCGGGAGCGAGCATCCCGCACAGCTTGCGGCCCGCGTGACCGGAGCCGGGGCACGGCTCGGCATCGCGCACGACGGCGATGGCGACCGCTGTGTGCTGTGCGACGAGCAGGGTCACGTGCTCGACGGCGACGAGATCCTCACGCTGCTTGCGCTCCACGCGCTCCAGCAGCGCCGGCTCGTGCGCGACACGCTCGTCATCACCCTCCAGAGCAACCTCGGCGTCGACGCCGCGCTGGCAGCCGCCGGCGGGCGGGTCGTGCGCACCAACGTCGGCGACCGTTACGTGGTCGAACGGATGCTCGCGGAGGGCGTCACGCTCGGCGGCGAGTCGTCGGGTCACATCATCTGCTCGGAAATCTCCCCGACGGGCGACGGCCTGGTCGCCGCGTTGCGGGTCATCCAGGTCATGCTCGAAACGGGCCGGCCGCTGTCCGCCCTGCGCGGCGCGCTGCGCAAATTCCCCCAGCTCACCGCGGCCGTGCCGGTGCGCGAGAAGAAGCCGCTCGAGACGCTCCCGCGGCTGGGCGCCGAGATTCGCGCGCTGGAAGCCGAGCTCGGCGCGGCCGGTCGTGTGCTGGTGCGGTACTCCGGCACGGAGGCGAAACTGCGTTTCCTGGTCGAAGGTCCCACGGACGCCGTCGTGGCCGCCGGACTCGAGCGGCTCCGCCGGGCGGCGGCGGCCGAGGGGTTGTTCGACACCGTCTAGCATTCGAAAGCGACGAAAGATTGCATCGCGGCAGATTCCGGCACCGCTGTCGCCCGCCGTTGCCGACGAGCGCCGCGTGGCCGCGGGCGGTTTGGGATTTGCCGCCAACGTCGCCTCCTTGGGCCCGCCGCGCCGGACTCTGGCGTTGACCCTCTTTCCCCCTGCGATTTCCCTTCGCCTCTCGTATGCCTGAAGTCACCGTTGCCTCGCTGGACCCCCGCCATCAGAAGCTGGTTGAGAATGCGCGTGTCGCGCTGGATCGCGGCAATCTCGACTACGTGCTCGAGGTGACGAGCCAGGTCTTGAAGATGCAGCCCGGGTGCCTGCCGGTGCGCCGCCTCCAGCGGGTCGCGCAACTGCGGCAGTCCCGCGGCAAGAGCGGCGGCTTCATGGGGAAGCTGGGCCTCTCGGGTGCGCCTTTCATGTTCGGCGCGGGCAAGAAGGATCCGGCGAAGCTGCTCGAAGCCGCCGAGACGGCCCTAGCCAAGGACCCCGCCAATGTCGGCGCGCTGCGCATGCTCGCGGAAGGCGCGAGCGGGCTCGGTTTGCCGGAGACGGCGGCGTTCGCCTACGAGGCGATTCGCGAGATCGAGCCGGGCAACCGTGGCAACCTCCTGGCGCTGGGCGAGGCGCTGCTCACGGCGGGCAAGCCGGTCGAGGCCCTCAAGGTCGCCGACGATCTGCTGAAGGACAAGCCGACCGACGCCGACGCGCAGAACCTGATGCGCAAGGCGTCCGTCGCCCAGACGGTCACGAAGCACAAGTGGGAGGACAAGACCACGTTTCGCGACAAGCTGCGCGACGAGGCGCAGGCGGTGTCGCTCGAGCAGGCGGCCAAGGTCGTCACGACCGACACCATGACCCAGCGGCTGCTCGAGGAGGCGCTCGGCCGGGTCGCCCGCGAGCCCAACAACCTGAATCACTATCGCAGCGTCAGCCAGGCCTACCGCCAGATGAACAACCTCGACGAGGCGCTGGCGTGGGTGCGCAAGGCGCGCGAGCTGCCCGTGGGCAAGAGCGACGCCGCACTCGAGAAACAGGAGACCGAGCTCGCCACCGCCGTCATCGAGCAGCACGTCAAGGACGCGGAGGCCGCGGTTGCCGCCGCTCCCGAAGACGCGGCCGCGGCCGCGAAGCTCGCCGCCGCCCGCAAGGAGCTCGCGGACTTCAAACTCGCCGAGTCCAAGCGCTACGTCGAACGCTACCCGAACGACTATCCCGCCCGCCACGCCCTCGGCGTGCTGCTGCTGGAATCCGGTCAGACCGATGCCGCGATCGCCCAGTTCCAGCAGGCGCAGAAAGGTCCGCAGGTCCGGATCGCGTCGCTCGTCGGCCTCGGGCGCTGCTTCAAGGCGAAGAAGCTCTTCGACCTCGCCGTCGCGCAGCTCACCACGGCGAAGAACGACCTGACCGCGATGGACGACGTGAAGAAGGACGTCATCTACGAGCTCGGCGTCTGCTACGAGCTGATGGGCAAGGGCGACCGCGCGATCGAGGAGTTCAAGATCATCTACAGCGAGGACATCGGCTTCCGGGACGTCGCGGACAAGATCAACGCCTTCTACTCGAAGGGCTGAGCGCCCTCATCCTTCCGGGAACGCGATCCTCGCGGCCCGCCCGCTTTTTTTCCCCGATGAACCACCCCGTCATCCCGCTGCTCGCCCTGCTCGTCGTGCTGCCGTTCGCCCGGGCCGATCAGAAAACCCGCACGCTCGACTTCTACTGGGTCGACTCCGAGGGCGGCGGGTCGACGCTCATCGTCACGCCGGCGGGCGAATCCGTCCTCATCGACACCGGCAATCCGGGTGGACGCGACGCGGCCCGGATCGTCGCCGCGGCGAAGGCCGCCGGGCTCTCGCGGCTGGATCACGTGCTCATCACGCATTTTCACATCGATCATTTCGGCGGGGCCGCCGAAGTCGCCCAGCAGCTTCAGATCGGGACGATCCACGAGCGCGCGATCCCCGAAGCCGATCCCGACGGCCGCAAGCAGTCCACCTTTCCCGTGCAGATCCGGCCGTACCGCAACATCGCCGCGCAGCGGGCCCGGCTGCAGCCCGGTGCGGCCGTGCCGCTCGCGTCGGCGTCCGGCGTGCCCGACCTCGAGCTCCGCTGCCTCGCCGCCGACCGGAAGTTCGTCGAACCCACCGCCGCCCAGCGCCGGACACGCAATCCGCTCACCGGCACCGTGCCGCCCAAGCCGGACGACCCGAGCGACAACGCCAGCAGCGCAGTCTTCCTGCTTTCGTTCGGGCCTTTCCGCTTCTTCGCCGGCGGCGACCTCACGTGGAACATGGAGGAGAAGCTCGTCACGCCCTACAACCTCGCCGGCACGGTCGACGTGTATCAGACGAATCACCACGGCCTCGAGGTGAGCAACCACCCCGTGCTGGTGCAGAGTCTCGAGCCGACCGTCGTCGTGATGAACAACGGGCCGAAAAAGGGCGGCCAGCCCGGCTCGTTCGCGGCGATCCGCGCGGCGAAGTCCGTGCAGGCGCTCTATCAGGTGCACCAGAGCTACAACGTGCCCGCCGAGGCCAATGCGCCGCGCGAATTCATCGCCAATCACGAGAACCTCACCGGTCCCGCCGCCGCGGGCTGCCCGGCCCACGTCGTGAAGATGTCCGTGGCGCCCGACGGGCGCAGCTACACCCTCGCCATACCCGCCCACGGTCACTCGCGCACCTACCGGACCAGGGGCCAGTGAGGCCGTCGTCCCGGCGGCTGCGATCTTTCCGTGCGGAGGGCGGCGCTCCGTGGCGGCCGCGCGGGGAGGCAGGTTTTCCTACCGCCCCGGCTCGCGGCGTTCCGCCAGCCACACCGCGAGGCCGAGGGTGACGAGGCTCGCCGCGAGCCAGGGCAGCGGCGCCTCCTCGCCGAAGAACAGCAGCGACACGGCGACGGCGAGCGGCACCTTCGCGTTGTTCAGCACCGCGAGCGTGCCGGCGCCGACGCGGGTGGCGCCGACGTTCCAGAGGAAGAAGCCCGCGCCGGAAGCCAGCACGCCCAGGTAGGCGAGCGTCCAGGCTTGCGCCGGCTTCAGCTCGACCGAAACCCCTTTCGCGACCGCCGCGAGCGAGGTCAGCGCAAACGCTCCGCCATACAGCAGCGCGAACACGTCGCGGTCGCGGAGCGCCGGCTCGCGCCGGCGCAGCCGCCGGTACCAGACCTGGCCGAAGGCGAAGGCCGCGTTCGAGGCCTGCACGAGCGCCAGTCCCGAAAGGGTGGGTTGGAGATCGGTCGAGCGCACCGCCACGAAGGCGGTGCCGCCGACCGCGAGCAGGGCGGCCGCCAGGGCGCGAACCCGCCACGTGCGGTCGAGCGCGTCCGCCAGCAGCGTGACGAAGATCGGCGTCGTGATCGTGAAGAGGGCCGCCTCGTAGGCGCGCAGGTAGCGAAAGCTTTCGATGTAGGCCAGGTACATGAGGCCGAACTGCACGGCCCCGATGCCCGCGAGCGTCAACCCCGGGCGGACCCCGACACCGCGCAGGCGCAGGAACGGCAGGAAAACCGCGAGGGCGAGCCCGAGCCGGACCGTCGCCACGAACGTGCTGTCGACGCCCGCCAGGTGCCGCTTGATCAGCCCGAACGAGAACGCCCAGAGGAGCGAGACGAGGATCAGCAGCAGCATCGGCGCCTCGCGTTCCGCCGGCCGCTCACACCCGGAAGATGGCGCCGAGTTTCTTGCCCAGGATCAGGCTGAGACCCGTGATGGTCACACCGAGGAAGATCATCGCCCACACGCCCAGCGCGCTGGCGATGAACTTGCCGTCGCCGAGCAGCTGGAACAGTTCCATGATCGCCTTGGTGATCGGATAGAACGCCTGCTTCTGCGCCAGGATCAGCGAGTCGCTCACCTCGAGCATCGCGAACGCGAACGCCAGCAGCCCCCCGGCGATGAGGTTGGCCATGATCAGCGGCAGCGTGATCTTGATCACGGCTTTCAAGGGCGGCGCACCCAGGTTCTGCGCCGCCTCCTCGAGGGTCTCGCTCGTCTGCTGGAAACCCGCCGCCGCCGAACGCACCACGTAGGGCAGCCGGCGCACCGAGTAGGCGATGATGAGCAGGATGGTCGGATCGCGCGTGGGATTGAGGAACGAAAAGAACTTCCCGTCCTGCGCCATGGCGAGGTAGCCGAAGGCCAGCACGAGGCCCGGCACGGCCAGCGGCAGCATGGCGAGGAAGTCGAGGATCTGCCGGCCGGCGACCTTGCTGCGCACGACCACGTACGCGATCGCGACGCCGAGCACCAGGTCGACCAGCGTCGAGATGCTCGCGAAGCGCAGGCTGTTCGCGATCGCCGGCACGGTGAGGTCGTGGCTCAGCGCGAGCTCGAAGTTGCCCAGGGTGTAGTCGTGGGGAATGACGGTATCGTGCCAGTCCTGCGAGAACGCCACCAGGATCACGCCGAGGTGCGGCAGCACGGCGAGGAAGGTCACGCCGCCGAAGAGCACCGTGCAGAGCAGCCCCCGGGCCGGCGGCAGCGGCCGGGCTCCGCCCGACGACGTCGCCTTCGCCATCATGGCGTGGCTCTGTCGGCCGAACAGCGTCTTGCTCAGCGCATACAGCGCGACGGAGCACGCGAGCATCACCGCGACGAGCGCGAAAGGGAACGGATTGGCCCCGATGTCCTTCAGGCCATGGTAAATCTGGACGCTGGTGACACGATCGTAGTCGAAGATCAGCGGCGTCCCGAGCTCGGTGAATGCCCAGATGAACACGATCGTCCCGCCGGCGAACAGGCCGGGACGGATCAGGGGCAGCGTGATCTTCACGAATCGCCTCAGGCCCGTGCAGCCGAGATTCTGCGCCGCCTCCTCCATCGCGGGATCGATGTTCGCCAGCGCCGCGACCGCGTTGAGGTAGATGATGGGATAGAGCGACAGCGCCTGCACGACCGCGATGCCCCAGAATTGATTGGCCGCGAACCAGTCGATCGTCGCCCCCGGCGAGAGCACGCCAAGGTGGTGGAGCAGGGCGTTGACGGCGCCGTACTGGCCGAAGATCTGCTTGATCCCGATCGCTCCGACGAACGGCGGAAGGATCATCGGCACGAGCACGAGCGAGCCCAGCAGGCCCTTGCCCGGAAAGACGTACCGGTCGCTCACCACCGCGAGCGGCAGCGCGACGGCCAGCGCCAGGGTGGTGGTCGCGCACGCCAGCAGGAAGGAGTTTCGCAGCCCGCCGAGGTAAACCGGATCCGCCAGCAGCGCGCCCAGGTAGGCGAAGGTCAGCCGCCCGTCCGCATCGACGAAGCCGCCCTGCAGGATCTGCAGCACCGGCCAGATGAAGAACGCGGCGAAGAACAGGGCCGTGACGAGGAAGACGAGGCGCGCCAGCGATTGCGACATCGCGGCGGAGTGTGCGGCGCCGGCGCGCCCGCCCGCAAGGGGGAAACCGCCGCGGCGGGATTTGGATCGCGCCGACGCCCACGAACGTCCTTCACTCCCGGGCCATGACACCTGGCACGTTCCGGCGGCACGCCTGCACCCTCGGCGCAATCCTGTCGGTGGCGCTGGCGCCGCTCGCCGCGCAGGTCACCGAGTCGCCGTTCACCGTCAGACCGGGCAGCCTCCGCGTCGAGATGGACGGCCTGCGGCTGGCGCTCGACCGGGAGGACGGCACGGGCGCCTCGTACCAGGCGCTCGCCGTGGCATCGACCTTCGTCACCGCCGGGCTGGCCGAGGCGGTCGACGTGCAGATCGGCGCCGACCTTTTCCTGCGGGAACGGGTGACGTACCGGGGCGCCCGCGACTCCGCCTCCGGCCTGGGCGATCTCTCGATGCGGATGAAGTGGACACTCTGGCGCGACGCGCGCGCCGGCGCCGCGCTCGCGGTCATGCCCTACGTGAAACTGCCGTCCGGCTCGGGGGCGGTGGGATCCGACGCCGTCGAGGGCGGCGTGCTCGTGCCCTGGGCCGCCGGGCTGCCCGGCGGCATCGTTTCGGGCGCGATGTTTCGCTGGGACGTGCTGCGCAACGACGCGGAGGACGGCTACGACTCCCGCTGGCTGGCCACCGGCTACCTCCAGCGGAACCTGACGCGTGCGCTCGCGCTCTACGGCGAGGCCACGCTCCAGGCGTCCTCCACCGGGGCCTCGGACACCGCCGGCACGATCGGCGCCGGCGCCCTGGTGCAGGTCACCCGCCGCCTGCAGCTGGACTACGAATTGCAGCGCGGCGTCAACCGCCGCGCGTCGGCCTGGACGCATGTGCTGCGGGTCAACTGGGACTGGTGAACGCGGGCCGCGTCACGACGCCGGCCGGTCGACGAGAATCTTGCTGGCGGCGAACGTGCTGAGCGCAAACGTGCGGCCCTTCGCGCCCGCCAGGGTAAGCAGCTCGGCCGTGAGGTTGCGGTCGACCACCCGCACCGAGGTGCCCGGCTGCAGCCCGTGCTGCTCGGCGAACTGCAGGAACTCCGCCGACTGCTCGGTCACCCGCACGATGCGCACCGGCCGCCCCGTCACGCAGGTGGCGAGCGTGGCATAGACCTGCGAGCTCAGCTTGCCCTGCCGGCTCGGGATCGGATCGCCGTGCGGATCGACGGCGGGGTGGCCGAGCAGGGCATCGAGCCGGTCGAGCACCTCGTCGGAGATCGCATGCTCGAGCCGCTCGGCTTCCTCGTGCACCCGGGACCAGTCCATCTTCAGGACGTTGACGAGGAACGTCTCCACCAGCCGGTGCTTGCGGAGCACGTTCAGCGCCATCCGCCGGCCCGCAGCCGTCAACCGTACCCCCTGGCGGGGCAGGTGCTCGACCAGCCCCTCGTCCGCGAGCGCCTTGACCATGGTCGTCACCGTGCCCGGCACCACCGCCAGCGCTCCCGCCAGCGCGCCCATGGGCACCAGGCTGGCCCCGTCGCCGGTTTCCTCCGCCAGGAGCAGGACGTGCTTGAGGTAGTTTTCGACGGCGACCGTGGCCATGGCCCGGAGATAGGCGGCCGCGGCTTTGAGACAACTGCCAATTTCATTTTGACTATTCAAAAAGGCGCCTTTTGTCTCCCGGCTAAATGTCGTCCTTCGTCCGTTGCCAGGCTTCCCGCCGCGCCCGCCGGCCGCTCCTCGCCGGGGTGCTGGCGGCGGTCGGCGCGGGCTGGGGCAGCGCCGCGGAAACGTTGCAGGCGCGGCTGGACTCCATCGTCGTGACCGGGACGCGCACGGCGCAGCGGCTCGGCGACACGCCGATCCGCACCGAGGTGATCGAGGCGGCGCAGCTCCGTCTGGCCGCCCCCCGGCACCTGGCGGATGCGATGGAGCTCCTGCCGGGTGCCCGGGTGGAGTCGAACTGCCAGAATTGCGGCACGTCGGAAATCCTCCTCCTGGGGCTGGAGCAGAAGTACACCCAGTTGCTGTGCGATGGCGTGCCGCTGTATTCGGGACTGGCCGGCGTTTACGGCATCGAGCAGATCCCCGCGCTCTTCATCGAACGGATCGAGGTCGTGAAGGGGGGCGGTTCGTCGGTGTACGGGAGCGGCGCGGTGGGCGGCGTCATCAATCTCATCGGCCGGCGGCCCGTGCGGCCCGGTGGGCAGTTCGATTACCAGGTCGACGCCGTGCATGGCCGCACGGCGACGCACGCGAGTTTCATGGCCGACCACGTCTCGGCCGATGGTCACACGTTTGCCTCGCTCCACGGCCAGCGCTCGCGGGTGGCGCCGGTGGATCTGAACGGCGACGGGTTCAGCGACCAGCCGAGGCGGTGGCTCGACGTCGCGGGCCTCCGATTCGGCCGGCGGGTCGCGGGCGGCGAGTTGCGGATCGACCTCGGGCGCACCTCGGAACACCGCCGTGGCGGCAACGCGTTCGACCTGCCCGATCCCGCGGCCGATATCTCGGAGCGCGTCGACACGCGGCGCGATGCCGCGGTGGTCGCCTGGCAGCGCGCCCCCGGCGACCCGCTTCAACTCCAGGCCAGTGCGGGATACGCCCGGATCAGGCGCGGCACGTCTTACGGCGGACTGTTCGGCCAGGCGGCGTCGGCGCCGCTGGAGCCGGAATCAGCCCCCGGCGCCGGCGACAACGACCAGGGGTTTCTCGACCGTGGATACCGCACGGCCGGCGAGGTGGCCGCCGACCAGTTCGGGCACACGCGGAACGCGCTCTGGCACGCGGAGGTGCAGGCGAGCCGGCGCTGGGGCCGGCATGAGACCGCCTTTGGCCTGCAGTATTTGTGGGAGTGGATCGAGGATGTCGTCCCGGTGAGCCCGTTCGTGCGCGAGTACCCGGTCCGGCCCGAAGCCGCGACGGGGGACAATGTCGGCCTCTTCGTCCAGGACCAGTGGGACGTGCGGGAGAACTGGACGGTCGTGCTCGGCCTGCGCGCCGACCGCAATTCCGAGCTGGCGCACGCCGCGGTGTCCCCGCGGCTGAACGTGAAATGGCGTCCGCAGCCGGACCTGGCCCTGCGTGCCACCTACGGCGCCGGATTCCGCGCCCCGCAGGCTTTCGACGAGGACCTCCACATCGAGCTGATCGCCGGCGACCGGGCCCGGACGCTCCAGGCGCCCGGCCTCGAGGCGGAGAAGTCGCACAGCGCCCTGCTCAGCGCGGACTACACCCCGGCCTTCGCCGGCGGGCGGCTCGCGGTGGAGACGACGGCCTTCCTCACCCGGATCCGGGGCACCTTCACCCACTCGGCGGTGCGCACCGCTCCCGGCACCGGTGAACGGTTTCGCTGGCGGGAGAACGGTCCCGGCGCGGAGGTGGGGGGCCTCGAGCTCAATGTCGGCGCGCTGCCCTGGCCGCAGGTGCGGCTCGATTTCGGCTGGGTTGCCCAGGTGGCCCGGTACGAGCGGCCGGTGGCGGTATTCGAGGCCGGCGACGGCACCGTCGTGAGCGAACGCAATTTCCTCGAGACGCCGCGCCACTACGGGGTCTTCCAGGCCGCCTTCCGCGTGCCGCAGGGATTCGAGGCGGGCGTCTCCGCGGTCTACACCGGACCCATGCGCCAGATCAACCAGCGTACCGGGCAGCTCAATACGCGCACACGCGACTTCCTCACCTGGAGCGTCCGCCTCGCGCACCCGGTTTACGCCGGCCCGGCGGGGCGCGTCGTCCTGTCCGCCGGGGTCAGGAATCTCCTCGATACCCGGCAGCGCGACCTCGAATCCGGCGTGGAGCGCGACCCGTATTATCTCTACGGCCCGCGCACGCCGCGGACGCTTTTCGCCGGCGCGAGGGTCGAGTTCTGATGCCGCACCAGGATCCCACCATGCTCCGCCCCCCTCGACGCCCCGTCATTCCCTGCTCCGGCCTCACCCGGTGCCTCCTCGCGATCGCCGCCTGCGCGCTGGTTCTTTCGTCCCCGGAGGCCCGGGCGGCGAAGAAGCGGGTCGTGACGACCTTCACCATCATCCAGGACATGGCGCAGAACGTCGCGGGCGACGCCGCCATCGTGGAGTCGATCACCAAGCCGGGCGCGGAGATCCACGGCTACGAGCCGACGCCGCAGGATATCGTGAAGGCCCAGCGCGCGGACCTGGTCCTGTGGAACGGCCTCAATCTCGAACGCTGGTTCGAGCGCTTTTTCGGCAACCTGCGCGACGTGCCAAGTGCCGTGCTCTCCGCGGGCGTCGAGCCCGTCGGCATCGACGAAGGGCCCTATTCGGGCCGGCCCAATCCCCACGCGTGGATGTCGCCCCGCAACGCCCTGATCTACGTGGAGAACATCCGGGCGGCCCTCACGCGGATCGATCCCGCCAATGCCGCGACCTATGCGGCCAACGCCCGGGCGTACGGCGGGCGTTTCTCGGCGCTCGAGGCCAAGGTGCGCGCGGAGCTGGAGCGGATCCCCGCCGGCCAGCGCTGGCTCGTCACCAGTGAGGGCGCGTTCCCTTACCTGGCGCGAAATTTCGGGCTGCAGGAACTGTTCCTCTGGGCGGTGAACGCCGACCAGCAGGGCACGCCGCAGCAGGTGCAGAAGGTGATCGACGGGGTGCGCCGCAACCGGATTCCCGTCGTGTTCAGCGAGAGCACCATCTCTGACAAGCCGATCCGCCAGGTCGCCCGGGAGACGGGCGCGCGCTACGGCGGGGTGCTGTACGTCGACTCGCTGACGCCTCCCTCCGGCCCGGCTCCGACCTACCTGCGCCTGATGGAGTACAACGCGCGCACGATCGTCCGCGGCTTCCTCGAACGATGAGTGCGCTCGCGCGAGTTTCCCCGGGGGCGGTGGTTGTGATCCTTGCGCGTCCCGTTAGGACTTGCCGGCCATGACTTCCAGCCCTCCCGCCTTCAGCGTCCAGGTCGACCGTGTCACGGTGAGCTACCCCAACGGCACGGTGGCCCTGCGCGACGCCACCTTCAGCCTTGCCGGCGGATCGATCTGCGCGCTCGTCGGGGTCAACGGCAGCGGCAAATCGACGCTCTTCAAGACGATCATGGGCATCGTCGTGCCCGCGGCCGGGACGGTGCGCGTCGGCGACCGGCCGGTGCGGGAGGCGCTGAAGCGCAACCTCGTGGCGTACGTGCCGCAGGCGGAGGAAGTCGACTGGAGTTTTCCGGTGAGCGTGTGGGACGTGGTTTTGATGGGGCGCTACGGGCACATGAACTTCCTCCGCCTGCCCCGCGCCGAGGACCGCCGGATCGCCGAGGAGAGCCTGGCGCGGGTCGGCATGCTCGAATTTCGCGACCGCCAGATCGGCGAGCTCTCCGGCGGCCAGCGCAAGCGTGTCTTCCTCGCGCGGGCGATCGCGCAGCAGGGCCGCGTGATCCTGCTGGACGAGCCGTTCACCGGCGTCGACGTGAACACCGAGCTCGCGATCATCCAGCTCCTGCGGGAGCTGCGCGACGCGGGATGCCTGCTGCTGGTCTCGACGCACAATCTCGGTTCGGTGCCGGAGTTCTGCGACCACGTGGTCCTGGTCAACCGCACCGTCCTCGCCGCCGGCCCGATCGCGGAGGTGTTCACGGAGGAGAACCTGCAGCGGGCGTTCGGCGGCGTCCTGCGCCACTTCCGCTTCGACGAGTCGACCGTGCAGAAGCACGACGGCCGGGCCGTGACGCTGCTGACGGACGACGAGCGCCCGCTGGTGTTCGGGAAGGGTGGGCACGTCGAGTACCGGCAGCGTGAAGGCCGCGAGGACGTGGTGCAGAAGCGGGCGGAAGGGGAGGAGGACGTCTGATGCTCGAGACGCTGCTCACGCCGTTGCAGTACGAGTACATGCTCAAGGCGATCCTGGTCAGCGGCGTGATCGGCGGGGTGTGCGCGTTTCTCTCCTGCTTCATCACGCTGAAAGGCTGGTCGCTCATGGGCGACGCCCTTTCGCACTCGGTCGTGCCTGGGGTCGCGATCGCATACTATTTCGGCTGGCCGTTCGCCGCCGGCGCCTTCGCCACCGGGCTGCTGGCGGCGGCGGGGATGGGTTTCGTGAAGCTGAAGACGCGACTGCGGGAGGATGCCGTGATCGGCGTCGTGTTCACCGCGTTCTTCGCCCTCGGCCTGTTCCTGATCTCGCTCTTTCCCAGCCAGGTCGACCTCCGCTCGATCATCTTCGGCAACATCCTCGGCATCTCGAATGCCGACATCGCGCAGGTGCTCGCGATCTCGGCCGTCACGCTGCTCGTGCTGGGCGTGAAGTGGCGCGATCTCCTGCTGTTCTGCTTCGACCCGGCGCAGGCCCGGGCCCTTGGCCTCAACACCACGGTGCTGCACGTGACCCTGCTGACGCTGCTGTCGGCCACTGCCGTGGCGGCGCTGCAGACGGTGGGGGCGCTGCTGGTGGTCGCGATGTTCGTGACGCCGGGCGCGACCGCCTACCTGCTCACGGATCGTTTCGGCCGCATGATCGGGCTGGCGGTCGCGATGGGCACCGGCACGTCGCTCGCCGGCGCGTATGCCAGCTACTTCTTCGACGGCTCGACCGGCGGTTGCATCGTCACGCTGCAGACGCTCGTGTTTGTCGTGGCGCTCGTGCTGGCCCCGAAGCACGGCCTGCGTGCCTCCCGGGCGCGCCGGATCGCCGCGCGCGAGGAGGCCCGGACATGAGCCGCCTGCTGGAGCCGTTCACGTTTCCGTTCATGGTCGACGCCATGATCGTCGGCGTGGCCGTCGGCGCCGTGTGCTCCGTCCTGTCGTGCTACCTGGTGCTCAAGGGCTGGTCGCTGATGGGGGACGCCATCTCGCATGCCGTGCTGCCGGGGATCGTGATCGCCTATGCCATCGGGATCCCGCTCGCCGCCGGCGCGTTCGCGTCGGGCCTCGCGTGTGCGTTGCTGACGGGATGGGTGAAGGCCAACAGCCGCGTGAAGGAGGACACGGTCATGGGGGTCGTGTTCACGGGGCTGTTCGCGTTCGGGCTCGTGCTGTTCACGAAGGTGAAGAGCGACCTGCATCTCGACCACATCCTGTTCGGCAACATCCTCGGCCTCGAGCCGGGCGACCTGCGCGACACCCTCGTGGTGGCCGGGGGCACGCTGCTCGTGGTGCTGACGCTGCGGCGCGACCTGCTGCTGTTCTGCTTCGATCCCGGCCATGCCCGCACCATCGGCCTGCGCACGCGGCTGCTTTACTACCTGCTGTTGTCGCTGCTCGCGGTGACGATCGTCGTCTCGCTCAAGGCGGTGGGGATCATCCTCGTCATCGCGATGCTGGTCACGCCGGGGTGCATCGGTTACCTGCTGAGCGACCGTTTCGGGCGCATGCTCGCGATCGCGGCCGCCAGCGCCATCGGCTCGAGCGTGTTCGGCGTCTACCTCAGCTTCTTCGTCAATGCCTCGACGGGCGCGTGCATCGTGCTCTTCCAGGCGACGGTTTTCGTGGCCGCGCTGTTGTGGGCGCCGCGGCACGGGCTGCTCGCGGCGCGACGGCAGCGCCGAGCCGTGGCAGCGGTCGCGAGCGGGCCTTGAGGCTATTTTTTCCGCCCCGCCATCGTCGTGATCAGGGCGGCAAGGAAAGTGCCGTCGCCCGGGATCCCGGCCACCGCCGCCAGCGCTTTCGCCGTGTGGTCCGCGGCAATCCGGCGCGAGGCGTCGATGCCGTGTAGTTTCACATAGGTCGTCTTGCCGGCCTTCGCGTCCTTGCCCGCGGTCTTGCCGAGCGTCGCGCTGTCGGCGGTCGCGTCGAGCACGTCGTCGACGATCTGGAACGCGAGCCCGAGATGGCGCCCGCAGGTGCGGAGGCTCGCCGCCGTGCCTTCGCTGCCGCCGCCCACGAGGGCTCCCATCACCAGGGCGGCCTCGATCATCGCGGCGGTCTTGTTGAGATGAATGAAGTCCAGCTCGGCCCCGGTCGCATCGGCTTTCTCCTCGGCCAGCAGGTCCTCCATCTGGCCCCCGATCAACCGCCGGCTGCCGGCGGCATCGGCGAGTTCCTGCACGAGCGCGCGGGCGAGCGCGGGCTGCCCGGCGTACGCGGTGGCCAGCAGCGCGAACGCATGCGTGAGCAGGGCGTCGCCGGCCAGGAGCGCGGTGGCCTCGTCGAACGCCCGGTGGGCGGTCGGCCGGCCGCGCCGGAGGTCGTCGTCGTCCATGCACGGCAGGTCGTCATGAATGAGCGAATACGTGTGCACGCATTCGACCGCGACCGCGGCGGGCACGGGATCCGCGGCGCCGGTCGTCCGTGACAGGTCCGCCGCCGCGAGCAGGAGGACGGGGCGCAGCCGCTTGCCGCCGGCCTCGAGGCTGTAGCGCATCGCCGCGTGCAGGCGGGCCGGTCGGACGGAGGCGGCCGGGACGTGTTCCCGGAGGCCGCGTTCAACGCGGTCCACCAGGCGCTGGAGTTCGGCCGGAAAGTCCATGCCGGGCCAGTAGCGCGGCCACCGGCGGGACCGGCAAAGAAAAAATGTGCGAACTTTCGGCCCGCGTAGTCCGCTCTCGCCAACGCCGGGGTCGTTTCCCATAAACCGCACGTTTCCCGCCATGCCGACCTACGAGTACGCCTGCCAGAAATGCGGTCATGAATTCGAGCAGTTCCAGTCGATGCGCGACGAACCGCTGAAGAAATGCCCCAAGTGCAAGAAGCCGGGCCTCAAACGCCTCGTCGGCGGAGGCGCCGGGCTCATCTTCAAGGGCACCGGCTTCTACATCACGGATTACAAGAACAAGGGTGCGGGAAAGAAAGAAGGCGGGGAGAGCAAGCCGGCCGAGTCGAAGCCCGCCGAAACCAAGCCCGCCGCCCTGTCTCTTATACACATCTCCGAGCCCACGAGACAGGCAGAAATCTCG
>CALFZM010000002.1 GCA_937952235.1 uncultured Opitutia bacterium | reverse complement strand
GCCCTCCGATGCTGCGGTGTGCAGTCGCCGCCGCGCCGCCGCGATGGCTTCACGGCGCAGCGCGCAGTTGGGCGGCGAGCCGGTCGAGGCCGGCGAGGTTGCGCTGCAGCGCCACCTCGGCGTCGACGTCGGTGCGGTGATTGAGAATCCCGATGCGGCCGCGCCAGCCGCTCGCGGCGATGATGCGCAGGAGGCCGAGCTCGCGGTCGCCTTCGCCGAGGTAGAGGATATTTTTCCCCTCGCGGTCGCCGTGTGCGACCATGCCGTTGAGGTTCACCGTGTCGACATAAGGCGCCATCCGGGCCCAGCGCGCCGCGAAGTCGTCGAGGTGGTCGTGCCCGTGGTGAAAGTTGTAGATGAGCGTCACGTTGCCGAGGCCCTCGGACCGCAGTCGTTCGAGGAGCGCGATCTGGTGGTCGGGTTCGCCGAACCAGCCGCCGTGATTGTAGAGCCCCACGGTGCAGCCGAGCCGGGCGGCCGCGGCCACGATCGGCCGCAGCCGGGCGAGTTCCTCCGCGATTCGCCGCGACTGCTCTGCGGGATCTCGCGTGGGATTGCCCCCGCCCGTGACCCAGAGCTGCGGCCGGATGCCGTGGCGCTCGATCGCGGCGAGGATGCGCTGCGCGGCATCATCGAGCGTGCGCGGGAACCACCAGGCGGTGATCGTCACGCCCCGCGCCGCGCAGGCCTTGATTTCGGCATCAAAGGTCGGGAGGTGCTCCGCGCGCCAGTCGTAGGCGAACTGGCGGAAACCGAGCCGTTGGAGCATCTCGGCCCGGGCTTCGGGTCCGCGTTTCGCGGCGTCGAACGGCACGATGCACCAGGCGACGAGATTCTCCCGGGACCAGAGGTCGGCGGCGGGCGCGGCGACGGGCAGAAGCAGCGCGAGGAAGGCAAGCAACCGGAGAACCAGCGGTGGCATCGGGGCAGTGAAGGGAACGAACGCGCCGGGAGCAAAGCGCGATTGCGGTCAGGAGGCGGCGGCCGGGGCCTTGCGCAGGGCGAGGAGGAACTCGCGGTTGCCGTCCGCGCCGGCGATGGGCGAGTCGATCGTCCCCACCAGCTCCGCGCCCGGCAGTTCCTGCAGTGCGAACGTGCGGATGCCGGCGAGGGTGGCTTCCTGCACCATGGGATCGCGGATCACGCCGCGGCCCTTGTCGACCTCGGCCTTGCCGGCCTCGAACTGCGGTTTCACCAGCGCGACGAGCACGCCGGACGGGCGTAGCAGCGGCCACACGGCGGGCAGCACGGCTTTCAGGGAGATGAACGACAGGTCCATGACGATCGTGTCGAACTCCCCGCGCGGCAGGTCGGCGGCCCGGAGGTGGCGGGCGTTGATCTTTTCCAGGTTGGTCACCCGCGGGTCCTGGCGCAGCCGGGCGTGCAACTGCGCACGGCCGACATCGACGCATACCACGTCGGCCGCGCCCGCCTGCAGCGCGCAATCGGTGAATCCGCCGGTTGACGCGCCGACGTCGAGCACGTGCGCGCCGCGCAAGTCGAGCGCGAAGGTCGCAAGCGCCGCCGCCAGCTTCTCGCCGCCGCGGCTCACGAAACGGGGCGGCTGCGTGACCGTGAGCTCGATGTCGGTCGCGAACTCCTTGCCGGGCTTGTCGAGCCGCTCCGTGCCCTGGCGGACGCGGCCGCTCATCACCAGCGCCTTCGCCTGCGCTCGGGACGCGGCGAGCCCGCGGGCGACCAGCAGTTCGTCGAGCCGGAGCTTCGTCATGTGCGCTTTCCGGCCGCCCCTGCCGGCGCGCGGGTGCGTGAGCGAAGGCGGGTGGCCGAGCCCTGGGATTTCCCGCGGGGAGCCGGCTGCGTGCGCAACTTCTGGCGGGCGGGCGACCAGCAGGTGGTCCGACCACCGACCGTGGCGCGGACGAGCGGCGAGTGGGTCCGCGGGCACCGTCCGCCGTCCTCCCAGCGATGATGGAACAACCAGGTTGAGGGAATGCCGACGTTGAGGTCGGCGGGCAGGGATTCGCCCCGGCCGGCGATCGCGTCGAGCGCCATCCGGCAGACCCGGCGGCATTCCCGCCACAACGTCCGCACCTCGCGCGGCGAGAGTGAGCCGGCGGGGCGGGCGGGATGGAGGGCGGCGCGCCAGAGGATCTCGTCGGCCATCCAGTTACCGATGCCGGGAAAGCGCTCCTGCATCAGCAGCACGGCCTTGAGGGGCGTGCGCTGCCGGCGGCGAAGGAAGGAGGCGACGGCCTCGAGCGTGAAGGCATCGGACAGGACGGCCGGGCCGATCCGCGTCCACCAGTCGGGCAGCCCCGGTCCGGCGTGGAATGCGATGCGGCCAAACATGCGCGGATCGGTGAACACGAGCGCGTGCCGCCGGGTGACGAGCACGAGGTGATCGTGCCGGCCGGGCACGTGGTCTGGCTTCGCGACGCTCAGCTCCCCGCTCATGCCGAGATGGACGCCGAGCGAGGCGGCGGGCTGGAAGCGGAAGAGCATCTGCTTTGCGGCCGTGGCGGACGACTGCAGCACCGCGCCGGTCAGTCCGCGCTGCAGGGCACTGACAGCGGTGCCGCGAAAGACCTTTTTCCCGTCGTGGGCGAGCACGCGCTCGATCCGGTCGCCGACCGCGGCGAGGTGCCAGCGTTTCCGGTAGAATTCGACCTCGGCAAGTTCGGGCATCGGTGGAGTCGCTCGAGGCGCTGAGAAAGTGGGACCGGGACGAACGGCGAATGCCGGAACGAGTCGGAGGTTACTTCAGGGTGGCGACGAACTCCACCAGACTGGGAAACACCGGCACGCCCGGCCGGTCCGCCGCGGCCCAGCCCGCGGCGTCGTGTTTGCCGGTGCAGACCGCCACGGCGTGGATGTGCGCGTTGAGGCCGGCGTCGACGTCGCCTTCGCGGTCGCCCACCATCCAGCAATGCCGGGGATCGAGCCCGTGGCGCGCGATACTCTCGAGGATGAACCGGGGCGACGGCTTGCGGTAGAGCGGCGGATCGCCCGGGCCTTCGGTGGCGATGCAACGGTCGGTGAAAAGGGGCGGGGTGAGTCCGATGAGCTCCTCCATGCGGGCATTGCAGCGATGGACGTCGTCCACCGTGAAATAGCCGCGGGCGACACCGGACTGATTGGTGAACAGGAACAGGTGGTAACCGAGCGCGCGCGCGTGGGCGAGGGCGCCCGCGATGCCCGGAATCAGTTCCACGTCGGCCGGGTCGGCGAGGTAGTGCTTGTCGGGAATCAACGTGCCGTCGCGGTCGAGAAAGAGCGCGCGGCCGGCGGGAATGGGAGGCGTCGAGGCCAAGGCTCAGCGACGGTTGACGTAGGCGAGCAGCTCCTTCGGCGTGACGGTCGCGGTGCCGAGCTTGCCGACGACGACGCCGGCCGCGGCGTTGGCGAACTGCGCCGCGGTTTCTAGCGGCGCGCCGGCGGCGAGCGCCAGCACCAGGGCGGCGAGCGAGGTGTCGCCGGCGCCGGAGACGTCGAAGACCTCGCGCGCGGCGGTGGGGATGGTCTTGAGGATCTGCCCGTCGGAGCTGAGCAGCATGCCATCCTCGCCGAGGGTGATGACGAGGTGCTTCGTGGCGTAGAGTTCGTGCAGGCGCGCGCAGACCTCGGCGGCGGGGAACGGCGTGTGCGGCAGCGGCTCGATGCCGGCGAGCTGGAGCGCTTCGCGCTTGTTCGGCGTGATGAGGTCCAGGTCGCGGAACTGGAGGCGGCGTCTGGGCTTCGGGTCGAGGGCGACGAACGTGCCGGCGGCCCGCGCGAGGTCCGTGACCCGGCCCACCACTTCGTCGGTGAGAATGCCCTTCGCGTAATCGGACAGGATGACGGCGTCGGCGTCGGCGATGGCGGCGGCGAGCAGCTTCTCCGCGCGCGCGGCGGAAAGGTGATAGGCGGTCGGCGGCGCCTCGCGGTCGAGTCGGCAGAGCTGCTGGTGCTGGACGAGCACCCGCGTCTTCACGATGGTGGGCGCGCTGCCGGGCGTCGCGAGGGTGTCGATCTTGCGGCTGTGGAGGATGGTCGTGAGCCGGGCGCCGGCGTCGTCCTGACCGATGAAGCCCGCGACCGTGCAGCGGGCGCCGAGCGAGGCCAGGTTGAGGGCGACATTGGCGGCGCCGCCGGCGGTCCAGGAGTCGCGGGCGATATCGACCACCGGCACCGGCGCCTCCGGGGAAATGCGGGTGGCATCGCCCCAGATGTAATGGTCGAGCATGACATCGCCGACCACGAGAATGCGCAGGCGCGCGAACTTCTTCAGCAGCGGGGAGAGGCCTTTCATCGGAGTTCCCAGTCGTAGGAATAACGGGAAAGCATCCGGGGGCGGCCGGTGGTGACCTGCACCACGTCCTCGATGCGGCAGCCGCCGAGACCGGGGTAGTAGAGGCCGGGTTCGACGGTGACCACCGAATCGGGCAGCAGCGTCCAGTCGACGCTGCCGCTGAGCCGCGGCGGCTCGTGCACCGCGAGCCCGAGGCCGTGGCCGGTGCCGTGGAAGTAGCCGACCGAGCCGCGCGCGGTGTGGCGCGTGCGGAACCCGCGTGACTCGAACAGCGCGACGACGCCGCGGTGCACCTCGCGGCCGTTGACGCCGGCGGTGATGGCGCGGATCGCGCCGGCTTGCGCATCGCGCACGGCGGCGACGAGCGCGCGCTGGGCATCGGAGGCGCGGCCGCGGAGGAACGTGCGGGTCATGTCGCCGTGGAAGCCGGTGCGCGTCACCCGCGGGAAGATGTCGATGATGATGAGGTCGCCCGGCCGGAGGGGCCCCGAGCCGCGTTCGTGCGGATCGCAGGCCTGGTCGCCGCCGGCGACGATCGTGTTGGCCGAGACGGCGCCGGCCTCGAGGCAGGCGACCTCGATCGCGAACTTGAGCAGTTCGCTCGTCACCACCTTGCCCTGGTGCAGCAGCCGCCGGCCCCGTGGGCGGCTCGCGCGCAGGATCCGCTCGGCGGCGGCGAAACCCAGCGCGCTGCAGCGGTTGCCCTCGCGGATGGCGGCGGCTTCGGCGGCGGACTTGCGTTCGCGTTCGGGGAAGAGCGCGCCGTCGGCGATGTCGAGCGCGATGCCGGCCCGCTTCAGCCTGGCGTAGAGGCCGGCGGGGAAGTCGACGGGGACCGTGAAACGCTTCACCCGGTGCTCCTGCGCCAGCAGCGCGATGACCTCGGCGACGCCGACCGTGCGGCGGGGCCACGCGGCGCGGGCCCGCTGCATCCAGGTCTCCAGGGAGAGCACGGCATCGAAGTCCGAGGTCTTCTTGACGCGGCCGAACTCGAGCGCGCCCACCACGGCGTATTTCCGTCCGCGATGGCCAAAGGCGATGAAGGCGTCGGGCACGGAAACCCGGCCGAAGTAAAGGGCGTCGGGACTGCGTTCGGTGTCGGCGTAGAGGAGCGGGGACGAGGCGGATTTTCCGGGCACGGAGAGGAGAGAGATTGAGTTGGGCCGAGGCGCGCATTAGCCCTCGCCGCGGTGAAAAATGCAAATCCGGTTTTCCGCCCCGCCGGGTGGCGAGCGCTGGCCATCACGCTGCTTTGCGCGCTGCCGGCCTTCGCGCTGGTCGCATGCGGCGGCGAGCGGCCGGCCGCGACCGCGGCGCCGGCGAAAACCGTTGCGGATTTCTTCCCGATCCGCGTCGGCGAGCGCACGGTTCGCATGCAGCTCGCGGTGCGGAACGAAGAGATGCAGCGCGGCCTGATGGGACGGCGGGACCTGGGGACGGATGACGGCATGATCTTCGTGTACGAGAAGCCGCAGGGCATGAGCTTCTGGATGCGAAACACGCCCACGCCGCTCGACATCGGTTTTTTTCAGCCCGACGGCGTGCTCGCGGAGATCTACCCGCTGCATCCCTTCGACGAAAACACGGTGACCTCCCGCGGCGACCGGCTGCAGTTCGCGCTCGAGCTGAACCAGGGTTGGTACGCGAAGCACGGCGTGAAGCCGGGGGCGAAGCTCGACCTCAAGGCTCTGGCCGCGGCGCTGAAGGCGCGCGGTTTCGAACCGCGGCGTTTTGGACTGGAACCGTAGCGCCCGCCTGTCCCCGCCCGCCGCGGGCCCTTTCCCATGCACCGTCTCCTCCTGCTTTCCGCCGCGCTCCTGGCCGGACTGACCGCCCTCGCTCCGCAGCTCGCGGCGGCGGCGTCCACCGCGGTGCCCGCCAACCTGCGCCCCTTCTTCTCTCCGCCCGCGGAGTTCGCGGGCAAATACGGTTCGTATGCTTCGCCGCTCCGGTTCTACGACGGCCGCCCGGTGGCGTCGCCGGCCGACTGGCCGGCCCGGCGCGCCGAGATCCTGCGTTACTGGCACGCGCAGCTCGGCCCCTGGCCGGAGCTGATTGCCCGGCCGCGGCTCGTGCTGGGGGAAAAGCAGGATCGCGAGAGCATGACGCAATATCGCGTCCAGGTGGAGATCGTCCCGGGAGTCCTCCAGCACGCCATCCTGCTGCTGCCGGCCCCGCATTTCGCCGGCCGGCGTCCGGCCGTGCTCGTGCCGTTCTACGTGCCGGAGGTGAGCGCGGCCTACGCCGGCCCCACGCCGCTCACCGGCACCGCCAAGCGCATGATGGAAACGGGCAACCGCGGCGTGGGCCGCGATTTTGCCCTCGCGCTTTCCCGCCGCGGGTTCGTGACGCTCTCGATCGGCACGCCGGGAGACGAGGCGCGGCAGCCCGAGTTGCACGGCGTAAGGTGCCAGCCGCTGAGTTACTACGCCTACATCGCGGCCAACCTGCACACCGTGCTCGCGCAGCGGCCCGAGGTGGACCCGGCACGCATCGGAGTCATGGGACATTCGTACGGCGGCAAGTGGGCGATGTTCGCTTCCTGCCTCTACGAGAAGTTCGCCGCGGCGGTGTGGTCGGACGGCGGCGTGGTGTTCGACGAGGCGCGCGGCTCGGTCAATTACTGGGAGCCGTGGTACCTGGGCCTCGATCCGCAGCTGACGCGCAAGCCGGGCCTCATCACGCCCGCCTCGCCGCGCACGGGGCCGTACAAGACGATCGTCGAGGCGGGCCACGACCTGCATGAGCTGCACGCGCTGATGGCGCCGCGTCCGTTCCTCGTTTCGGGTGGTTCGGAGGATTTCGCCGCGCGCTGGGTGGCGCTCAACCACGCGGTCGCGGTGAACCGCTTCCTCGGTCATGAACACCGCGTCGCGATGACGAACCGGAAGGACCACTCGCCGAACCCGGAGTCGAACGAGCAGGCGTATCAGTTTCTCGAACACTTCCTCGGACCGCTGAAGTAGCGCCGGGCGGGAAGGGACGGCTGGCCGACGAGGGGCGGCTGCGCCGGAGCGCTGCCCCCGGCTGCCTGGTATTTCGGACGATGCCGCCGTGCCGGCTACTCCTTCGGAATCTCGTTGTCGGTCCGGAGCATGAGGACCGGAGTCTTCGTCTTCACCCACACGTCGGCTTCCTTGAACTGCTTCGCCGGCACGTGCTCGAGCGCCTCGCCCACGGTCTTCACCGGCATGAGCCGGCCCTTCTTGGTCGTGTTGTGGTCGTACGTGCTGCGGAAGATCCGGTCCGTGGTGGTCGCCACGCTCTCGCTGTCGGGAATCTGCAGCACCCAGCCGACGAAGTCGTGCTTCGGCAGCCGGCCCTCGGGATCGCTGATCAGGATCACCCATTGCTTCTTCACGGGTGGCGGCTTGTCGTCCTCGCCCGGCTCGGGTTGCACCGCGAGGTTCATCTCCTCGATCACACGCCGCAGGATGGCGGGCGAGATTTCGTTCTTCTTCAGGATCTCGGCGACCTTGTTGACCTCGATTTTCGGCATGGTGTTTCGGCGGGTAAGGGGGCACGAATGGACACGAATGACCACCAATGTAAAGGCCGCGGGGAGCGAGGAGTGGTTCGACGTCGTGAACGAGCGGGACGAAGTCGTCCGCCAAGCCACGCGCCGCGAAGTGCACGCCACCGGCCTGTGGCATCGGGCGGTGCACGTGATGGTTTTCGACGGCGCCGGCCGCGTGCTGCTGCAACGCCGTTCCATGCTGAAGGACCTTTCGCCGGGATTATGGGATTCGTCGTGCTCGGGTCATCTGGATGCAGGCGAGGACTACGACGCCGCGGCGGTGCGCGAACTGGCCGAGGAGATCGGCATCCGGCTGGAAACGGCGCGGGTGCCGGAGCGCTGGTTCCGGGTCGACGCCTGCGTCGAGACGGGTTGGGAGTTCGTCTGGGTGTACCGGCTCGACTACGCGGGCTTGATTGCGATCGACCTGCGCGAGATCCAGTACGCCGAGTGGGTGGCTCCCGCGGACGTCAGCGCGCGGGTGGCGGCGCGGCCGGAAGACTACTGTCCCTCGTTCAAACTCATCTGGCCGCAGGTGGCAGCGCGCCTACAACTCCGGTGACGGCCGGTAACGGCGGCCGGAGATCCCGCCGGGGCCGTCAAGCGCGCTCAAGCGTTCGATCTCCTCGAACTGCTTCTGGGTGATGAGCCGGCGGGGAACGCGCTTGGCCGCTTCGGCGACGAGCCGCTGGCGGTCCTCATCCGAGGGGCTGTGCGGTTCCCATGAGGTGTGATGGCCCTGATGGCGGGTCCACTCGATGTTGCCGCCGTGGATGACGGCGTTGACCTGGTAGCGACGCCCTTCGTCGTCGCGATTCCACCAGCCGAACTCGATGCTCATCGTGGGTGTTTCCGGCAAACTTCAGCCGGCGGCGAGCCCAAACGTGGCGATCGCTCCGCCGGGCCGGAACTCGCCGCCCCGTGCCACGATGGACCGGACGACAAGGGTGTCGGCGGCGAGATCGACGCACAGGCCGCCGAGCGGCCGGCAGAACGACCCCGTGTTGATCACGGTGAGACCGTCGGGCATCGTCCAGATGCCCGGCCGATGCGTGTGGCCCTTGATCATGAAGCGGGCGGCCGGTCGATGCAGGCGGCTGAAAGCGGCGGCGCGTTGGGGCGCCTCGCGCCAGGCGCGGAAGACCCGCAGCAAACGCAGGGGCGGCCACACGGTATCGGCGAGGAAGTGTGCGGCGTATTTCAGCCGGTTGCGTTCGGATTGGTGGCGCTGCGGTATTGCCAGCGCGACCCGCCGGAAAACGGCACAGCGTTCGGCGAGGCGTCCGGCGTGGTCGGGCGGAAGACGCTGAAACTCCTCGGTCAGCCGCCGGGCGATGAAGGGTGCGTCCTGGCTCCAGGGCACGAGGTCGTCGAAGACCACATCCCCGTGGATGACGAAGATCCGGCCGCCGGCGAGGTCGAGCCAGTGCTCCGAGGAGAAGTCGGCATCGTGGTTGCCGGTGAGGCACGTCACGCGCGGCACCCGGGAGGAAAAGTAAGCGCCGATCTCGCGCCGGCAGGCGGCGGTGTGCGCGGGGTGCGGACCGGGCCGGGTGTCCATGGTGTCGCCGTTGAGCACCAGGTGGTTCACACCGTCCAGCAGCGGCGCGAGCTGCGGCAGGCGACTCACCCGGCTCGCGTGGTCGCCGAAGTGGACGTCAGACAGGATGCGGAGGAGGTTGCCGGACAAAGTGAAGGGGAAAGGGAGGGGAGACGAACCCGCGGCGGCGGACACTTCCCAGCGTGGCGCACGGGGGCGAGATTGTGATTGCGCCCGCGGAGTCGGCGGGTTTCCTCTGACCCTTCCAACCCTTTACGACCATGCAAGAACAAGTCATCCTCGAGTGCACCGAAGCCCGGAAAGAGGGCAAGCCGGTCTCGCGCTACCTCACGTTCCGCAACAAGAAGACCGTCACGGAGCGCATCGAAAAGAAAAAGTACAACCCGCACCTGAAGCGGCACACGGTACACAAGGAGATCAAGTAAGGTCTCCCGCCGGGGTGGAGCGATCCACCCATTCCCTTGCCGGGCCTTTGCGCCCGGCTTTTTTGTGCCGCCTCGCGGGCGCGTGGGCGGGAATTCTGGGCAAAAAAAAGGCGGACGAGGACGTCCGCGCTCCCGCCAGAGGGGATTCAGGCTGGTTTGTTGGCGTCGAGTGACGACGGGTAAGGGGCGGACGGGTTGCTGCCGCCGTTCGGCGGCGACTGGAGGTGCTGCTGCCGCCGGGCGGCGCGCCAGCTTTCGCGGTGCTTCCGAATCCAATCGAGCAGGGCGCGTTCGAAGCCGATGTCGTAGCCCAGCCGCTCCGATTCCAGCCACTTGTGTTTCAGGATCTCCTCACGCTCGGCCAGGAATTCCTGATAAAGGCTGGATTGTTTCACAAACTCCCGGGACGTCGACGGCTCTTGCGCAGGATGAGTCATGAAGCAGGCAGCAATGAGAGCGACGGTCGAAAGGGTGTCAATTCCCGCAATTTTTCCCGAACGTTACATTTGCGCCGGCGCGGGTTTCCGCAGGCGGTGCAACAGAGTTTCACCCATCTCGCGGAAGACGTTTGCGGCGGCGCTTTGCGGGGCGGAGACGACAATCGGCATGCCCGTATCACCGCCTGCGCGGATTTCCGGGATCAGCGGGACCTGACCGAGCAGGGAGGTTCCAAGTTTCTCGGCGGTGGCGATGCCGCCGCCGGTGCCGAAGAGTTCGTGGCGCTGGCCCGAAGGATCGACAAAGAAGCTCATGTTTTCCGCCACGCCGAGCAGCGGGACGTTCACCTTCTGGAACATCAGCCCGCCCTTGCGGGCGACATTGGTCGCGGCGGGCTGCGGTGTGGTCACGAGCACGGCGCCGTCGAGCGGGATCGTCTGCACGAGCGAGAGCTGTGCGTCGCCGGTGCCGGGCGGCAGGTCGATGAGCAGCACGTCGAGCTCATCCCACTTCACGTTCTGGATGAACTGCTGGACGGTCTTCATGATCATCGGGCCGCGCCACACCACGGGGGTGTTGTCGTCGACGAGGAAACCCATGCTCATCACCTTCACGCCGTGTCGTTCCATCGGCACGAGCATCGCATCGGTGCCGTCGCCTTCGACTTCCGGGCGCCCGCTCAGTCCCATCATCAGCGGCACGCTCGGCCCGTAGATGTCGCAGTCGAGCAGGCCGACGCGTCCTTTGCGGCCCTGCGCCTCCAGCAACTGCGCCAGCGCGCAGGCGAGGTTCACCGCGAAGGTGCTCTTGCCCACGCCGCCCTTGCCCGACGCGATCGCGACGGCATGACGGATTTTCTTCGGCGCGCCCTGATTGCCGGCGAGGTTGCCGCCCGCGGCGGTCATGCCGCCGGCCGCCGGCGCCGCCTTCGCGGGTGCGACCGCGATCTCCACCAGGATATCCTTCACGCCGGGCAGTCCGCGCAGCGCCTTCTCGACGTCTGCCTTCAATTGCAGCGGGGCCTTGGGGTCGTTGCTGGTGAGGGCGAGCGACACCTTCACCGTGCCATCGAGGAATCCCGCGGTGCGGACGATGCCGAACGACACGATGTCCCGGCTGAAACCGGGATACTTCACTTGCTTGAGATGTTCCTTGATCTGGTCGGACGTCACGGCGGCGAGAATGTGAGCAAATAAGAGTTGTTATGCCGCGGCGCGGAGCAAATAGAAATGCCGCAGCGACGGCGCCCTGCCGTCGTGTTGCACCACATGCGATCCTCTTTCCTTTTTCTTCTCGCCAGCCTCGTCCTCGTCCCGGTCGCGTCCGCGCAGCGCAAGCTCGGCGAGATCAGCGTGGTCGTCGACGGCAGCACGATTCCCGTGCGCATCGTCGCCGGCTCGCCCGAGCTGCAGTCGCTCGCCGACATGGCGTTTCACGCCCACGGCCGGTATCGCCGCGTCACCAGTGGGCATGCCTACGAATTCAAGTTCACCGCGTTGAGCGCGAACCAGGTGCGGGTCGACATCAGCCGCGGCAGGGGCGGCACGCCCGTCGCGTCCGAGACCGCCACCGGATCGTCGGCGCGCAATGCGCTGCTGCGGGCCGCGGACGTCGCGGTGCAGAAGACCAGCGGCCAGAACCTGCGCGGTTTCTTCACCGCGCGACTGGCCTTTGTCGTGCAGCGGGGCACGAAGGGGGAGATCTACGCGTCCGATCTCTTCCTCGGTGAGACGCGCCAGCTCACCCGGGACAACTCGCTGGTGCTCGCGCCACGCTGGTCGCCGGACGGCGCTCGGCTCATTTACACGAGCTATTTCCGCAAGGGCGCGCCCGACATCTACACGCTCGATCCGGCCACGGGGCGGAGGGTGGAATTCGCCAGTTTCAAGGGCACGAACAGCGGCGCCCGGTTCAGCCCCAACGGGCAGCAGGTGGTGATGACGCTGTCCGGGCAGGGCAATCCCGAGATCTGGACGAGCAACGCGCAGGGCGGGAACCTGGTGCGCCGCACGCGCTCCGACGCGGTCAAGGCGTCGCCGGCCTGGTCGCCGGACGGCGCGCGGATCGTCTTCGCGATGGAGCCCGGTCCGCAGCTCTACGTGATGTCCGCCTCCGGCGGCTCTCCCTCGCGCCTTGGCACCGGGTTCAGCTACGCGGCCGAGCCGGACTGGAGCCGCGCCGATCCGAACAAGATCGCCTGCACGGTGCGCGAGGGCGGCCGGTATCAGATTGCCGTATACGACTTTTCCAAGGGCCGCGCCGAGGTGGTGTCGAAGGCCCCGTTCGACGGCATCGAGCCGGCCTGGCTCGCCGACGGCCGTCACCTCGTCTACACGGCCCGCGACCAGCGCGGCAGCGTCCTGTGCATCCTGGATACGGTCACGGGCCGCAGCACCCCGATCTCGCCCGCCGGCACCACCGCCCTCCAGGCAGGGGTGTGGCTCGGTCCGTGACGGGGATCGCGACGGCGCCCCGCCGTGCGCGCGTCGTCCGAAGCCGCCGAAAAAAGCCGCACCGTGAAGGGTGCGGCTTTTCTTGCGCTTCGAAACGGCGCGCGGCGCTCAGCCGATCGCGGCGAGGTAGTTCTTCTCGGCCGCATCCCAGTCGACGACGTTCCACCAGGCAGTGACGTAGTCCGGGCGCCGGTTCTGATAGTTCAGGTAGTAGGCGTGTTCCCAGACATCGAGACCGATGACGGGCTTGCCCTCGATGCCGGCGACGGCCTTGCCCATCAACGGGCTGTCCTGGTTGGCGGTCGAGCCGATGGCGACCTTCTTGTCGGCTCCCACAATCAGCCAGGCCCAGCCGGATCCGAAACGGCCCGCGGCGGCCTTGGCGAACTCGGCCTTGAAATTGTCGAAGGAGCCCCAGGTGGCGTTGATCGCCTCGGACAGCTTGCCCTTGGGCGCGCCGCCCTTGCCGGGGCCCATGATCGTCCAGAAGAACGCATGATTGCTGTGACCGCCGGCATTGTTGCGGATCGCGCCCCGGATGCCCTCCGGCACCTTGCCCAGGTCGGCGATGAGCGTATTCACATCGAGCGCCGCGAGGGTGGGATGATCCTTCAACGCGTTGTTCGCGTTGGTCACGTAGGCGTTGTGGTGCTTGCCGTGATGGATTTCCATCGTCTTCGCGTCGATGTGGGGCTCGAGCGCCGTGGGAGCATAGGGCAGGGGAGGGAGCGTGAAGGCCATGTGGGAGGGAGACGTTGCTGAGTTTGAACGATAACTGGAGTAAGCAACTGATGCACCGGCTCCCGGTGGCGTCAACTGTCGCCGCGGCCGCCGCGCGCCCGCGATGCCCGCCGGACTTTGGCCGCGGTCGCGGAAGGCATTCACTTTTTCCCGGCGGCCGCGTCCGATCACGTGCATTACGCGTTCCCCATGTTGCTCCGCTGCCTGCTTCTCGTCGTGCTGCTGACCTGCCCTGCGTCCCTCCTGCCGGCCCACCCAGGCCACGAGGCGTTGTCGGTCGCTGAGTGGAACGGCGCGGCGCCCGAGGTCACCATCACTGTATCGGGCGGTCACCGCGTGATACGTTCGAACGGCCTGCCCGATCACGCCACGGGAGTGTTTCCGGTGCGGGGCAATCCCAATGCGATCGCGCCGCAGCGGCACGAATTCCGCGTGCCGCTCACCCCGGTGATCGCGGCGAAACCCACGCCGCTCGGCATGAGTCCGCTCGGCATCGCGGTGAACGGCGTCGTCTTCGATCCGGCGGCGGCGGAGTGGTGGCGCGACGATCGTGCGAGCGGCTGGCAGTACGAGGCGCTGGGCGGCGGACGCAACCTCGGCATCGACCGCGAGCATGCGCACGTGCAGCCCACGGGCGCGTATCACTACCATGGGCTTTCCGCGGCACTCCTCACGAATCTCACCGGTGGCCGGCCGAAGATGGTGCTGATGGGCTGGGCGGCGGATGGTTTCCCGATTTACGGGCCCTGGATTCCGGCTGATGCCGACCCGGCGGCGTCGCCGCTCCGGCGCGCGCGTTCCAGCTACCGGCTCAAGGCCGGCGAACGTCCCGGCGGGCCTGGCGGGCGTCATGACGGCACCTTCGTGGAGGACTGGGAATACGTGCCGGGGAGCGGGGACCTCGACGAATGCAACGGCCGCACCGGGCCGACGCCGGACTTTCCGGGCGGCACTTACTACTACGTCCTCACCGACGACTTTCCCTCGTTGCCTCGCTTCTGGCGCGGCACGCCTGATCCCAGCTTCATCCGCCGCGGGCCGCCACCGGGCGGCAAGGCGGGAAAAAAAGGCGGCAAGCGCTGAGCCGGCCCGATGCAGTTGGATGGAGCCGCCTGCCCCCAGGCGGCTGACGTGCGACGGCCCGGTCCGCAGCGGCTTGAGGACAATCCGCTCCACCTTCGGTGTGGCCGTCTTCATGGGCGAATTGAAGGCCAACGGCGTGGCTCGTGGCTGAGCGGCTCGCGGCCGCGAACGCTTCACGGGGACTCTGCGCGTCGCAGCCTGAAGAATGCCTGGAGCAAGTCGCGGCACTCGGTCTCCAGCACGCCGCCGGAAGTCAGGGCGACGTGATGATTCACCCGGGGCAGGTCGTTGAGGTTGGTCGCTCCGCCGAGGCAGCCCATCTTTGGATCCGGCACCGCGAAGCACACACGGCGGACGCGCGACATGAGCATCGCGCCCGAGCACATCGGGCAGGGCTCCTTGGTCACGTAGAGGGTAGCCCCTTCCAGCCGCCAGTCCCCGAGCTTCGCCGCCGCCTGCGTGATCGCGAGCATCTCGGCATGGGCGGTCGGGTCGCGGGCACTTTCCACCGTATTGTGCGCCGCAGCCAGGACCTCGCCGTCGCGCTCGATCACGGCTCCGATCGGCACCTCGTCCCGCCGCCAGGCGTCGATGGCCTGATTGTAGGCCAGGCTCATGTAGAAAACGTCGTCCCGCACAAGCTGAGAGGGGAAGCGTTTCTCGAAGGGGCAGGGCGGCGGGGTGGAAGATTCAGGGGTGTTCTCTGCCATTCGGAGGGGAAGCCTTGACTAAGTCCGGGCGTTTCGCCCTTACAAGGTGGTTTTGAAGCCACGCATCATGCTCCGCCAAATCGCGAACCCGCCCTGCGTTACCCATGTCATCGGACAATAACGCCATCGAAGTAGAAGGTAAGGTTGTGGCCGTCCTCCCGGGGACGATGTTCAAGGTGCAACTGGCCAACGGGCACGTGGTGCTCGCACATATTTCCGGCAAGCTCCGGAAGAACTTCATCAAGATCGCCGCAGGCGACACGGTGAAGATGGAGATGAGTCCTTACGACCTCGAGAAGGCGCGGATCACATTCCGCATGAAGGAGACGAATCCCAACTACACGCCGCCCCCGCGGCGGCGGTCGTACTGAGAACGTCGCGCGACCGTTCACGGCGCGCGGCCGGAAGCCGGCAATCGGGGTTGCGGTGCGAAGGTCTCGACGCCGTCATGCTCGGAAACACGCCGTGCCCCCCTCGTCCCCATCCTCTGCCGCGAGCCGGGCACCGGCCGCGTTTGCCGGCGACATCGAGGGGTTTCTCGCGTACATCGGCCTCGAACGGGGCCTGTCCGCCAATACCAGCGCGGCGTACCGCCGCGATCTTGACCAGGCCGCGCAGTTCCTCGCGCGGCGCGGCGTGGCGGATTGGAAAAGCGTGGGAGCGGACGATGCGGCGGCGTGGGTGCACGCGCTTTCGGACGCCGACTACACGGTGACGAGCCTCGCGCGCAAACTGTCCGCCCTGCGCTCGCTGGCACGGTTCCTCATCCGGGAAGGACGGCGCGACGACGATTTCACCGCCCTGCTGAGCGGACCGAAGCCGGCACGACGAATCCCGCACACGCTCACCCCCGCGGAGGTGGCACGGCTCGTGGTCGCGCCGGGCGGAGGCGATCCGCGTTCGCTGCGCGACCGTGCCCTGCTGGAACTTTTCTACTCGAGCGGGCTGCGGGTCTCGGAACTCGCGGCGCTCGCCCTGCAGCAGGTCGACCTGGAGCAGGGATTCCTGCGGGTGTTCGGCAAGGGCGCGAAGGAACGGTTCGTCCCCGTGGGCGCGAAGGCGCGCGATGCGCTGCGCGTGTACCTGCTGTCCGGCCGGCCGCACCTGGTGCGGCCGCACACGGGCAGCGCGTTCTTCCTCAATCATCACGGTCGCGCGCTGTCCCGCGTGGCGCTGTGGATGATCGTGAAGGCGCACGCCCGTCGTGCCGGAATCACCAAGCCGGTCAAGCCGCACGCGCTGCGGCATTCGTTCGCCACCCACCTGCTGGCCGGGGGCGCAGACCTGCGTGCCATCCAGGAGATGCTCGGACACGCGAGCATTTCCACGACGCAGATCTACACCGCGGTCGAGCCGGAGCGCCTGCTTGACCAGCACGCGAAGTTTCACCCCCGCAACCGGGAGCGGAGCGAAGGGTAGAGTCGTCACCGAAATTCGGATTCGAAGGCGCCGGTTTCCCGGCGCCGCGGCTGCGACGGAGCGGAGTCTTCCGGAGAGAGAGTGCCGTTCGCCGTGGCAGACCGGCTACTGCAGGCTGAGGAACGCGCGCGGGCCCTTGCCCTGGCCGGCGGCATCCGCGGCATCCTTCGCGAGGAAAATGCGCTCCGCGGCGATCTTGCCGTCATGGATGAAGTAATCCCGCACGCGCTGCGCCCGCGCCTGCGCGAGGGCCCGGAGGTCGTTCGCGTCGACGGGCATCGCCTCGGCCAGCCGCCCGCCCATCTCTTCCACCGGCAGGCCGGTGG
>CALFZM010000001.1 GCA_937952235.1 uncultured Opitutia bacterium | reverse complement strand
CCGTTCGTCGCGCAGGTCTCGATGGCCAACTCGGCCAAGCTCTACAAGGCGATGCTCGACGGCCTCGAGTACCGCGGCACCGCCTTCTTCCAGAGTTACACGACCTGCCAGCCCGAGCACGCCGTCGCCGACAACATGAGCGCCGACCAGGCCAAGCTCGTGCGCGACGGCCGCGGCATGCCGGAGTTCGTCTTCAACCCGCGCCGTGGCGAGACTTCGCAGGAGGCCTTCGACCTGAAGGGCAACCCGACGCCCGATCGCGACTGGTGGCGGACGAAGTACGCGACCACCGGGGAGGAGTACAACTACACCGTTGCCCACTGGGCGCTCACCGAAGGCCGGTTCCGGAAGCATGTGAAGGCGGTCAAGGACGAGGAGGTCGCCAAACTGACGCTGCTCGACGACACGCTGGCGTTCATCACCCAGGACGACGTGATTCACCGGCGCGTGTTCGAGCGGAATCACCGCAGTTTCGTCCCTAACTTCGGGTGCTACATCAAGACCGAGGAGGGTGGGAAGCTGAAGCACTACGCGGTGTCCCGCCAAATGGTGCTCTTCGCGGTCGAACGCCGGAAAGCCTGGCGGATGCTGCAGAGCAAGGCCGGTATCGTGAACAAGGACTACCTCGCGCAGAAGGCGCTGCTGGCCAAAGTGGACAAGGGAGAAATCCCCCAGGCTGATGCCCGGGCGAAGGTGCGCGAGCTGCTCGCGGCGGAGGTCGCGGCGGCGAAGTAATTCGCTTCCGCCGCCGGGTTCCTCCTGGGAGCGCGGACGTCCCCGTCCGCATCGTCAATGGTGGCGGACGAGGACGTCCGCGCTCCCACCCAACGCCGCCGCTGCCAGCCTGGAAAAAAGCCGAGTCTCTCTTCATGACACCTGGCCCGTCCGGCTCTTCTCCGACTGAACCTGCCGCCGGCAAGGACCCCGAGATCGTCGTCTTCATCACCCGGCACGACGGCAAGTGCGCGGACTGCGGCGCGGAGTTCTTCCGCGGCCAGTTCATCCGGGTGGAAGCGCAGCGGGCGCTCTGCCTCGACTGCGCCGACCTCGGTCACCTCGAGTTCCTACCCCGGGGGAACGTCGCGATCACGCGGCGCGCGACCAAACACTCACCCCTGCGCGCGGTCGTGGTCGAGTGGTCACGTTCGCGTCAGCGCTACGAACGCCAGGGCATCCTCGTCACGCCCGAGGCGATCCGGGCCGCGGAAGCGGAGTCGCTGTCCGACGCCGACATCCGCGCCCGGGAACGCGAGCGGGCCGCGCTGCGGCGTGAGGCGCAGGAGCCGGTCTTTCTCGCGGCGTTGACCACGGCGATCCGCGCGCAGTTTCCCGGCTGCCCGCCGGAAGAGGCGGCGCGCATCGCCGCCTGGGCGGGTGCGAAGCACAGCGGCCGCGTCGGCCGCACCGCCGCCGCCAAAGAACTCGACCCGGAACCGCTGAAGCTGGCAGTGATCGCCCACATCCGTCATGAGCACACCTCGTACGATCGCCTGTTGATGCGCCACGGCGACCGGGATCTCGCCCGCCAGGAAGTCCGGCCGGTGATCGAAGCGGTGTTGCGGCGGTGGAGCGATGGCTGAGCGCGACAGAGAGAAGGCGGAACGAGTCCTCGAGCGTATCGAAGACGTCTCGCGCAGAGGCGCAAAGGCGCGGAGGACGAGCCGGTCGATTGGGTCGATCTCCGCGCTTCGGCGTCTCTGCGCGAGAGCATTCCGGGCCAAGCCGATCCGCCGGCCTCATTCCGCTTTCTCGCCCAGTACTTGTATCCGGCATTGCCGGGGCTCAGCCGGTTCCTGCACCTTGACGGAAACCCGTGCTCACGTCCGAAACCAAGCGCCGCATTGATTCCTGCCGCGACATCCTCGTCGGCAAACTCCCGCTGCCCACCGACCAGGTCGAGCTCATCACGCTCGCCCTGATCTACAAGTTCATGGACGACCTCGACGAGGAATCCGTCGCCATGGGCGGCAAACGCTCGTTCTTCACTGGCGCCCTCGCGCCCTACCGGTGGCGCGAACTCATGCGGCAGACCGTCTCCGCCGACGAACGCATGGCCCGGTTTGCCGACGGCCTCGAACTGCTCGGCGGCGCCAAGAAGCTCCGCGATGAGCAGAAACAGTCCGACGTTGACGTCGCCGCGCACCTGCCGCCGCTCTTCCGGGACATTTTTCGTAACGCGTTCCTGAAGTTTCGCGACGGCCGCATCCTCACGCTCTTTCTCACCGAGCTCGGCGGTTTCGCCTATTCGCACAGCGAGGAGCTCGGCAATGCCTTCGAATACATCCTCCAGTGCATGGGTGCGCAGGGCGACAACGGGCAGTTCCGCACGCCCCGCCACATCATCGACTTCATCGTCGCCTGCCTGGATCCGCAACCAGGCGAACGCATCCTCGACCCCGCCTGCGGCACCGGCGGGTTTCTCGTCTCCGCGTTCCGGCACATCCTCGCGCACCACACCTCTCCCGGTTCCACGCTGCGCGGCGACCGGCTCACGCACGAGCAGCGGCGGCAGCTCTACGGCAACTTCACGGGCTACGACATCAACGACCAGATGGTGAAGCTGAGCCGCGTGAACCTGTTCCTGCACGACTTCGCCACGCCGACGATCCACATCTACGACACGCTCACCAACGACGCACGCTGGCACGAGAAGTATGATCTCATCCTCGCCAATCCGCCGTTCATGACGCCGAAGGGCGGAGTCGTGCCTCACACGCGGTTTCGCATCCCGGCGAAGAAGTCCGAGGTGCTCTTCACCGACTACATCGCCGAACACCTCACGCCCGACGGCCGCGCTGGCGTGATCGTGCCCAACGGCATCGTCGCCACCACGCAGAACGCGTATGTGAAGCTCCGCCGGTTCCTGGTCGAGGACAGCCTCGTCGCCGTCGTCAGCCTGCCCGCCGGCTGCTTCAAGCCCTACTCTGGCGTGAAGACGAGCATCCTGTTTCTCGACAAGAAACTCGCGCGGAGCACCGACAGGGTCCTCTTCCTGAAAATCGCCGCCGATGGGTTTGACCTTGGTGACAAACGAAACGAAATCGAAGCGAACGATCTTCCTGAAGCCGAACGCTTGGTAAAGGCATGGTTCAAAGGAATACTCGTCGCCGACTTCGCAACTCCCGTCGAATGGAGACTCGCCGAGAAACGGGAGTTGCTGGCGCACAGTAGCGTTTCACTCTCCGCAGAACGATTCTTCGGCGAGGCGGACATTGTAGATGCCGTCCATGCACGAGTGCCGCTTGGCGATTTGCTCTCATTTGTGGGGAGCGGCTTTACACCCAAGGGCGGGAAAGCAAATTACCCCTCGTCGGGTGTTCGATTCATCCGCAGCCAAAACGTGCTTAGGGGCTCCTGCGATTTTTCGGATGCCGCATTCATATCTGAAGAAACGCACGCGGAAATGATCCGCACCGCAGTCAAGCAATGGGACGTTTTTCTGAATATCACCGGTGCCTCGATAGGTCGAAGTGCCGTCTACAAAGAGACACAAAAAGCGAACGTGAATCAGCACGTGGCGATTCTCCGGCCAACCGACAAGCTCCTCCCGGTATTTCTTTCGCACTGTCTCAACGGCGATGCGATGCAGGGTCAGATTCAGGCGGCACAGTCTGGGGCGTCACGTGAGGGACTGAACTACCAACAAATCAAGGAGCTCGAAATCCCCCTGCCGCCGCTGGACGAACAGCGGCGGATCGTGGCGGAGATCGAGGGCTACCAGCAAGTCATCGACGGCGCCCGCCAAATCCTTGCGGCCTACCGCCATCGAGTGGCTGTGGATCCTGATTGGCCGGTCGTAGAACTCGGCGATATTGTTGATGAACTGGAATCCGGAGTGAGCGTAAATTCGACCAGCAGGCCGATTGTCGATGGGGAAGTCGGGATCCTAAAGACGAGCTGCGTCACATCTGGCGCTTTCGAGCCTCAACAACACAAAGCGGTTCTTCCTGATGAGACGAAGCGGGTGCGATGTCCGGTAAGGCGAAACACCATTATCATTAGCAGAATGAACACGGAGGCTCTGGTGGGAGCCAATGCGTACGTTGGTGCTGACTATCCGCGCCTCTTTCTTCCCGACCGGCTCTGGCAAACCGTGATCTCTAGGCGGGACGTTGTGGTTCGCTACGTTCAAGCGGTGTTGGCGTCGGACATCTGCCGCGCTCGAATCAGTGCTCTTAGCCATGGCACGAGCGGAAGCATGAAGAACATTTCGAAACCGCAATTGCTCTCACTCGAAGTCCCCCTGCCCCCGCTCCCCGAACAAGAGCGAATCGTGGCAGAATTGGAGACGGAGGCGGCGAAGATCGAAGTGGTGCGCGGCTTGATCCCCGCCTTCGAAGCCAAAATCCAGCGCGTGCTCGCCCGCGTCTGGGGCACGGAACCCGCCTGAACGGCTTCGATTCTTATTTGTTCCGAATCGTGACGCGGATCGGAAGTTGCACGAGGTCAACGACCTCTTATTTATGTCGTAAGCGGACACGCTGATCCGCCATGCCCGTCGATCCCGCCACCACCCGCATCTACCACATCACCGATGTGGCCAATCTCCCCGGCATCCTGGCCGGTGGCGGATTGCAGTCGGACGCGGCAATGGCGGGCCAGGAGCACACGCGAATTGGTTACGACCACATCAAGCATCGTCGTCTAACCGAAACTCGCGTTGCTTGCTGCAGCAACCGGTTCGTGGGCGAGTTTGTGCCGTTCTATTATTGCCCGCGCTCTCCCATGCTATTTGTCCTGAACCTTGGCCGGACGGGCCGCGAACCAGGATGCCAGCGAACCGTCATTCACCTGGTTAGCACCGTCGCCACTGCAACAGCGCTAAACCGGCCGTGGGCGATCAGCGACGGCAACGCCGGTGCTGCCTACCCCTCATTTTACGCCGACCTCCGCGCGTTGGCCTCACTCGATTGGGAGGCGATCCGGGCGCGCATGTGGCAGGGCCGCACGAGTCAGAAGTCGGCCGAGTTTCTCGTGGCGGACTTCTTTCCCTTCACTGCGATCGAAGCCATCGGTTGCCAGAACTCGGCTGTTGCCGACGAAGTCAATCGTGCGCTTGCTAACGCAACCCACCGCCCGACAGTCCACGTGCATACGGACTGGTATTACTGACCCATGATCGAACTTGCCCAAGGCAATTTATTGGAGGCGCCCGTCGACGCCCTCGTCAACACCGTCAACACCGAGGGTGTGATGGGCAAGGGCATCGCCCTGCAATTTCGTCAGGCTTTTCCGGAGATGTTTCGCGCCTACGAGAAAGCCTGCGCGCAAGGCGCAGTACGACTTGGCAAGATGCACGTGTTCGACCTCGGCGGGCTGGCTGGAGGCCCGCGTTGGATCATCAACTTTCCGACCAAAGGGCACTGGCGTGCGCGCAGCCAAATCGCGGACATCGACGCCGGCTTGAGCGATCTCGTCGCCCAGATCCGCGATCTTGGCATCAAGTCCATCGCGCTTCCTCCCCTTGGCTGCGGAAATGGCGGACTCGAATGGAGCGATGTTCGCCCGCGGATCGAGGCTGCGCTTTCAACGCTGCCTGACGTTCGCGTCCTTGTGTTTCCGCCGAAGGGTGCCCCGGCCGCAGCGACAATGCCCAATCGGACGACGGCAACCAAGATGACTCTGGGGCAGGCTGCTCTCGTCGCGCTGATGGATCGCTACCTGCAAGGTCTGCTCGATCCATTCGTGAGTCTGCTGGAGATTCACAAGCTGATGTATTTCTTGAAGGCCGCCGGTGAACCGATCCCGAAACTCAGATTCGAACAGGGCAAGTTCGGTCCGTATGCGCCCAATCTTCGGCACTCGTTGATCCGCATGGAGAATCATCTCACCCGCGGCTACGGTGAGGGTACTGACGATCCAACCAAGCCGATTGAACTGATGCCGCACGCGGTCGAGCAGGCGGAAGAATTTCTCGCGGGCCACGAGGAAACGAAATCCCGCATGACTCAGGTCGTCGGACTTATCGGCGGATTTGAAGATGCCTACGGTCTCGAACTCTTGAGTTCGGTGCACTGGGTGATGCAGCACAACGCGCAGGCCCGCGAGAATCCAGACGTTGCGATCAGCGAAGTTCAGAGCTGGAGTGCCCGGAAGAAGCAACTCCTCCAGCCCGACCATCTGCGCAAGGCCTGGACGCGTTTGAAAGACCAGCGTTGGGATCACTCGGCACTGACCGCGTGAATCTGGGGAGGGACTGATTCTCGGTCGCCATGCCCTCCGAAGCCCAGGCCCGCATCGCCCTCAACAAGCTCCTGGAGGAGGCGGGCTGGCGATTTCTTCCGGATCGGCAGGGGCGGCGGGAAAACATCGTCTGCGAGCACCGGGTGACGAAAAAAGTGTTCGCGCCCAACGTGGAACTGGGCGCGGACTACGAGCACGCGCCCGGCGGCTTTGTCGATTATGTGCTGCTGAACACCGACGGGCGTCCCGTCGCCGTCGTCGAAGCAAAAAAAGAGAGCATCGATCCGCTCTCGGCCAAGGAACAGGCGCGCGCCTACGCGGCGAATCTCGGGGCCAGCCACATTTTCCTCAGCAACGGGCTCGTCCACTACTACTGGAATCTGCGCCAGGGAAACCCCGTCAAAGTGTCGCGCATCCTGCCGCTGGAACAACTCGGCCGGGCGGCCGAGTGGCGGCCCGACCCGCAGCGGCTCGCCAGTATCGCGGTCGACGAAAACTACGTCGCGGTTTCGCAGGATGCGAAATGGCCTGGTTACTCGCCCGCCGAACGCGCCGAGGTGGCGGTGAACAAGAAGATCCGGCTGCTGCGCGACTATCAGATCGCTGCGATCCGGGCGCTCCAGCAGGCGGCGTTGCCGGGCCGACATCGCTTCCTATTCGAGATGGCGACCGGCACCGGCAAGACGCTGCTCAGCGCAGCCGTGACCAAACTTTATCTCCGGTCCGAAAATGCCAGCCGGGTGCTATTCCTCGTCGACCGGCTCGAACTGGAGCGACAGGCCGAGAAAAACTTCCGGAGCTACCTCGCCAACGACGGCATCGAAACGGTCATCTACAAACAGAAGCGGCAGGATTGGCGGACGGCGCAGGTCGTGGTGACGACGATCCAGAGCCTGGCTGCGCAGAACCGGTTCCTCACCGAGTTCGCCCCGACGGACTTCCAGCTCATCATCAGCGACGAGGCGCACCGCACGATCAGCGGCAACAACCGCGCCATCTTCGAGTACTTCGTCGGCGCGAAGCTCGGGCTGACCGCCACGCCGCGCGACTACCTCAAGGGCGTCGACGACGCGGCCCGCACCGACGACCCGGCGGCCTACGAACGCCGCCTGCTGCTCGACACCTACCGCACGTTCGGCAGCGACGATGGTGTACCGACGTTCCGCTACAGCCTGCTCGACGCCGTCCGCGCCAAGCCCAAGCCCTATCTGGTCAATCCCATCGCGCTCGACGCCCGCACGGAGATCACCACCCAGATGCTGGCCGAAGGCTACAATGTGAAGGTCGAGGCGAACGAGGACGGCCAGGAGACGGAGCTCGTTTTCGCGAGCCGCGATTTCGAACGGAAATTCTTCTCCGATGAAACGAACCGAAGCTTCGTCAATTGCTTCCTCGACCACGCGCGCCGCGACCCGATCACCGGCGAAATCGGCAAGACGATCTGCTTTGCGGTGAGCCGGCGACACGCGACCAAGCTCGTGATGCTGCTCAACGAGGCCGCCACCCGCCGCTGGCCCGAAGCGTATGGGGCCGGCTCGGCATTTGCGGTTCAGGTGACTTCGGACCAACCGGGTGCACAGCAGATGACGATCGATTTCGCCAACAACCATCTGAACGGCCGCTCACGGTGGCGGGACGCCGAATTTCGCGACTATCCGACCAGCCGTACCCGGGTGTGTGTGACCGTGGGCATGATGACAACCGGCTACGACTGCGAAGACCTGCTCAACGTCGTGCTGGCGCGCCCCATCTTTTCGCCCACGGACTTCATCCAGATCAAGGGCCGCGGCACCCGGTTGTTCACGTTCGAACACGGAGCTGGAGCCGAGCGTCAGCGGGAACCGAAGGACGGATTTGCACTGTTCGATTTCTTCGCCAACTGCGAATTCTTCGAGGAGAGATTCGACTACGATCGCCGGCTCGAGCTGCCGCATCTGGCGGACCAAGGGCCGGGCGCCGACGGCGGCGATCCTCCCCGACCGGGCGCCTTCACGAGCACCTCACCCGATCCAATCGCGGCGATTGTGCACGAGTCCATCGGCGCGGAAGGCATGCGCATCGATCGCGAGATGTATCGCGAACGCTTCGCCGCCCAGGCGATGGAAGCCGCTGCGCGGCATCCTGAACTCAGCGCGGCCGTGGCCGCCGAGGACTGGCCGGCTGCCGAGTTCCTGGTGGCCCGGTTGCTCCTCGGACGACCGAAGGAGTTTTGGGATTTGTTGAAGCTGCAACGGGTTTTCCAATCGGACCGCACGCCGACGTTGCGCGAGATACTTCAGCTCGTCTTCGGTCACACTCCTGCGATCTCGACGCGTGAACAGCTGGCGGCCGAGCAATTCGACCGGTACGTCGCGACTACGGCTCTCGACGCGACCAAGGCCCGTGACCTGCGGCACGTTTTCCTCGGCTACGTGCTCGATCCGGAAATCCGACAACTGATCGATGCCGGTGATTTCCCCGCCGTCCGTGCCCGGGATGCAGCGCTGTACCAAAGCCTGAAGTCGGCCGGCGCGCCTTCCATCACTGCGCTGCTCGATCACATCCGGACCGACGTGCGGCTGGAACCGTTCAGTCGCGTGGCGTAGCGGAGGCTCAAAGTACGTCCACGCGCCAAGGCGCGCAGATCCTGCCATTCCGATTGAATCGATCTCCGCGCCTCCGCGTCTCTGCGCGAAACTTCCCCATTCTCAAACAACCTTCGCCGCCCGCCGGCGTTCGACTTCGCCGCACAGCTCGTCGAACCGCCGCCGCAACGCGACGAGATCCGCAAAGTCGAGGTGGCCCGGCACGATCCAGCGCGGGTTGAGCGCGCGCACGCGACGCAGGCTCGGCCCCACGAGTGCAGGCGCGGCGGTGAAGATGGGCGGTGAAAGCTGCGTGCGCATCATGAACCGCACCCAGAGGTCGCCCGAGAAAAGGAGATCGTGGCGCAGCGACAGAAACCCGCAGTGACCGAGGGTGTGGCCCGGCAGGTGCACGACGCGCAGGCCGCCCCAGAATGGCAGCACGTCGCCATCCGCGAGCGGCACGTCGATCCGGGCCGGCCGGTAGCCCAGGACGCCGCGGCCGAGTGCCTCGAGCGCGCCGCATACGCGGGCCAGGCCGGTGTACGGGAACCCGCCCTCGAGGTGGGCCTGTTCGAGAGGATGCGCATGGACGGGCGCCCCGGTCCACGCGTGGAGTTCGGCGGTGTTGCCGGCATGGTCGAGGTGGCCGTGCGTCTGCAGGATCGCGCGCACGTCGCGCGGGCCCACGCCGGCGCGGGTCATCGCCTTCCGGATGCGGCCGAGATCGCCCGGCGATCCCGTGTCGATCAACACCGCGCCCTGGTCGTCAACCAGCAGTTCCGGCACGCTCATCCAGCCGCGGATGGGAAGCAGCCCGGGTAGCCAGGAAGCGGAGGTGAACGACATGGAAGGGAGCACCGGCAATGCGGGCTGGAAAATGGGCGGACCGATCCGGAAGCCAAGGCTGGGCCATGGCCTCACCGTCACGCGCGCGCGGACGCCGCTTGGCCTGCGGTGTGCTGGAGGCAGGCACCCTGCCCCGCCCAGCATGCGCCTGCTTTTCGTCGCCGATCTCCATTACTCGCTCAAGCAATTCGACTGGCTCCTGGAACAGGCGCCGAAGTTCGATGCGACGGCGATCGGCGGAGATTTGCTCGACCTGAGCTCGCCGCTCGAGGCGGACGTGCAGATTGCGGTCGTCGAGAAGTACCTGGTCCGGCTGCGCCAAAAGGGCCGCGTGCTGGTCTGTTCCGGCAATCACGATGGCGACAGTCGCAACGCCGCGGACGAATCGGTCGCCGCCTGGCTGCAGGCCGCCCGGGCGGACGACATCCTCGTCGACGGCGAGGGAGTCACGATCGACGGGGCGCGGATCACGATCTGCCCCTGGTGGGACGGAGACCAGTCACGCGGCGAGCTGGAGCGCTTCCTGGCCGGCGAGGCACAGTTGAAGCCGGCGGACGGGCGCTGGGTGTGGCTGTACCACGCGCCGCCGACGGGTTCGCGCACGAGCTGGACGGGGCGGAAGTTCATCGGGGACGACGCGCTCCGCGGTTGGATCGAGCGTTTCCAGCCCGACGCCGTGCTGGGCGGCCATATCCACAACTCGCCCTTCTACCAGGAAGGTTCCTGGATCGATCGCGTGGGTCGGACCTGGGTCTTCAATCCAGGGCGGCAGATCGGACCGCGGCCCACGACGATCGTGCTCGATCTCGGCGCAATGACGGCGGAGTGGACCTCGCAGGAGGGAACGGCGGTCAACGCCCTCGGCGCAGACGCCGCGTGAACGCACGCGGGTCCCGCCCCGGCGGGTCGCGGCGGCAGAACACCGCCGGCCGCGAGTACGACTGCGGCAGGGACGCCGTCACGGGGCGTCGAGCGCGGACGGCTTCGGGGGAATCCGCTTCCGCGGCTGACGGTGCATCAGCGTGTCGAGCACGTCGTCGACCATCCCGAGGTGCCCGTCCCCGGCGAACTGGTGGCGGACATCGACCAGGTACTTGTTGAGCGAATCCAGCCGCCGGGCCAGCAGCTCGCACAACTGCAGGGCGACGGCGGGGTGCTGGAGGAGGAAAGTGCGCGGCTCCACGACGAGGTGGAACGCCGATTCGCGAAGAGCGCGGACGGTGGCCGTGTGCGGGCCGTCGAGCAAGGCGGAGAGATCCCCGAAGATCGCGCCCGGATCGCTCACGCGCGCCACCTCGACGTCGTCCTTGAGCACGGCCACCGCGCCCGAGACGAGGACGTAAAGCAGCCCGGTCCGCTCCCCCTGCTCGAGCACGGCGGCGCCGGGCGCGAACGTGCGCACCGGGTACCCGCGCAGGACGTCGAGCACGCTGGACATGCCCACGACGGAGCGAGTGGCGTGCCAAGTCAGCAGCGGCCGGCGATCGCCGCCCCATGCGGGAAACAACCGTCGCTCCCCGGGACCCGACCGTCAGAAGCGTCCGGCAATGCCGACCGTGATCGTGGTGAAGTTATTGATCGTGCTTTGCATCTGGTCGGGAATCCCGCGGTAGAGCCGCTGCGGCTCCGCGAACGGATTGGCGACGTCGAGCGTGAGGTTGGTGTCGCGCCGGATCCGGTACTCGAGCCCGGCGTTCACGGCGGTGCGTTCGAACCGGTACAGGTTCCGGCCGACCGCGGTGGCGGTGTAGCTCGTGATGTAGTCGCTGGTGTAGTTCACCAGCACGCGGGTGCTGACCTTGCCGTAGCGCCAGTTGAGGTTGACGTTCCAGGTGCGCGGGATGAAGCCGGCGACCTGGCCGGTCGTGAGGTTGCTCGTGCCGCCGAAGTCACCGTTGGTCTTGAGCTCGGTGTAGTTCACGAGAAAACCGAGGCCCTTGAGCACGCCGGGGAGAAACGTGAGCTGCTGCTGGTACTGCACCTCCCAGCCCTCGACCGTGGCGGTGCCGGCGTTGGCGGTGGTGAGGATCGTGAACCCGCCGTACTCGCCGTTGAAACCGTTGCCGGTGCCCGTCGGCACGGTGCCGGCGTTGATGCCGCTGACGATGAAATCCTTGATCGTCTTCCTGAACCAGCCGACGGAGAAATTGCCGACGGGCTCGAAGTAGTAATCGAGGGTCGCGTCCCAGCTCTTTCCCATCTGCGGGAGGAGGGCGGGATTGTTGAGCGTCAGCGTCTGGGCCGTCTCGTTGACGGACTCGTTGGGCAGGGCGTTGCTCATCGCGGGCCGCCCGAAGCTGGTGGACCAGCTCAGCCGCGCCTTCAGGTTCGGGGTGACCTCGTGGGTAAGGTGGACGCTCGGGAAGGACTTCGTGTAGCTGCCGCTGATCTCGCGCCGGGTGTTGGCATAGTCGCGCTGCGCGGAGCCGACCGGATCGGCGACCTGCTGGGCGGCCGGGCTCGGGATGCGGGCCCGCACCCAACCCCAGCTGTCCATGTCGGTCTTCTCGGCGCGCACCCCGGTGAGAAAGCCGGTGCGCTTGAGGAAGCCGTCGGGACCGAGCCTGCCCTGCGCCATGACGTAGCCCGCCGAGACCGTCTCGGTGACTTTGCGCGTGCCGGTGAACTTCGTCGACTCGTGGTAGTACACGTCCTCGCGCCAGAGCGCCGGGTTCACCGGCACGCCGTTCTTGATGAAGTCGTCGGACTGCCACTGCGGGATCGGCCGGCCGGTTTTCACGCGGTCGTACATGAGGGCGGACGGATCGGCCGCGAGCGGGCCGGTGCCGGCGTAGCTCCAGCGGCGGGTGAGGTTCCACGTGGAGACCTGCTGTTCGCGCCAGTTGAAACCCGTCTTGAAGAAAAGCGGCGTGGCCAGGGGGAGCGCATACCGGGCATTGCCGCGCAGTTCGCGGATGCGGTGAAAGCTGCCGTCGTTGCGGTTGTTCAGGCCGTTGGGCGCGGGGCGGTAGTTGTCGGGGTTGGTGAAATCGGGACCCTCCGTCTGGACGAAGCGCGGATGCAGGTCCGAGGCGGTGCGATCGAGAATCCAGCCGACGTTGGCGAGACGCATGATGAGCTGCCCGTCCTTTTGTTTCGTCGAGAGCACCTTGGCCGAACTGTACAGCGCGTCGTAGTCGAGCTGCAGCCGGCCGAAGTCGTGCTCGGCGCCGAAACCCGCGTTGCGCAGCTTCTGGGACCAGCCGGTGTAGCGGGCGTTGGTGACGTCGATGGTGGAGCCGGGCGCGGCGCGGACCTGGGTGATGCGGCTGGTGTACCCGGGCAGGATGCCGGCGTTGCCGGTGGTGCCGACCGTCTGGGCCGCGTATGCGCGCGTCTCGTAGCGGCGTTCGAAGGGTTCGTTGTTGTTCCCGCCGAGCGCGCTCACGCTGAACTTCGTCGCGGGCGAAAGCCGGTACTCGACCTTCACGTTCGCGCTGAGTTGCTTCCGGTTGTTGAAGATATCCTGCGTGCGATAATCCCAGAGGTAGGCCGGCTGCGCGGTGGTGTTCTGAAAATCGCGCGTGGTGCGAAACATGCCGGCGACGTTTTCGCTGTAGAACGTGTTCACCACCACGCCGAGGTTCCGCTGGCCGCCGAGGACGTCGAAGATCTCGTGGTATCCGACATTCAACAACGGGTGGAACCGGTGCGCCTCGCGCATCGGGATCTGGTCGGTGAACGACGGGGCGAGCCGGCCCGCGAGGCTGTAGGTGAGCCGCCGCTTGTCGGCCATGCTCAGCGAGGATCGCGTCTTGAGGTTGAGCGTGCCGCCCATCGAGGCCGCGCCCTTGTCGGGCGTGTGACCCTTGATCAGCTCCACCTGGTCGAACAGGGCTCCCGTGAGGATGCTCATGGGGAAGCTGCGGCCCATGCCGCCTTCGCTCGCCATGATGGTGTTGTCCATCGTGACGGCGTTGAGGTTGGGCCCCATGCCGCGGATCACGAGGCTCGTGACGTTGCCCTCGGCGTCGAGATTCCCCGCCACGCCCGGCAGCCGGATCGCGACCTCGCCGGGACTGCGGTTGGGCAGGTTGCCGAAGGAGTCCATCGCGACGATGTTCTTCACGTTGTCGGCATTCCGCTGCGCCGTGATCGCCGCCGCGGCGCCTTCGCGGTCGCCCGTGACCTTGAAGGCCTCGAGCTGGTACACGCCCGAGGTGAGCTCGAAGTTCCGCACCGCGCGCTGGCCGGCGCCGACCGTCACCCGTTCGCGCCGCGGATCGAGTCCGAGGTACGACGCCACGAGTTCGTGCGTGCCCGGCGGCAGGCCGGCGAGCACGTAACGGCCCGTGACATCGGTGAGCGCGCTGACACCGAGCGCCGCCACCTCGATGCGGGCGCCCTCGAGCAGGTTGCCGGTGGCGGTGTTGTTCACCGTGCCGGAAACCTGGCCCGTTTCCGCCGCGGTCAACCGCGGGGGCACGACCGCGACGACGAATCCCAAGACCGCAAACAACGGCGACACCAGGCGCCGGACAGACCAACGTGAAACCAGGGGAGGGCAGTTCACAGGCAGGACGGTTGTTCGAGGCTGGAGCGCGCCGGGGATGACGACGCTCCGCCTGCGGGAAACAGGCTGCCCGGCCGCGCCGCGCGCCTCAACGCGGGAGGACGCGTTCGCTCACATAAGGCAGGTTCGCGCATCGCGACCGGCGCGGCCGGGGCTGCGCTCCGCTTGACTACGCCGGCCGGTCCCCGTTTGGTCTCCCGCATGGGATGGCTTAGAAACGCGATTGCGGTGTGCGCCCTCTCGGTCGCGGCGCACGGCCAGGTCACACTGGATTTCCAGAACCTGTCGCTGCTCGACTACGGCATCATTCCGGCCAACTACGGCTCGAATCTCACCGCCAACCTCACGGCGATCTCGTACCGCACGTTCACCGTCTCGAACAACGCGACGCTCACCAACTACCTCGAGTTCTGGAACACCGGCTACGGCGACCTCAGCAAGGTCGCGTTCGCCTCCAGCAACGGTTACGCCGCGGAAATTTCCATCACCGCCGCCAGCGGGTACGCGGTCCGGCTGATCTCGTTCGACATGGCCGGCTGGCCCAATGCCGACCGCGTGAACACGCACATGCGGCTGCTCGATACCGCGGGCAACACGCTCGTCAACTACGCCGCCCAGGGACCCGTGACCATCCAGGGCGATGCCAACGGCCCGCAGCACACGTCGTTCGCGCCCAACATCGTTTCCGCCGGCACGATTCGCATCCAGTGGGGCAACGACTGGAACGTCGGCATCGACAACGTGCTGTTCCAGATCGTGCCCGTGCCCGAGCCTCCCGCCTGGATGCTGCTTGCCGTCGGAGGCACCGCCGGGGTCTGGTGGCTGCGGCGCCGCCGCGCCGCGCGCGGTTGAAACGCCTCCTCACGGCGGCTGGAGCTGAGGCGCCGCGCGGCTGCTCAGGCCGGGACCGGAGCACCCGGGCCTGTCGGAATCGAAATTTCAGCCCGCCAGGCAGGATCCCGCGTCAGCTTCGGTTGAGCCACCAGATGCCGGCGTTGAGGGTCGACGCGTAGCTGACCCACGCCACGTAGGGTGCCCACAGCAGACCGGCGATGCGATCGACCGGCCAGAAGCGGACCAGCGCCATGACGAGCAGCAGCCACAACGCCGCGATGTCGACGAGGGCGAGGTCCGGGCGTTTCAGCCCGAAGAACAGGACGGACCAGAGGGCGTTGAGGACGAGTTGGGCCCCGTAGAGCCGCAGCACGCCCGTCGCCGCGGGACCCGTCTGCAGCCGCCACACCCGCCAGGCCGCCACGGCCATGGCCACGTATAGGCACGTCCACACCGGAGCGAACACCCAGCTCGGCGGCGTCCAGGCCGGCTTGATCAACGTGGGATACCAGGTCTGCACCGCCCGCATCGTCGCGGCCGAGCCGATTGCCGCCGCGGCAAACGTCGCCACCAGAAAGCCGATTAAGGCGGGATAACGCGGGGCCAGGGAGGACGCCATGGCTACAAGGGCGTCATTCGCACGCAAAGGTCAAATCGGGCCGGAGGACGGTGGCGCCGGCAGCCTTTCCGCGGCGAAAAGGTCCGAGCGCGCGCATAGCTCCGTCCAGAGCCCGCGCCACACCGACCACACATGGCCGCCTTCCGCCAGGCGCACCCGTTCCGGCGACAGCAGCGGGGCAAGCAGGCGGTGCCCCTGCGCCAGGCGATCGGCTTCCCCCGCCGCCAGCCACGTCGGCGGCAGCCCGGCATGCCGCTGGCCGAGGAAGGTCCAGAGCTCGGCCGCCACGTCCGCCTGGCGACCCGACCGCCCTTCCGCCCACGCCGCCGGTCCGCCGGCCCGATCGATTTCCGTGAACAGCGCCGCGCGATCCCCGAGGTAAGGCGCGATCAGGACCACGCCGTCCACCAACTCGGGCGCATCCCGCACGCACAGCAACGCACCCAGGCCGCCCAGGGAGATCCCCACGAGCACGATCCGGCGATAGCCCCGCGCCCGCGCCGGCCGCAGTACTTCCTCGCGCAGCACGTTCACGATCGAGCGATCCAGATAGTATCCGAGATGTGCGTCCGTCGCGATCCAGTCCGCCCGCACCCCCGCCGCCCGCAGCGCCGCCGCCATGCCCTGGCGCTCGAAATCCTCCCGGCTGTCGCCGCGGCCGGGCAGGAAAACGACGAGGGTCGGGGCCGTCGGAGCCGGAGTCGAGGCCACCACCGGCATCGGCCGCACCGCCGCGCGCGGCCAGGAGGCGCAGCCGCTGGCGAACAGGCCGGCCAGGAACAGCAGCACCCTTCCGGCACCGCCGCAGGTCTGACCAGCGCGCGCATTCATCGCGCTCACCGTGGCGGACCGGGCCGCGGGCGCAACTCCGCCCGGGGCACGCCGCGCCGTTGTCACGTTGCGTTGGAGGCGGGTTCGCGTTTCGCTGCGGCAGACTCGTTCCTCCATGTCGCGCCCGCTCTGCCTTCCCCTCCTGCTCGCCGTCGGCCTCGCGCTCGCCGGCTGCACCACCGCCACCGCGCCGCAAACTCCGGAGGCCGCCCCGGCCTACGATGTCGTGATTCGCGGCGGCCGCGTGGTCGACGGCACCGGCGCCGCACCGTTTGCCGGCGATGTCGCGCTGCGCGACGGCCGCATCGCCGCCGTCGGCCGCGTCGAGGGCCGCGGCCGCACCGAGATCGACGCGCGCGGCAAGGCGGTCGCACCCGGTTTCATCGACGTGCACGCGCACGCCGAGGACGTCGTGTCGCTGCCCGCGGGCGAGAATTTCCTCCGCATGGGCGTGACCACGATCGTCACCGGCAACTGCGGCGGCTCGCAGCTCGATGTCGCGAAGTTCTTCGACTCGATCGCGCAAAAGGGCGTCGGGCTCAATGTCGCGACCCTCATCGGCCACAATACGGTGCGCGGCCGCGTCATGGGCGGCAGTTTCAACCGGCCACCCACCGCCGCCGAACTCGAGCGGATGCGCAGCCTCGTGGAGCAGGCGATGAAGGACGGCGCCGTCGGCCTCAGCACCGGCCTGATCTACCTGCCGGGCACGTTCGCCAAGACCGACGAGATCGTCGCGCTCGCGCGCGTGGCGTCCGCCCACGGCGGGATCTACGCGAGCCACATGCGCAACGAAGGCTCCGGCATCGTCAGCGCCCTCGACGAGCTCACCACCATCGCCCGCGAGGCGAAGATCCCGGCCGAGGTGTCCCACCTGAAGCTCTCCGGACCCAACGCCTGGGGCCGGGCGGACGAGATCATCGCGTACCTCGACCGCGCGCGCGCCAGCGGCCTCGCGATCACGCACGACCAGTACGCCTACACCGCCTCGAGCACGGGCATCAGTTCGCTGATCGCCGCCGAGTTTCGCGAGGGCGGCGCCGCACGGTTCAAGGCCCGTCGCGCCGATCCCGCCACGAAGGCGCGGATGGTCGAGGAGATGAGGGAGTCGATCGCCCGCAACAAGCGCGGCGACTACACCTACGCGGTCGTCGCGAACTTCCGCGCGGATCCGCGGATCAACGGCAAGACCATCCCGCAGGCCGCGAAGCTGCTCCGGGGCGGCGACAGCCTGGACGACCAGATCGAGACGATCCTCGACATCGAGGAACGCGGCGGCGCGCAAGGCGTGTTTCACGGCATGAACGAGGCCGACCTGAGGAAATTCATGGCCCAGCCGCACACGATGGTCGCCTCCGATGCCGGCGTGCGCCGGTTCAACGACGGCGTCCCCCACCCGCGCGGCTACGGCAACAACGCGCGGGTCCTCGGCCGCTACGTGCGCGAGCTGCAGCTCCTGCCGCTGGAGGAGGCGGTGCGCAAGATGTCGTCGCTCCCGGCGCGTACGTTCAAGCTCAAGGACCGCGGCGAGCTGAAGCCGGGGTTCGTGGCGGACGTCGTCGTGTTCGATCCCGCGACGGTGAGCGATCCGTCCACGTTCGACGACCCGCACCACTACGCTGTCGGCTTCAGCGACGTCATCGTCAACGGCACGCCCGTCATCCGCGACGCCCGGCTCACGCCCGCCCGCCCCGGCCGGCCGGTGAAACGGGCCGAGTAAGAAGTCGGAGGAACCACGAAACACACGAAATACACGAAAGGCGGAGAATTCCTTTTCGTGTGTTTCGTGTGTTTCGTGGTTTCCCCCACCTTTCCATTCTGCGGCAACCTCTGCCTTTCCGATGAAATCCATCGCCATTCCCGCCACGTCCTTCACGCCGCAGCCCTACACCGGCCCCTCAGCGGCTGACGTGCTGGCGCTCCGCCAACAGCACCTCAATCCCGGGCTCTTCCTGTATTACAAGCGCCCGCTGATGGTGGTGGAGGGCAGGATGCAGTGGGTGTGGGACGACACCGGTCGCCGCTACCTCGACGGCATCGGCGGGATCCTCACCGTGAGCGTGGGCCACTGTCACCCGCACGTGACCGCCGCGGCGATCCGCCAGCTCGAGACGCTGCAGCATTCGACGACGCTCTACCTGCAGCCGCGGATCGCCGAGTTTGGCGCGACGCTTGCGTCCAAATTCCCCGGCGATCTCAAGGTCTGTTACTTCGTCAACTCCGGCTCGGAAGCCAACGACCTCGCGCTGCTCATGGCCCGCGCCTACACGGGCAATTACGATGTCATCTCGCTGCGCAACGCCTACCACGGCGGCAATGCGAGCGGCATGAGCGCCACCGCGCAGAGCACCTGGAAATTCAACGTGCCGCACTCGTTCGGCGTGCATCACGCGATCGCGCCCTATCCGTACCGCGGGCCCTACGGCTACGACGATCCGGCCGCCGGGACGAAGTACGCCGCCGACGTGAAGAACCTCATCGACTACGCGACGCCCGGTAAGGTCGCGGCGTTCATCGCCGAGTCGATCCAGGGCGTGGGCGGGTTCGTCGAGTTCCCCGCCGGCTACCTGCGCGAGGCCTACGCCCATACCCGAGCCGCGGGCGGCGTCTGCATCGCCGATGAAGTGCAGACGGGCTTCGGCCGCCTGGGCACGCACTTCTGGGGATTCGAATGCCACGGCGTCATCCCCGATATCGTCACGCTCGCCAAAGGCATCGGCAATGGCGCCCCGCTCGCGGCGGTCGTCACGACGCCGCAAATCGCCGCCGTGCTCTCCCAGAAGGTTCACTTCAACACCTTCGGCGGCAACCCCGTCGTCAGCGCGATCGGCCGGGCCGTGCTCGAGGTGATCGAGCGCGAGCATCTCCAGGCCAACTGCCTCGCGCTCGGCCGCCATCTGCGCGCGGGCTTCGACCGGCTCAAGGAGCGCCACGCGATCGTGGGCGACGTGCGGGGCCAGGGCCTGATGCTCGGGCTCGAGTTCGTCAAGGACCGCGCCACGAAGGAACCCGGCCGCGAGGAGTGCGCCCGGGTGATGGAGAATGCGCGCGAGCTTGGGTTGCTCCTCGGCAAGGGCGGGCTCTGGGGCAACACGATCCGCTTCGCCCCGCCGATGTGCCTCACGCCGGCCGACGCCGATTTCGCCCTCGCGGTCCTCGACGAGGCGATCGGCGCGGCGTGACCACCGTGCCCTGGAGCGCAGCAAGTACAGTCGCAGCCGCCCAGTGCGGGATCCTAGGCGCAAAGACGCGAAGGAAAGCAAAGGCTCGCCAAGAAGGCTTGGCGAAACTTCGCACTCCTTTGCGTCTTTGCGTTTTGGTCTGGGCCTAGGGATTACTCAACCTGCTCAGGCCGGCATCGGCGTCGTGCGCTGGCAGAGCTGCAACGGCACGTGCCATGGATCGCGCATCATGATCAGGACGGAGCCGTCGGGTTGCGGCTCCTCGCGCACCAGCGTCGCACCGGCCCGCTCGAGGCGCACCCGTTCGGCGCGGGCGTCGGCGGCCACGACCGCCAGGTGGAAATTCAGCGGCGGCATCGCCGCGTAATCCGGCAGGGCGACAGAGGGGTTGACATAGAATTCCACGATCGTCCGGCCCGTGTCGTCCGCGAGGAAGTGCGTGAACGGCGCATCCGCGCGCGAGCGGACGACGGCAAACCCGAGGTGCTGCGCATACCACTGCGCCTGCGCGCGCGGATCGGGGACGTTGAGGGCGAAGTGTTCGAATTTCATGGTCGGGCGGGAAGGGAGCGACGGAGGCGGCCGCGTCGACGCACCCGCATCCACGTCAGCCGCCCGACGCTCGCTGCCGCCCATCGTGTACATCCGCCTGTCCTGTCAAACCCGCCGCCCCGGGGCCGTGGACCTTTTCACGGCAGCACATACACTTCCACCAGCGCGATGCCACCGGAGCCCGCCGGAGTGCCCGACACCTGGGCCGTGTACGCGCCCGGCGGCAGGGTGAGCAGGAGCACCGCATCGCGGGAGCGGGCGTTGAAGGCGAAGGCGCCGGCGGCCGCGAACGCCTCCACCACCTCGGCGCCGGTCCGCCAGTCGTCGTTCTCCGCCACCACCGTGCCTTCGCGGTAAAGCGCCAGCCGGGGATTGCCGAGCGTGCCCGGGACGCCGAACGCCGTCAGCGCCGGGCCGGCTGCGCGGACCAACACCGTCCGGGCCGTCCCGCCGGCGATCACGAAACCGGCGATCAGGGTGCCGTCGCCGCCGGCCACCGGGGTGCGCGCCGACACGTTCACCAGCCGCCGCGCCGCCATCCCGCCGGGCGTCGCGTCGAACACCTCGGCCAGCGCGATGCCGGTCTGGCCCGCGACGCCGGTCACCTGCAGCGTGTAGGCACCCGCGCCGAGTCCGGCGGGAGCCAGCGCGGCATCGCGGGAGCCGGCGGGAAGCGCGAACGCGCCCGCTCCGGCCGCCAGCGCCGCCACCGGCGAGGCCGGATCCCAGTTGTCGTTCTCGGCCAGCCGGCTCGCACCGCGGAAGAGTTCGAGCCGCGGATCGGAAAGCGCGCCCGCGACCCCGAAGTCGGCGAGCTGCGGACCGACGCCGCGCAGCAGCAGCGCCGGCGCGGCCGCACCGGACGGGCCGTCGACCGCGAAACCCGCGATCAAGGTTTGGGCGCCGACGCCCGCCGCAGCCCGAATCGAGAAATTGGCCACGCGCCCGGCCTCGGCCCCGGCATCGAGCGTCAGCAAGGCGGGACGGCTGAGGACGGCGCCGGCGCGGTTGCGCACGTCGGCGACGTAGCTGCCCGCCTGGGCGGCCGTGACTCCGGCGAGGACTAGTTCCGCACGCACGGCACCCGGCACCGGCGCGCCGTTGAAGCGCCACTGGTACTCTGCCGCCGCCTCGGCCTCGACGGCGAACACCACCGTGCCGCCCGGGGCGAGCGTCCGCGACTCCGGATGCCGTACGATCACCGGCGGCGCGGCGGGCGCCGGGGCCGGGCCCACCGCCCGGATCATGCCGTCGCTCTTGCTGAGAAGATAGATCTCCCCCGCTGCGTCGGTCGCGAAGCGGATGTCCGCCCGGCCGCCGCCCGTCAGGTCCGACACCGTCGCGGCGCCCGGCAGGTCGGTCTCGCGTCCGCCCCGCGCCCGGTAGGCCTCGAGCACGATCTCGTACATCCGGTCGAAACGCGCCGGCCCGGCGGCGTCGCGCGGATTGTCCCAGCGCAGCTCGATCGGCAGGAACGGCGCCAGCGTGGCTGGCTCGCCGTCGTCCGCCGCCACCATCGCCGCGGGATCGGCATGAAAGAGCTGCCCGGTCGTGATGTCGCCGAAGACGAAACGCCCCCTCAGCTCCGGAATGCGCGTCCCCCGGTAGATGAACCCGCCGGCGATCGCGTCGCCGTAACCCAGCGCCGGGCTGTGCGGGTATTGGATGACCGGGTACACGTAGCCGCGCGCGGCGTCGTCGGCCGGCAGCGGCACGTCCGCCCGGCCCGTCCGCAGGTCCAGCCCGAAGGTGCCCTCGCGCTCGCCGTAGCCGTAGTTGGCGCCGCGGCGGACGAGATTGACCTCCTCCCAGGTGTGAAAGCCGATGTCCGAGGCGAACAGCAGGTTCGTCGGCGGATCCCACGAAAGGCGGTGCGGATTGCGAAAACCGTAGGCCCAGATCTCGCCGCGAGCGCCCGGCGTGCCCACGAACGGATTGTCCGCCGGGATCCCGTAGCGCAACGGACCCGCGCCGTCCGGGTCGTCCGGCAGGATGCGCAGGATCTTGCCCGGCAGGACGTCGAGCCGCTGCGGCGTCGGATGCAGCACCGCGTTGTTCTGCTCGCCCGCGCCACCGTCCCCGGCGGCGAGGTAAAGCCGCCGCCAGTCCGCATGCCCGGGGCCGGTGGCGAGCGGATTGAAAACGAGATCCCCCAGCGGGTGAATGCGGCCGTTGAACTCGATCCGCAGCAACTCGCGGGCGGTGCCCTGGAACGTCGCGTCGGCGGGATTGGAGTCGCGCCACTCCACCAGCACCGCCTGCCGCGTGTTGGCGTTGTCGGCGCCCGGCGCCTCCTGCACCGCCGTGGGTTCATACGTGTCGGCGCCGGAGAAGCCCGGATGTCCCGACGCATCGGGCCGGCGGCGGGCGTCGCCGTCGTTGGTGTCGACCTCGATGTGCACGGTGTAGAACTTCCCGTGATGCGGGCTGGCGGCGTCGGCGTATGCCGGATCGAACTGGAACGTCACGAGCCCGTTCGCATAACCCGCCGCGCGCGTGAACGCGGGAAACAACCCCGTCGCCGCCGGATCCTCGGCCGGATTGCGCTGGAAATCGAGGTAGGGAGTGAACGCGCGCGTGGTCCGGTCGAGCACGTAGAGCCGGCCGTTGAGATCGCAGACGAAGAAACGGTTGCTCCCGCCGCCGGGCTCCTCGCGCAGGAAGTTCACGCGGGCGACATAGACGGCGTTGTTGGCGCCGCCGACGAGCACGCCGCTGGTCGGAACGGCGGCGAAGTCGGTCAGCTCGACGGTGATCGTGCCCTGGCCGGAGACCACGGATGCCAGCCCGGCCAGGAAGGAGAAACGCCACGGGGTTCGCATGCTCGATGCCCATGACAGGAGCCTCTCCCCGCATCGCCAGCCCTAATCCTGCCGGACGGTCCACCCGGCGGCGGCGACCCGGCGCCAATGAGCTAGATTTCGCGGGCGATTGGTGTCACTGAGGAGCCGCCCCATGAAACGAGCCCTCCTTCTCCCCCTGCTCGCTCTCCTCGGCCTCGCAGGGTTGCCCGCGGCCGACGACTACATGATCGGCCCCGACGCGATGCCGCAGCCCGGCGTCCCGGCCGGCAAGGTCACGAAGCACGCCTGGGAGAGCAGGATCTTCCCGCGCACCACGCGCGACTATTGGGTCTACGTGCCGGCCCAGTACGACGGCCGGCGGCCGGCGGCGGTGATGGTTTTCCAGGACGGCGAGGGCTGCGTGAATCCCAACGGCACGATCCGGGTGCCGACGGTATTCGACAATCTGATTCACCGGAAGGAGATGCCCGTCACCATCGGCATCTTCATCAATCCGGGCGGGTTGAAGGACGCCTCGAACCCCAAGGCGCGCAGCCGGGGCAATCGCTCGTTCGAGTACGACACGCTCTCCGACCAGTATGCCCGCTTCCTGCTCGAGGAAATCCTGCCCGAGGTCGGCAGGAGCTACAAACTCACGTCCGACCCCGAGGGCCGCGCCATCCAGGGCAACTCCTCCGGCGGCATCTGCGCCTTCACCGTCGCCTGGCAGCGGCCCGACGCCTTTCGCAAGGTCGTCAGCTATATCGGCAGCTTCACGTCGATCGCGTATCGGCCGGCCCAGGACGGCAGGCCGATGCAGCCCGGCGGCGACCATTATCCCACCCTCATTCGGAAGAACCCGATCAAGCCGCTGAAAATTTTCCTCCAGGACGGTTCCAACGACCTCGATAACTCCCACGGGAACTGGTTCCTCGCCAACCAGCAGATGCTGTCCGCGCTCCTCTGGGCGAACCGGAACGCCGACGAACAGCAGCGGCCCGGCCCGCGCTACCAGGTGAAGCACGCGTGGGGCGACGGCGCCCACAACGGCAAGCACGGCGGCGCGATCTTCCCCGACGTCATGCGCTGGCTCTGGGCGGGATACGTACCGAGGGACTGATGGATCGCCGCCCGTACCTCGACACTGGCCTGGAGCGGCTGCCCTGGTGGAGCGCCTTCGATCCCCGCTGCAGCCTGCGGGCCCGGGCGGTCTGCCTGGTGGCGGCTGGAGGCGGCGGCTTTGCCGCCCTGCTGATCTGGCTCGCCGGCGGTGTCGTCGAACGGGAAGTGCGGTCCACGCGCGGTGCCGCGTACGAGGCGCTCGCGTTCCAGCTCGGCGACAAGCTCGACCGCGCGCTGTACGAGCGCTACCGCACGCTGCAGCACGCGGCGTCGCTCGACACCCTCCGCCGGTACGATCCCTCGCCCGCCGAACGAAGGCAGTTGCTGGAGTCGCTGCTCGAGTCCTCGCCCGATTTCGCCTGGATCGGCCTGGCCGACGCCACCGGCCGGATCCTCACCGGCACGGGGAAGTTGTTCGAGAACACCGACGCCGCCCAGCGGCCCTGGTTTCGCGGCGCCCGCGACCAGCCGTACCTGGGCCCGCTGCGTGAAAATCCCGAACTCGCCCGCACCGTGCCCGCCGGCCCCGAGGGCGAGGCCGCGACGCGATTCCTCGAGCTCGCCGTGCCGGTGCAGGCCGCCGATGGCCGGTTCCATGGCGTGCTCGCCGCCGTCCTGCGCTGGCAATGGACGCGCGACGTGCAGCTCTCGGTCGTCCCCGAAGCCCTCGCGCGCGAACGGGTCGCCGCGTCGGTGTACACGGCGGACGGAGACCTCCTGCTCGACTCGGGCGCGCTCGGCTGGACGCATCCGCCCGCCCTTCCGCCCCTGGGGGAAACCCGCCGGCCCCGTGGCTGGATGATCGAGACGGCGCCCGAGGGCGTCACGTTCCTGACGGGCTTCTCCCGCAGCCGCGGCTTCCGCGAGTATCGCGGGCTCGGCTGGGTCGCGCTCGTGCGGCAGCCGGTGCGGGACGTCCTCGCGCCCGTCTCCGCGCTCCGGCGCCGGCTCGCCGGCTGGGCCGCCGGAGTCGTCGCCGCGGCCGTCGCCTCCGCCTGGATCCTGGCCGGCCGGCACGCCCGGCGGCTCCGCTCCGTCGCCGCCTCGGCCCAGCGTATCCGGGAAGGGGATATCCTCGCCGTGCTGCCGCATCCCGCCGGCGAGAGCGAGCTTTCGCGCCTGTGCCGTGCGGTCGGCGGACTCGTCGAAGACCTTCGCGCGCGGCCGGAATCGCCGGCCCCGCCGCCGCGCCGGCCCGAGGGCCCGTAACCGGCCTCGCCGGGCGCAAGGGGCGCGCCGGGCGGGACCGCTGCGCGCGATCGTCGCATGTGACGCGCACGGAAAAACTCCCGCGGCCGCGGCACAATTCCCTTGCGCCGGCGAAAATCCGTTCCACTCGTATGGGCAGCCAGTCCGGTCAGAGTCCAGATGCACGGTTGAGACGTGATTTGAGTCCGACAGGGAATCGTCCGGTTAGTCCGAGTCGTCAGCGGCGGAGCCAGCTCCGCCCGTCAGTGACAGAACGCTAACGTCAGGGTTCGGCCCGTTGCAGGGCATGCCAGTTGCCGCCGGCGCGGCTGCGTCCCATCGCGGCGCCCCGGGCCGGTCGTCTCGTCTCCGTGCGCCGTGAAATCGAGCCATCTCCACCCCAGAGCGTCCGTCCGCGGAATCCACTCATGAAAACACTCACCTCGCTCCTGAATCACCGCGCCGCCCTTCTCGCGCAGGCGCGCCTCGCGAACCTTGCCTACGCCTATGACGTCCTGCGCCGGTGGGAGCACCGCGTGACCCGCGGGGCCCTGCACGGCAGCGTCACCGTCCGCCAGGCCGCCCCGGAGGACGAACGCTACTGGGCCTCGCTGAGCGCGAACGACGGCGCGCAGTCCGTCCTCGACGAGCACTTCTCCGAGGATGACGTGCTGGAGCTCGCGGACGTGCTCGCGTTCCTCACCTGCACGCCGGCGCTCGAGCTCACGTTTCCGCTCGAGGAGCTGCCCGAGCGTTTCCTGGCCCCGCTGCGGACGGAGCTCGAGCGGGAGGGCGTCGCGATCGACGGGGCCGACGCGCCGCGGGACGTGATGCGATAACCGCGAACGGCGGGTGCATGTCCCGGCTCCGGCGGATCGTACTCAGCATCGACACCGGCGGGCCGGCGCGCTTCGCTCGTCGCCCCTCGCCCCATGCAACGTCGCTCCTTCCTCCAAGGTCTCGCCGCCGCCCCCGCCCCGCAGATCCGCGTCGGCCTCGACAACTTCGCCGTCCGCGCCCTGGGCTGGAAAGCCCCGGCGCTGATCGACTACGCCGCGTCGCTCAAGTGCGATACGCTGTTCATCTCCGACCTCGACGCGTACGAGAGCCTCGACGAGGCGGCGCTGCGCGACGTCCGGCGCAAGGCCGAGGCCGCCGGCCTCGCGCTCTATGCCGGCGGCTGGAGCATCTGCCCGACGTCGAAGACGTTCAAATCCAACTGGGGCACCGCCGAGGAGCTGCTGCGGCTCGGTATCCGCGTGGCCCGGACGCTGGGCTCGCCCGTGTTCCGCGTCGTGCTGGGCAACCTCGAGGACCGCAAGACGCCCGGCGGCATCCGCGCCCGGATGGCCGACACCGTCGCCGTGCTCAAGGCCTGCCGCCGCGACGCCGAGGCCGCGGGCATCAAGATCGCAGTGGAAAATCACGCCGGTGACCTGCACTCGTGGGAACTGCGCGAACTGATCGAGACCGCGGGGCGCGACTGGGTCGGCGCCAATATCGACACCGGCAACGGCCTCTGGACGCTCGAGGATCCGATGGACGTGCTCGAGACGCTCGGCCCGGTCACGATCTGCTCGAGCCTGCGCGACGGCATGGTCTGGGAGACGCCCGAGGGTGCGGCGCTGCAGTGGACCGCATGCGGGGAAGGCGTGATCGACTGGCGGAAGTTCGCGGCGCGGTGGGCGCAGTTGTGCCCGAAGGTCCCGATCATGATCGAGACGATCTCCGGCGGGCCACGCCAGATCGCCTACAAGCAGCCCGAGTTCTGGCAGCACTACGACAAGCGACCGGACCGGCTGGCCAACTTCGAGGCGCTCGCGCGGCGCGGCCAGCCGCCACCCGTGTTCAAGGCTCCCGCCGGCGCCGAGGGCCGGATCGCCACCCAGAATTATCAGAAGAGCGAGATCGAGAAATCGATCGCCTACCTGCGGCGGGACATCGGCCTGGGCGTGCGGCGCTGAACGGCCGCTCAGGAGCGCTCCCCGCCCAGCGCCGGCAGCGGCGTCCGCGCTCCGACGCGCCCGCCCCAAGCCGCACGCAGCCGTGCCAGGCCGTGCATGGCCACGCCGCCCACGCTCAGCAGCCAGTAGAAGGGATCGACAAGGTAATCCCAGGCGTTGTGCGACTCGAGGGTTTCCAGCTCGTAGGCCATCAGCGACGCGAGCATCAGCACCCCGGCCCGGTTTCCCCAGGCCAGCGCGGGCAGGGCCACGGCCGCAAGCGCCCACACCGCGATCTCGTGGTGCCAGCCCCAGTAGTAGAGGTCGGCGAAGGGAAACAGCAGCGAGTTCAGGTAGAGCGCGCTGCCGGCGACCGCGCCAAAGCCGGTCGCGGCCCGCCAGTCCGCGGGCCGGAACCACGCGACCCCGCCCAGCCGGGACCACAACGCGACGACGATCAGCCCCAGCAGCGGCACGCTCGGATTCGGGCAGAAGCTGAACAGCCAGTTCCACAGCGACAGGCCTCCCAGCGGCACGAAGAGCAGCACCACCGTCGCGAGGCCACAGGCCGCTCGCCAGAGGCGGACGCGCGGGACGGGCGCCAGCGCGCTCCCAACCAGAGGAGGAGGAGCCATCCGGCCGCTCCGCACGCGACGGCGTGGTACACGGGATCGATGCCGCCGTTCATGGGAACCGGGCCAGGCGGGCCGCGCTGCCCTGGTCGAGCCAGGCGACGTTGAATTCGACGTGGCGGATGCGCCGCCGCTCCCAGGTGTAGGTCAGGTGGATCCGGCCGTCGCGATCCTCCGCCAGGCAGGGATACGAGTACTCCCGGCCCGCCCCCGCCTCGATCACCGGGCCGGGGGACCACGTGCGCCCCTGGTCGGCCGACACTGCCAGGCGCAGGTTCTCCCGGCCGCTGGGCGCGTCGTTGTACACGAGCAGGATCCGGCCGTCACGGAGGCGCAGGGCGTCGAGGGCGGAATCGGGATTGGGCAGGCCGCAGTCGACGGCGTCGGACCAGGTCCAGCCATTGTCGTCGGAATACGCGGCCCGCACCTGGCGCCGCGCGCTCTGATCCCGCAGCAGCATGAGCACCCGGTCGCCGTCGAGCGGCACCAGCGTGGGCTGGATCAGGTCGGTCTCCGTCGTGAAGTTGCGTATCCGGTATTCGGCGACCGAGGCGTCCGGCCCGGGGCTGAGCCAGAGCATCTGCGGGTACTTCACCGCCATCTCGTGGTAGACGGGCAGGCCGATGCGGCCGTCCGTCGCGAGGATCGGCTTGTTGCGGACCAGCGAGCTGAAGTTGAGGAACGGGTTGACGTTCAGCCGCCGGCTCCGGCTCCACGTGCGGCCGCCGTCGGCCGAGGTCTTGACGTTGAGCGCGCTGCCCGACCAGCCGCCGACGGTGACGGTGACGTACACCATCCACACCACGCCCTGGTGATCGGGGAACACGACGGCATTGCCGACCTTCTTCACCACGCGCTCCAGTTCCCCGGCGGCCATGGCCCGGTCGACGACCCGCTGCGGGGCCTGCCAGTCCTGCGCCCCCTTCGGCCGCCGGGCGGTGAACACCGCCACGTCCGCCGCGCCCTCGCGCGTGCCACCATACCAGACGGCGAGCAGGTCGCCGCCGGGCACGACGCAGATCGCACTCCCATGCGCCGCCGGCGTGTGGGCGGAGGGGGAAATCCAGCCGCGGGCAAACGCCGGCGCGGTGTCCGCGGCAGCGGCGGGCGACGGACGGCGCGCGGGCACCAGGTCCTCGGGCGCCGCGATGCCGCCCAGCGTCGCGTCCCGCGACGATATCCAGGCGGCGGCGAGCGTGGCGGCGATCAGGCCGAGACGATGGCGCGCGCAGAGCCGGCGGGACCCTTCGTCGTTCGGGAGTGGCGTGGACGTGGCTGGTGACGACACGGTGGGAAAAGGAGTGGGCGGCCTCAGCCCGGAGGCTCCAGCCCGGACGCGGGCGGCTTGCGGTTGTGGCGCAGCAGGTAGCGCGCGGTCTCGTGCCAGCCTCGCGCCAGCGACCGGTGCTCCTCCGCGAGGCCCTCCCGGGGCCCGCCCGGGGGCGGGGGCGAGGTGAAGTCCGCCCACACGAATTCCCCGCGGCCGGTGTCGAGCCGCAGCCGCGCGAAATGCGAGTCGCGGACGAGGCCGACGCTCCGGCTGTGGTGCTCGACGATGAAGGCGGCATTGGAACGCCCGCCGTCGATCTCGTCCTGCCGCAACAGGTCCCGGCCGAATCCGCTGTTCCGATACGCCACACCCGCCAGGCCGGCGATCGTGGGAAGCACGTCGACCATCGAGGCTACGGCGCCGATCCGGCGCGGCGCGAGCATCGCAGGCGCGTAGAACAGCAGCGGCACGTGGTAGCACGTCAGGCTCTGCTCGGTCCAGGCCGGCGGAAACATCCGCCCCGCGTCGCCCCCGATGCCATGGTCGCCGATGAACACGAAGAGGGTGCGCTCGAAATAGGGTTCACGGCGCGCCGCCTCGATGAACTTGCGGAACGCGAAGTCCGAATAGCGGAAGGCGTTGAGCTCCTCGTTCGATTCGTAGCCCGCGTCCTTCAGCGCGGCGGCGGGCAGCGTGACGCGCGCGAACTCGCCCAGATCCTCGGCGGGGATGGTGTAGGGCCGGTGGTTGTCGGCGGTCTGGATGACGGCGAAGAACGGCCGCGTCTGCCGCCGCAGCACGTCGTTGGCCTCGAGGAAGAGGTTCTTGTCGCTGATGCCCCAGACGTCGATCCGGGGCGAATCGTAGCTGCCCTCCTCGTACAGCCGCAGGCCGCGGATGTTGTTCGACAGGAGCCCGCGGATGTTCGCCCAGCTCGTGCTGCCGCCGAGGAAGTAGAGTTTCTCGTGGGCGACGAAGTCGTTGATGATCGTGTGCTGGTCGACCAGCGCCGGATTGCGGCTGGCCGTCTCGCGGGGCTCGACGTCGGGCAGTCCCGTCACGGTCGCCCACACTCCCCGCGCGGTGCCGATATGCGGGGTGAAGCAGTTGTCGAAGAAGACGCCCTGCCGGCTGAGTTCGGCGAAGAATGGCGTCGGATCGAGCGGGTTGCCCCACATCGAGCTCTTGTAGGCGCTGAACGACTCGCAGATCACGAGGACGACGTTGGGCGGCTCCCCGCCGGGCACCCGGAGGCGGGGCGGCGCGGCCGGCACGTGGCGCGCGAAGTCCAGCCGCGCGGCGGACGGGCCCGGCACCCCGAGGTACGCGCCGACCGTCGCGGCGTGCTCGCGCACCTGCGCCTCGTCGTAGCCGGTGGCGCGAAAGCCGAGCGTGCTGAAAAACGACTGGAACGGGTTGAGCGCGAGGTTGGCGCCGGCCTCGCTGCGGAGGTCGTACGCATCGCTCCAGCGCAACGGATACTGCCCCACCCGGCCGAAGATCGCGACCACGCAGGCGGTCCCGGCGGCTCCGCCCCACGCGGCGCGGCGCCAGCGCGCGGCGGCCGGTGCGATCGCGCAGCGGCGGTGCAACCACGCCGCAGCGAACGTGAGCCCCGCGACCGCGACGGCGACGCCGAGGGCGATGCGCACCAGCGGATAGGTCTGCCACGCCATGCCCGCGGCGATCGCGGCGTCCTCGGCAAACCCCAGCACGGCGGCGTTGAGCCGCTGGTTCAGGTAGCGATAATGCAGGAAGTCCCCCGTGTAGAAGACGACCAGCGCGGCATGCCAGGCCGCGAGGACCGCCAGCCAGGCCCGGCGGCGAAACGCATCGCGAAAGGGCGACAGCACCGGCACCGCTCCCAGCACGAGCAGGCCGAGGGCGACGCCACCAATGACGCGCAGGTCGAAACGCAGCCCGAGCGCGAAGGCCGGCCACGCCTGCGACCACGCCATCTGGTCGCGATGAAACTCCACGTACGAAACCGCCCGCAGCACGGTGAGGACGGCGAGCCACAGCGCGGCGAGGGAGAGCGTCCAACGGACAAGCCGGGACGACGGCAGCAGGAGTTGAAGCGGACGGGGCAGCAGCACGGACAGACAGGGGAGGTAGCTTCCGCTGCGGCGGGCGCATGGGCGCGCCCGCCTCGTCCGTGCAAGCGGACGACAGCGGAGGGAGGCGCCCAAGTAAAACGCCGGCCGAGAACACAGCGGCTTCGGTTCATTCGTCAAATCCGGAAACGAGAATCTTCCTGCGCCGGCCGCAGAGGGGGAGGCGGTTGCCATTGCCTCCGGTCGTCTCTGCGGCCACGGTGCCGGCGCCCCCGCCGTCCTTTCCACCCCGCGCCTTCCCATGATGCACCGTCGTACGTTCCTGCACCACACCGCCGCCGCGTCGGCCCTGGCCGCCGCGCCGTATGTTCTCCGCGCCGCCGACAAGGGTGGGACGCGCAAATTCCGCACCGCGCTCATCGGCTGCGGCTGGTGGGGCAACAACATCCTGCGCGAAGCCATGGCGAGCGGCGCGTGCGAGATCGTCGCGCTCTGCGACGTGGATTCCCGGCAGTTCGAAGCCACGCTGAAACACGTCGCGTCGGGCACGGGCGACACGCCGAAGACCTACAAGGACTACCGCGAGCTGCTCGCCGCCGCGAAGCCCGAGATCGTGATCGTCGGCACCCCCGACCACTGGCATGCGCTGCCGATGATCGCAGCCGTCAAGGCCGGCGCGCACGTCTACGTGGAGAAACCGATCGGGCACACCGTGATGGAAGGCCGGGCGATGGTGAACGCCGCGCGCGCCGCGGGCCGCGTCGTGCAGGTGGGCACGCACCGGCGCATCTCGCCGCACAACGTCAGCGGCCGCGAATTCCTCCGCTCCGGCAAGGCGGGCGAGATCGGCATGGTGCGCTGCTTCGTGCACTACGGCGGCGGGCCCGAGAAACCGCGCCCCACCGTCGCGGTGCCGAAGGAGCTCGATTGGGACCTGTGGTGCGGCCCCGCGCCGCTGCGTCCGTTCAACGGCGGCGACCCGCGCGAGAACTCGCCGGGCAGCCGCGGCGGCATCCACCCGCGCGGCTTCCGCAACTATCTCGACTACGCCAACGGCACGCTCGGCGACTGGGGTATCCACTGGCTCGACCAGATCCTATGGGTCACCGACGAAAAATACCCGCGCCACGTCTACTCCACCGGCGGCCGGCCGATCGCCGGGCCCGTGGTCAACACGGCCGAGGCCCAGTCGACCGACGCGCCCGACCACCAGGTCGCAACGTACAAGTTCGACCGCTTCACCGTGCAGTGGGAACACCGCCGTTTCGCCGGCAACAACACCGACAAGGGCGAGAACGTCGGCTGCTACTTCTACGGCACGAAGGGCACGTTCCACATGGGCTGGCAGAAGGGATGGACGTTCTATCCGAGCAACGCCAGCGAGCCCGTCGTCAGCGAGGCGGCCAAGCTCGGACAGCCGGACAGCCAGAACATCAAGGAGCTCTGGGCCGATTTCCTCCACGCCATCCGCACCGGCGCCAAGCCGGTGAGCGACATCGGCGACGTGCACCTCTCCACCAACCTCGCGCTGCTCGGCATGCTCTCGCTCAAGCTCGGCCGCAGCATCGAGTGGGACGGCGCGAAGGAGCGGATCGTCGGCGACGAGGCGGCGAACCGGCTGCTCCGGCGCGACTATCGCAAGGGCTACGAGTATCCCAAAGCCTGAGCCCAACTCATGCAGCTAAGGTGGAGCCGCCTGTCCCCAGGCGGCTGACGTGCGACGGACCGGTACGCCGCGGCTTGAGGACCCGCCGCTCCACCTTTCCGTGCGTCGTTCTCATGGCTGATTTGAAGGCCAACGGCATGAGTCCGCCTGAGGGTGGGTGGAGCCGCCTGTCCCCGGCTGCTGGAGCGCCAGGTCCCGGAGCAGCCCGGGACAGGCAGCTCCACCGGTTCACCGTGCGATCGCGCCCGGCTTGATCCCCCGGCCGAGCTCGAAGGTCGCGCCGACCGCGCCCACCACGCAGCGGGCGCGGTCCAGGGCCAGGTCCTGGCGAAACCGATACACCGTCTCGAGCCCGGTGCAGTGCGCCCCGACGAAGTGGGCGACGCCGAACTCGCGCAGCCTGCCCGCGGTCCACGCCAGCGTGGCATCGTTCGCGTTGAAGAGATGGATGCCGCCGAGCAGCGCCTGCACCGGCGCCGGGCGCACGATGTCGCGGGCGTGCTCGAGGATGTTGACGACGCCGGCGTGGCCGCAGCCGGTGATCACGACCAGGCCCGCCGCCGTGTCGATCACGAGGGCCATGTCGTCGTCGATGGTGTCCTCCTTCTCGCCCGCGGCGCTGCGCACGCGCGTGCTGCCGCTCCAGTTGCGTTCCGGATGCCGCCGCGGCACGGGCCCGGTCAGCCACACCCCGGGCTGCAGTTCCACCGGCCCCTCGTGCACGACAAAGGTCCCGCCCCCCGCCTCGTACTCCGGCCGCACCGCGATCATCCGGTTCTGCTCCGCGCGCACCGGCGTGCCGAACCGGGAATCGAAGAAACCCCGCCCCACGTGGGCGCGGGCGAGCGCGCGCGGATTTCGCGCCGCGGCATCGCGGCGCAGGGTCATGAAGCCGCCGTTGTGATCCCAGTGCCAGTGGCTGAGCACGACGTCGGTCACGTCAGCCAGGTCGAGTTTCAGCGACTGCACGTTCTTGAGCACGACGTCCGACTTCGCCCCGGTGTCGAACAGCAGCCGGCGTCCATCCACCTCCACCAGCGCCGCGAAGCCCCACTCTCCCAGCTCGCCGCCGTCGGCCAGCATCGTGGACAGGATCGTCACCTTGACCGCGCGCGCCTGCGCCCGCTCCGCGCCGACGAGGGGCGCCGCCAGGATCATCACCCACGCCCAGGCCAGGAACAATCGCCGCGATGGATTCCGCATGACGACAGGAAACGCCACGCCCGCGCCAAACGCCAGCCCGACCGGCACCCGCGGCCATGCTCACGCGCGCGCCGGCGGCGACAAAAAAGCCCCGCGGGCCGCAAGGCCCGCGGGGCGGGAAGAAGGTCCGGACAAATCCGGGATCAGGACGACGCGACCGCGTCGTTCTTGAAGGTCGGGATCTTGAAGGCGCCCCGGCCCTCGCGCTTGCGCAGCGGGTTCTTGTTGGCCGCGGCCACGATGGTCTTGTCGGAGCCGATGAACATCTCCGTCCGACCATCGATCTTCAGGTGCGGGCCGACGACCGACTTGGTGGCTGCGACGTCGACCGCGTTGGCCTTCAGGTGCTCGAGCATGCGGTCGAGCGAGTCCTTCGTGTCCGCGTTGCCCTTGATCGCTTCGGCGAGCGCGGTGTTCGATTTCTCGGCGCCCAGCATGTACGGGACGTTGGCGAGGTGGCAGAGCGCCGACGAATAGTGGCACTCCTCGATCACGCCGTACACCACCTTGCGGTTATGCGCGGCCTTCACGAAGTTCGCGCGGTGCTGGCCGAGCGTGTTCTTGGCGAACTTCTGCAGGATCTTGCGATCGTTGTCGTACGCGATGGCGCCGCCGTTCGAACCGATCGCCACGTAGCCACCTTCGCACTGGACGACGACACCCACGTCGATGCCCTTGAAGCGATCCATGGCGCGCATGCCGGCCTTCATCGGCAGACCGCGAACTTCGAAGATCAGCGGAGCCTTCTCGTACCCAAGGACGGAGACGAGGGTATTGGGCGTCTCGGCGTCATCCTGGTAGCCGAAGCGGCCGCCGAAGCTGAACACCGACGGAGGCAGGCCAGCCTCACCGAGGAACCAGCGAGCCACGTCCATCTGGTGGATGCCCTGGTTGGTGATGTCGCCGCCGCCGTAGTTCCAGAACCAGTGCCAGTCGTAGTGGATCGGGCCGTTCTTCTTCGAGTTGCGGCGGGGCGGCGTCAGATCCGCCGGGCCCGTCCACAGGTCATAATTCACGCTGGCCGGCACCGGCTGCGGACCGGTGGTGCGGCCGATCGACTCGCGCTCCTTGTAGCAGAGCGCCCGGGCCCACTTGATCTTGCCGATGGCGCCGGTCTTCACGTACGCGATCGCGTCGTAGATGTCCTCGGACGAACGATTCTGCGTGCCCGCCTGCACGATGTTCTTCGTGTACTTCTTGGCGGCCTCGACCGCCTGCCGGCCTTCCCAGACGTTGTGCGAGAGGGGCTTTTCGACGTAGACGTCCTTGCCCGCCTGCAGCGCCCAGATCGTCTGGAGCGAATGCTGGTGATTCGGTGTCGCGAGCACCACCGCGTCGACATTCTTGCTCTCCAGCAGCTTCCTGAAGTCGCCGAACTTCTCGGGCTTCACCCCCACCTTCTCGCAGTCCTGCGCGCGCTGGTTCAGCACGTCGGAATCGACATCGCAGATCGCGACCAGCTTCGCTCCGGGAAGCTTGGTGCAGTAATCCATCATGTGACCGCGGCCCTGGGCGCGGACGCCGACGACCGCCACGCGGAGATCACCGTTGGCGCTGCCTTTGCCACCGACCTGACCATAGAGCCGGCCATTGCCAGCGAGGAAGGCGGCACCACCGCCAACGAGCGAATTGCGAATGAACTCTTTGCGTGTCCAGTTTTTCATAGGGGCTGATGCGATAGAAAAGGAAGGGAGAGAAGAGACCGGCCGGCGGAATGCAGAGCCGCGAAGGATGTCGGGGGCGAAGCGGGAGGAACGTTCCAGAGCGGGGGCCCGAGGTCAACCCCGGGAAGCGGATTAGACGCAGGAAACCCCCGCAGGGTGCGAAACTTTCCCCGCCCGGGGGCTGCCTCTGCGACGGACCGTCCGATGGAATGTAGCCCACTGCTGGGGCGCCCACCCGAGGATTGACGGCGGCACCCGTCCGCCAAGCGTCGCGCGCATGAGCAAACTCCTCGGGAAGCGCGCTCTCGTCACGGCCGGCGCCCAAGGCATCGGCCTCGCCATCTGCCGGCACCTGTTGCGCGCGGGGTGCGACGTGTTTGTGCATTACAACGCCAGTGCCGAGGCCGCCCACGCGCTCGTGCAGGAGGCGGCCACGCTGGGCCGGCAGTGCGCCAACCTTCGCGGCGACCTGTCCCGCACGGAGGACTGCGAGGCGGTCGTCGCCGCCGCGGCGGCATTCCTGGGCGGGGTGGACGTGCTCGTGAACAACGCAGGATCCCTGATCGGACGCCGCGCGTTCGGGGAGGCGGACGATGACTTCTGGGCCCGCACGATTTCGCTCAATGTCGGGAGCGTGCGCAAGACCACCCGCGCCGCCCTGCCCCACCTGACCGCGGCCGCCCGCACCCGCGGCGGCGCGAGCATCGTCAACCTCTCGTCCCTGGCCGGCCGCAAAGGCGGGCACGCCGGTTCCCTGGCCTACGCCACCGCGAAGGGAGCCGTGCTGACGTTCACCCGCGCGCTGGCCGCCGAGCTCGGTCCCCTGGGCATCCGGGTCAACGCCCTCGCCCCAGGCCTCATCCTGGGCACGCAGTTTCACACCACGCACACGACGCCGGAGTCGGCGCAGGCGACGGTCGCGACGATCCCGCTGGGGCGCGCCGGGACGGCCGACGACGTGGCGCGGGCCGCCGTGTTTCTCGCGGGCGAATTCGACGGCTTCATCAACGGGGCGACGCTCGACATCAACGGCGGCGTCTACTGCGCCTGAACGCTCGTCCCATGGCCTTTTGCGACCGGATCGTCTGGATCACCGGCGCGTCCTCCGGCATCGGCGCGGCAGCCGCGGTCGAGTTCGCCCGGGCCGGCGCGCGGCTCGTCCTTTCGAGCCGACGGCCCGCGGAACTCGAAGCGGTTCGCCAGCGCTGTGCCCGCCCCCAGGACCACTGGGTGCTGCCGCTCGACCTCGGCCGCAGCGAGACGTTTCCCGCCGCAGTGGCGGCGGTGCAGGCCCGGTGCGGCCACATCGACGTGCTGGTCAACAACGCCGGAGTGAGCCAGCGCGCGCTCGCTCTCGACGCCACGCCGGAAGTCGAACGCGCCCTGATGGAGGTCGACTACTTCGGCCCCGTGGCGCTCGCGAAGGCCGTGCTGCCGGGCATGCAGGCGCGGCGGAGCGGGTGCGTGGTGGTGATCAGCAGCGTGATGGGTTACCTCGGCACCCCGGGACGCTCCACCTACGCGGCGGCGAAGCATGCGCTGCACGGATATTTCGACTCACTGCGCGCCGAGGTGTGGCGCGACGGGATCACTGTGACGCTCGTCTGCCCCGGCTATGTGCGCACCGCCGTGTCGGAGAACGCGCTCGGTCCGCGCGGCGAACGCAACGGGCCGGAGCGCGCGACCCCGGACCGCGGCATCCCGGTCGAACGCTGCGCGCGGGTGATCGTCCGGGCCGTCGCGCGCCGGCGCGAGGAGGTCTACGTCGGCGGCTGGGAAGTCGCCGGCATCTACCTCAAACGCTTCGCCCCGTGGCTACTCTCGCGCCTTGTGCGGCGGATGCGCTTCGGGGTGCGCCCGTAGCCGGGACGCCGCCTGGCCGCCCCGACTGACGTCAGTCCACCCTGCGGTGAGCGGACGCATGCAGCTGAGGTGGAGCCGCCTGTCCCCAGGCGGCTGACGTGCGACAGACCGGTTCGCCGCGGCTTGAGGACGAGCCGCTCCACCTTTCCACGCGGCCGTTCCCAGGGCTCATTTGAAGTCCAGCGGCATGAGTCCGGCCTGGGAGGGCGCCGCTCGGGGCGCCGCCGGCCGGACGCGCCCGGACCTCACGCGTAGCCGCCGCCCGGCTTGATGCCCAGTTCCTCGCGCCGGCGGCGACGGTCGGCGGCGGCGCGCTTCTCGTATCCGCTTTTCCGGTGCGCGGCGAGCGGGTCGGCGGGCAGGCGGTTCGCCCGGCGCCAGGCCGCGAGGGCCGGCGCGACATCCGTGAAGAAGGCCCGCTTCAACACCAGCTCGGCGTCGACCACGTCGTGGCGCGCCTGCGCGCGCCGGAGGGCGTCGTGGTCGACCAGCGCGGCCTTCGCATAGAGCTCCTGCGCCATGACCACGGTCTGGATCGTCGCCTCGATCTTCGGCTTCTCGTTGTGCGACTGGTCGATCATGTAGGCGATCTTCGGCATCCGGCCCCGCTCGTCCGCGAACGCGTGGATCTCATGGAAGATCCGGAAGACCTGGTAGGGATCGATCGAGCCCAGCGTGAGATCGTCGTCGGCATAGCGCCGATCGTTGAAATGAAATCCGCCGAGCATGTCCTCGTCGAGCAGCCACGCCACGATCTGCTCGATGTTCTGCGCGACGTAATGGTGCCCGGTATCGACCAGCACCTTCGCCCGCGGCCCGGCCTGCTTCGCCAGCAGCAGCGCCATGCCCCAGTCGGCGATATCGGTCGCATAAAACGCCGGCTCGAACGGCTTGTACTCGACCAGCATCGTCTGCCTCGGCCCGAGGTGGCCGTGCAGTGCGCGCAGCGCGGCCTCGAAGTTCCGCTTCCGTTCGCGGATCGAACCCTGACCCGGGTAGTTCGTCCCGTCGGCGAACCAGAGCGACAGGTACTCGCTGCCCACCGCCCGCCCGATCGCCACGGAGTCGAGGCAGTGCTGCAGCGCCCGCTCGCGGACAGTCGGGTCGCTGTGGCCGAACGAGCCCCACTTGTAGCACTGGTCCTGGAAGAGGTTCGGGTTGATCGCGCCGATCTTCACCCCGTGCCTCCGCGCGAGCCGCGCCACCGCTTTCGGGTCCTCGCCCGGCTTGAAATCCCACAGCACGTGCACGGCCACGGAGGGACAGCAACCCGTCAGCGCGTGGACCTGGCCCGCGTCGGCCAGCTTGTCGCCGAGGTCGATGGCCGCGGCGTCCTGGAGGAACTTGCCGAAACGCGTGCCGGTGTCGGCAAAGCCCCACGAGGGCGTTTCAATGGCGAAGGAATCGAGCGCCGCGCGGGCGCGGCGAAGTTGGGCCGGGGTCATGAGAGCGCAGGACTGTGCGGGCGGGCCCGGCATTGTCAGCCGGGAAGTGGCCTGGACAGTCCGTCGTCCCGCCGGCTGCGACGGCGCCCGCGCCGCCGGTGCCGGGCCTCGAGCCCGAGCCGTCAGCGCAGCGCTTCCCGCGCGACGGCGAGGTTCTCCCGCAGGCGCGCGTCGTCAGGGAGCAAACGAAGCGCGGTCTCGTAGCTGGCGATCGCCTCGCGCGGCCGACCCAGCCCGAGAAGGGCATTGCCGAGATTGGCGTGCGCTTCGGCGTTGGCCGGTTGCAACCGGGCCAGCGCGCCGAAGTGCCGGGCCGCCCCCTCGAAATCCCCGGCCCGCGCGCAAAGCAGCCCGAGCCGGCCGTGCGCGGTCGCCTGATCCGGCGCGGCCTCGAGTGCCGCACGATAGCGGCGCCCCGCGGTCTCCGCGAGCCGGCCCAGTTGCACCTGCGCCTCCGCGAGCCGGGGGTCGAGCCGGAGCGCCTGTTCGAAGTGAGCCACCGCCTCCGCCCGGCGCTCAAGCGCCAGCAGGGCGCCGCCGAGGTTGTGATGGATGTCCGCCGCGGGTCGCAGCGCCAGGGCCGCTTCGAGCACCGGGACCGCCTCCGCGGCCCGTTGCGCGCGCACGAGCGCATGGCCGAGATTGACGCGCGCATCGACGTGATCCGGCGCCAGGCGCACGGCTGCCTCGAGCTGCCCGACCGCCTCCGCCGCCGCGCCCCGCCCGAGCAATGCGACGCCCCAGTTGTAGCGCGCGGAGACATAGTCCGGCTGCAGCGCGACGGCGCGCGCGTAGTGCCGGTCCGCCGCCCCCGCCTCGCCAGCCTGCTGCCGCGCGAGCGCCAGGTTGTTGTGCGCCCGGGCGTTGGTCGGCGCGTGCGCGACCGTGTCGGACCAGATCCGCACCGCGGACTCATAGTCGCGATTGCGCGCGATCGTTCCCACCGCCAGTGCGAGGGCCGCGCCCGCGAGCGCCCAGGCCGACCGGCGTGCCAGAACCACGGATACCAGCATGACCGCGCCCGCGACCGGTGCGGCCAGCGGCAGGTACATCCGGTGCTCGGCGACCGTCTGCGTGACGAGGGGGACGAAGCTGGAACTCGGCGCCAGGAGCAGGAACGCCCAGGCTCCGGCAAACCCGGCAACGGGCCGGCGCACCAGGGCCCAGGCGGTCGCCGCCAGCAACCCGAGCACGAGCCCGCCCTGCCACCCGACGACGCCCGCCGATTCCACCACGCCGGTCCCATAGTCGAGCACGAGCGGGTGCGGCCACAGGGCCAGCCCGAGGTAGCGGACGAGCGCGCCGGCCTGCGTGAGGAGGTAGGTCCAGGAGGTGACGCCCAGGCCGAATCCGGCGGACGCCCCGCGCCCGCCTCCGCCCTGCAGCAGCAGGGCTGCGAGCAGCAACCAGGTGGCCGCAAGCCCCGCATAAAAGGCGGCCCGCCCCCGCACGGACGCCGCGAAGCTCCCGGCCCCGAATGTGCGGTCATAAAGCAGCACGAGCACCGGCGTCACGACCATCACTTCCTTCGCGGCCATGCCTGCCAGGCAGGCCGCGACGGAGAGGGCGAGCCAGCGCGGCCGGGCGGCGGCGGAGGCCGCGGGATCGGTGCCGCGGGCGAAGGCATGGAGAGTCACGAGCACGAGCCCTCCGCAGAGCACCTCGGTGCGCTGCGCGATGCACACCACGGACTCCGTCTGGAGCGGGTGCAGCGCCCAGAGCAACGCGATGGCGAACGCGAGGGCGTCGGGGTGACGTCCCGTGAATCTGGATCGCAGGCTGCCGGTCGGAGACGTCAGGTCGCGTGGTCCTTCCCTGGCGTCTGCGCCGGCGCCCTCCCCGTCCGCGACACGGCGCAGCGTCCGCCGCAGCAGGCCGAAGAGCGCCAGCGTGGCGAAGGCATGGAGCAGCACGTTGCCCGCGCGGAAGCCGCCGGGGCCGTCGCCCGTGAGCGCGCGATTGAGCGCGAAGGACAGGTTGACCAGCGGCCGGCCGGTCGTGGTGCTGCCGTCGGCCGGCGGGCGCAGGACGTCGAGCGACGCGAGGCTCCGGATGGTCGGGTTGTCCACGACCGCCCCGGCATCGTCGAAGAGAAACGGCGCGCGCAGGCTGTTCGCGTAGACGAGCGCGACGGCCAGCACCAGGGAGGCGGCGCGCCAGCGAACGGAATTCATCACGGCCGAAAGATTGCCCATGGAACCCGCGGAAGACACGGAAAAGCGCACCGCCGCCACCGTGTCCCGCGCGCCACCCCGGGGAGTCCGGCGCCGCCGCCTTCAGCCGGAACGATGCGGCAAGAGGTGGAGCTGCTTGTCCCCCAGCGGCTGACGTTCGACGGCACGCTCCGCAGCGGCTGGAGGACAAGCCGCGCCACCTTTCAAGGCGCTCGCAACCTTCGGTGATGCGAAGGTCAACTCCATCGCTCCGTATGGCTCAGAACTCCAGCGTGGTCGTGAGGACGAACTGCCGCGGGTCGATGATGCGGAAGGCCCACGGGCTGCCGTCGAAGTTGACCGCCGTCGGCAGCAGCCGGCCGCTCTCGAAGACATTGTTCACGTTGAGCTGCACCTTGAGCGCGAACCGATCGTTCATGATCCGCCGGCCCCACGCGATCCAGAGGTCGGTGTAGTGGTTGCCCTCGTCGTACACCGGGCGCGTCGGATCGGCGACATTGATGATGGTCGGCGCCGTGTTCGGATCGCCGACCTTGCCCATGAAGCCGATCGCGGCCTTCGACTCCCAGCGCTGCGCGCCGCCGACGGAGAAGCCGCGGAAGCGGCCCTCGGTGAAGCGGTAGTTGGTCAGGAAGGACGCCCGGTATTCGCGCTGGGACGGGGCGGAGACGCCCTCGAGCGCCTTGGCCAGCGCGACCTGGGACTGCACGACATTGTTGAAGTACGCCTGCGCGCTCGTGTTGCCGTCGGTGTTCTCGATCTGCGCCACGCTCGCGAAGCCATATCCGGTCCAGAAATTCCGGAGGGAGAAACGGCGCCCGCTGGCGTCGGTGAAATCGGGAATGTCCGGCGCGCCCAGGCTCTGCCACACCGGCAGCCGCTCGGCCAGCCAGGCGTCGTACTGCGGCGCCACGTTCTTGTAAAACGTCTGCTGCTTGTCCGCGGTGAACTTCATCGTCCAGTTGCTCGTCGGGTTGTACGTGAGCTGCAGCTCGACGCCCTTGGCCCGGCTGTCCTGCGTGCCGCCGACGCTCGTGCCGGCGTAGTAGTTCAGCGGGAGCTTGATGAGGTCATAGATCCGCTGCTGGTTGGTCGGATCGTTGACGGGATTCACCGCATCGGAGTTCCAGTTGGTGACCGACACGATTTGCTGCAGCGTGCGGCCCGCCGCGATGCCGTTGCGGATGCGCTGCACGGCGCTCGCCCACGGGATGCCGGTGGTCGTATCCGAATAGGCCAGACGCGTCAGGAGCGTGCCGGCGGCGGAGGTCCGCTCGTTCAGGCTCTCGGTCTCGTACCAGTTCACGCGCGCCACGAGCTTGTTCTTGAAAACGCTGAAGCCGATGCCGCCGTCCTTGCCCTGGCCGGTCGGCTTCGGCAGGGGACGCAGGAAGTAGTCGGTCTGGAAGGTGGCGGGCGGGTTGAAGTTGTCGGACTTGTTGTAGTAGAAGGTCAGGCTCTGGAGGAACTCCGAGACCAGCGAGCCCTCGCCGCCGACGCGCGCGACGGATTTCCAGCCCTTCAGCGGACGGAAGGCGGCGCCGACGGTCCGCGTGTCGCCCTCGAGTTCGTCCCAGCGGTTCCAGCGGTTCATGACCAGGTCGCGGTTGACGAGGCCGGACACGCCGTTCTGGAAGAGCTGCGCGTTGGGCAGCGCGGGCTCGACGACGCGGCCGGTGACGTCGGTGAGCGCGCCCGCGGTGGTGACGCGCGCGCGGTACTCGTCGCGGCGCCAGCCGAGGGTGGTGATGAGCCGGTCCTGCCAGAGGTAGCTTTGCGCGGCGAGGTTCCAGCTGTCGACCTCACGGCGGGTCTTGAAGCTGCCGGCCTGGGAAAAGGTGGCCTGTTCCGTGACGCTCACCGTCTTGAACTGCCCGGTGTTGTAGTCGTACACCTGCACGGAGGACACGGTCGGGATGTTCCAGCCGAGGTTGCCGTACCAGCTGGCCGACCGGGTCACGCGACCTTGCGGATCGCCCGGGCTGGCCATGTAATAGTTGCGCTTGAGCGCGGTGCCGGACCAGAGCGCGGTGCCGGGGACCGCCAGGTTGGGCACGTAGCGCAGGCGGCCCTCGGCGTCGCCATCGACGAAGCCGTTGCGCCAGCGTTCGACGGCGCGATTGACCTCCTGCCGCGACCAGAGGCCGAGGAGGCGGTGGCGGCCGATCCAGCGCAACCAGGAATTCTGGCGCGAGAGGTCGAGGTCGTAGGCGAGCATCGCGCGGAAATTATCGACCGTCTCCGGCGAGTAGAACGTGTCCACGCCGCCGCCGGTGCCCTCGGTCACGAAGGGCAGGCCGAAATAGGGATTCACGGAGCCGTCGGGCAGCTTGGTGTTGGCGTCGATCTGCAGCGTCGCGCCCGTGAGCTGCGACATCGTGTAGTTCTCGATGCCGTCGATGTCCTGGCGGAGCCAGCCCGCATTGAAGAAGAGGTTCGGCAGGATCTGCTGCTCGACCTCGAGGCTGTAGTTGCCGGCGCGCAGGTCGGCGAAGTTGGTCTGCGCGTGGTTATACTCCGTCCAGTCGTAGATCGACTTGTCGGTCACGCCGGCCCACTGCCAGCTCCCGTAGGTGAAGGTGCGGCCGTCAATCACCGTGGTAGGATTGGGAAAGTTTGTCGAGGTGGCGTAGTAGCGCTCGAAGATCGCGAACCGCGGGTCGCCGGCGGTCCAGCCGAGCGAGGCGGGCGTGGGTGTGGCCGTCGCCGGGTTGGTCTGCGCGGGGGCAAAGAGGACGGGGTTGCGCTGGAAAAAGGCCACCGAGCGGCCGTCGGCGATGTAGCGCACCGGGCGGGACACGTCGTCGAACTGGATGCCGCGCAGGTAGAGGGGCGAGGTGGTGTTGGTGAGGGCGCCGGTGCCGAGGACGGTGTTGACCGCGGCATTGTAGCCGGGCGAAAGGACGTTGGAGACGTAGGGCCCGAGCACGCGGCCGGTATCGAGCACGGTGATGGTGCGCGTCACAGGATCGTAAGCGGGCCGGCCCGCCTGGTACCAGGGCGTGACCTGGTCGCGCGGCGTCAGGAAGTTGGGCCGGTTCGCCTTGTTTTCGAAGCCCTCGACGAAGCCGCGAATCACCGTCTTCGGCAGCGGCTTGAAGGTGATCGCGCCATACTGGCGGTTCGTGACGTCGCTCGACGGCTTACGTTCGAACTGCTGGTCGTTGTACAGGAACGCGCCGTACACCGCCAGTTTGTCCTTCACGATGGAGCGGTTGAACGAGAAGGCGCTGCGGAACGAACCGTTGTGGTCGGTGCGCAGCTGGACGGAGCCGTTGTTGCGGTTGAGCACCGCCTGCGCGGTGGACTGGTTCACGATGCCCGCCGGGCTGCCGAGGCCGAACAGCAGCGAATTGGGGCCGCGGGTGATCTCGACAGACTGCGTGTTGTAGGTATCGAACGGAATCCGGTTGTTGGTCGGAAAATAGTTCAATGCGGCGTCCGGCGCCGCAAGGCCGCGCACGCGGTTGGACTGGGCGTTCGTGGTCGTGCCGCCGTCGTTGCCGAGCGTGTAGCCGGCGACGGTATCCTTCGCGGTGCCGCGGTCGGTGATCGCCGGCGAGTACGTGCTCGAGCCCTCCGTGCCGGCCTCGTACTTGAAGACGTCGTTGATATCGAGCGACGCGGTGTCCTCGAGCTGCTGCTTCGTCACGACCGTGATCGAGGCGGCGACGTCGGCGAGGTTCGTGTTCAGCCGGCTGCCGGCGAGCGTGTTCTCGGCGAAATAGCCGGACTCGCGCGTGGTCGTGATCGTGAACGGCGAGAGGGTGACGACGCCGCCCGTCGCGGGGTTGGCGGGCGCGGGAGCGCCGGCGGCGTCGGCCTGCATGCGAGCAACCTCTTCGGCATCGAGGCGTCCGTTGCGGTTGGCATCATAGCGGGCGAGCTGCTCCGGCGTGGCGGAGACGGGCGCGGTTTGCGCGGCCGCCGGCACTGCGGCCGCGAGCAGGCTGAGGGGCAGCCAGGCCCATGGTGGCGGGCACGAGCGAGAGGCGGACGGATTCATGGGGTTCATCGGGTTTGGCGGAGCGGAAGGAACAGCCCGCAGCATGACCGCAGCGGCCGGAGCGGGGCGTGAGACGACACCGGCGAAACCGGTGCGGGCGCGCCCACCCGGGCGGAGGGTAATGGCCCGGCTGAAGCCAGGAGCGGGTAACACGATCACCGCTAGACCGAGGCCACGGCGGAGCAATGGCGCCGGGTGTCTGACAGTCGGGCGGCGCGACGCGTTTTCGTCCCGGCCCGCCGTCAGGACGCGAACCGCCGCCCGCGGCCGCGAGGACGCCCGGTCTGCCGCCGGGCCCCGGACGTCACTTCCGGGCGGCCTTCGCGAGGGCGTCGAGTTCGACGTCGGTCCACGCCTTCTGCCGGTCGGCGGTGGCGGCGCGAATCTTCGCGACGGCGGCGGGGTCCGCCATGGCGGCCTGGTTGGCGAATTCGCGGCGCAGGAAGGTGACGAGTCCCGCGATCTGGGTGTCGTCGAGGTGCTTCCAGGGCGGCATGATCATGCCGCGGCCCGGGTTTTCCTTTCCGCCCAGGAGGATCCGGATCAAGGCATCATCCTTCGCCTGCAGCCAGCGCGAGCCCACAAGGGCGGGCGCCAGGCCGATCGTGCCTTCGCCGGCCTCCCGGTGGCACGGGACGCAGCTCAGAGCGTACGCGTTCCGGCCCGTCTCATAGAGCTGCAACGCGACGCGCTGTGCGGGATCGTCGGCGTGCTTTTGCTGATACGTGGCCAGCAGCGGACGCAGCCGCGCGTCGCGGTGGGAGCGGATCAGACTGAGGTTGGAGGCACTGAGCACGCCGGGGTTGAACGAACCCGCGTTGGCCGCCTCGAGCATGGCGACCGCCCACGATGCCTTCTCGCTCAGCATTCTGAGCGCGGTGGCCTTCAGCCGCGGGCTGAACGTCGGAAACAGCTCCAGCACAACGGCCGCACCGTCGTCGAAGGCCGCGAGCGCACCGAGATTGCGGGTACGGCGTGCCTCGTCCTTTTCCGCCCGCACGCGCTCGGACAGCAGCGGCAGCGCGGCGGGCGGCGCGGTCGAGGCGAAGAGCTCGAGGAAGAGCTGCTGGTCGGCATCCGGAAGCTTGCCGCCCTGCATCCGGGCGATGGCCTCCACGACGGCATCGTCGCGGCCGAGCTTGGCGGCCAGCACCACGAGCGCGGCGGAGCGGGGCGTCGCGTCCCAGCGTTGCGCGATCGCCTCGCGCAGCACGCGTGGCACGCTGTCGACGCGGGGGCCCGTGAGCCCCCGGGCCATGCCGGCCACGAGCAACTGGGCTTCGGCGTTGCCGGGCGCCGCCGCGAGCAGGCGTCCGCACTGTTCCAGGTTGCGGCTGAAAAACTCCGGCGCGCGATCGACCATCCACTCGGAATAGACGCCCTGCCTGAGGGTGTAATGCTTGCGCGGACCCTGGTCGGCCGCGTAACGCTGGCCGAGCCGCTCCGCGAGGTGCTGGCGGAAGATTGCCGAGCGCCAGACCGCAGGCTCCGCCACCAGCGAGATCAGCTCCTCGCGGCCGGTATCCGCCTTGGCCTCGATCGCCCACCAGAGGAGCATCGGGATATGCTGGTCGGCCGCGTCCGCGTCGCGGCCCAGCAGCGCGCGAACGACGGGCAGGGCCTGGCCCGCCGGCAGGCGCCTGGCGCTGCTGGCCAGCTGGCTCCGCACCTCGGCGTCCGGCTCGGTGCCGGCGAGCCGGACGAGCTCGGTGGCGGTGGCGGCGGTCACCAGGTTGCGGTCGCCCAGCAACCGGACGGCCCAGCGGCGCACGTGCGCATCGGGATGGCGCAGCGCGCCGCGCAGGCCGGGTTCGTCGATCTCGTGCCGGAGGTTCAGCACCCAGAGCGCCTCGAGGGCGCCCGGTTCGTTGCGCGCCAGCTTGGTCCGCAGCGTGTCGGCGATCGGCTCGGGCCGTTCGGCCAGCAGCCGGCGGGCATGCTCGCGGTGATCGCGATTCGGGTCGGCGAGCAGGGCGATGAGTTCGGGAGTGGACTGGCGCCGCAGGTCGCGGGCGGAGGGTCGCGCTGCATCCTTGGCTCGGATACGGACGATGCGTCCATTCGCCTTGTCCCAGGTATCCATCGGATTCAGGTGGCTCAGCCGCACGTCGGCCCAGTCGGCGACGTAGATCGCGCCGTCGGGGCCCAGTTCGATGTCGACGGGTCGGAACGCCTTGTCGTCGGTCGTGACGAGCGCGACCGTGTCCTTGGTGCGGAAGGTCGAGGTCTGCGGGAAACGCTGGCTGGCCTGCACGCGGTTGGTGAGCGACATGCCCACGACGATCTGTCCCTCCAGGGCCGGCATCGCGCCGCCCTCGTAGATCATGAAGGTCTGCGGGAAGCGCGGCGAATAGCCCTCGTGCGCCATGTGGTCGAAGAAACCGAAGATGAACGGATTCATCGCCGGCCCGTGCTTCGTCCAGCCCTTGCGGTAGGTCGCGCCCTGCGCGTAATGCAGGCCGCGGGTGCCGCCGCCGTTGGTGCCGGAGAACACGCGGCCGACGGCATCGAACTCGAGGCTCTGCGTGTTGCCGCCGCCCTCGGCCCAGATCTCGAAGACGCGCGTCTCCGGATGGTACCGCCAGATGCCCTGGCCGAGCAGCTTCACGCCCTGGATGTCCAGGTTCGTCGTCGAGCCGGTCGCGCCGTAGAGCCAGCCGTCGGGACCGAGGTGCAGGCTGCTGGCCAGCGAATGCGTGTCCTCGAGGCCGAAGCCGGAAAGGTGCACCTCGGGATCGCCGTCCGGCACGTCGTCGCCGTTGCGGTCGGGATAGAACAGGAGATGCGGCGACTGCAGCACCCATACGCCGCCGCGGCCAAACTCGATGCTCGTGGCCATGTTGAGGCCCTCGAGGAAATGCTTGTGCGTCTCGAAGCGGCCGTCGCCGTCGCGGTCCTCGAGGATGGTCACCTGGTCCGCGCCGCGCGCGTGCCGCGGCGGGGCGGGCGGCACGCGATCGAATTCGGCGCGGAGGTACTGGTCGTAGGACGTGATCGTGATCCCGGCGGGAAACGGGTACTGCTTGTACTGCACGACCCACAGCCGGCCACGGTCGTCGAACCGCAGGTCGATCGGCTGGGCGATGGCGGGCTCGCTCGCGACGAGCTCCGCGACATAGCCGTCGGGCAGCGTCATCCGGCGGACGCTCTCCTCCGGCGGGAGCACGCTCGCCTGGCCGGCGAAGTCCTGGCCGCCCGGCTTGAAGTTCTTCACGAACTCCGAGACCTCGGGGGTGAAGCGGGGCGGCGGGGAGGACTGGGCGGCGGCCGCGGCGCACCCGGCGGTGAGCGCGACGAGGAAGAGGCGGGGAACGGTGGACATGGGCGCGGGGGGCAAAAAAAGCGGACGCGGATCAGTAGTTGCGGAAGGGGCCGCGCGGCTCGGCGGCCTCCATCTCGGCCTGCCAGGCGGCGAAGCGCGCCTTCACGCGCGCGACGTCGGCGGGTTTCTCCTTGAACAGGTTTCGCGTCTCGCCCGGGTCGGCGACGACGTCGTAGAACTCCTCCTTGGGCGGGAGATTCTTCGGGTTGCCGCGCGGCCAGTAGGCGACCCACTTGAAGTTGCCCACCCGCGCCGCCTGGTACACGGACGGCCAGTCCCAGAACATCTCGGTCCGGGGCGATTTCTCGCGTCCCTGCAGCACCGGCAGCATGTTGTAGCCGTCGAGCTTCACGCCCGGGTCGGGGGCGCCGCTGATGGCGATGAACGTGGGCAGCAGCTCCAGGGCGGTGAGAAACGCGTGGCTCGTCTGGCCCGCCGGGATCACGCCCGGCCACCACGCGATCAGGGGCACGCGCAGGCCGCCCTCGAAGACCGAGCCCTTGCCGCCGCGCAGCTTCACGCCGTCGTACTGGGCGCCGGTGCGGCCGTTGTCCGCGAAGAAGATGACCAGCGTGTTCCGGTCGAGCTGGAGCTCGCGCAGCGTGGCCATGATGCGGCCGATATGCTCGTCCATCGCGGAGATCATGCCGGCGTACTTCGTCTCCCGGTCCTTGGGGTCGCGATCCGGGTAGTACTTCTTGAGGTACGACTCGGGCACCTGCAGCGAATCCTTCTCGAGGTTGGAGGCGCCGTGCGGCGCGTTGAACGGCAGGTAGACGAAGAACGGCCGCTCGCGATTGGCGCGAATGAAGTTCACCGCCTCGCGCCCGAAGATGTCGGTGGCATAGGTACCTTTTTCCGCCGTCGTGAGCTCGTTGCCGCGGAACATCGACGGGGCGCCGTAGCGCTCGTGGGTGTAGTAATCGATGCCGTTGTTGCCATGGCCGTAGAAGACGTCGAAGCCGCGCTGCAGCGGCAGGAAGCGCCGCGCCTGCCCCATGTCCCACTTGCCGAAGACCGCGTTGGTGTAGCCGGCGGTGCGCAGCACGTCGCCAAAGGTCTTCTCGCGGACGTCGAGCCCGAGCGTCATCTCGGGCGACATGGCGTATTCGGACTTCGTGTACCGGTGGCCGTAGTTGACCATGTCGTTCCGGATCATCTCGTACGTGCCGTTGCGCTGCGGGTAACGGCCGGTGATGAGGCCGCTGCGCGAGGGCGTGCAGACGGAGGCGGTGACGTAGAAGTTGGTCCCGCGCAGGCCCTCCGCGGCAAGCCGGTCGAGATGCGGCGTGACATACTGCTTCGAACCGAAGGCCGCGACGTCGAAGCCCTGGTCGTCGCTCACGATCAGGATGATGTTCGGCTTCTTGCCGGCCGGCTGGGCGCCGGGCAGGCCGCCCGGCAGCAGCGCGAGAAGGACGAGGAGACGCCAGGCGGGACGTAGGGCGATGCTCATGGTTGGGAAAGGTCGCGACGGACGGCGCGCCACCTCCGCATCCACGCACGCGCGCGCGGGGACGTGCAAGGCTGACTTCGCACCGCCCGGTTACTCAAAAGTGCCACGTCCGGCCGGGCCCGGCCGCCGCGGGTCACAGGCGCACGTTCGCGCCGAAGAAGAACTGCGGCCGCATGAGATGCATCGTCTGGGGACGGCCGTAGCCGTATTCCCGCTGGCGATCGGGCTCCATCAGCACGTTGACGACGTCGAAGTAGAGGCTGAGGCGACGGTTGAGGTTGAAGAGCGTCTTGAGGTCCAGCGTCGGACGCGCCGCCGCGTAGGTCGCGCGGGACTCGTTGGCATTGAAACCGACGAGGTAGCGGTGCCGGTAGTTGTAGGAGGCGCGGAGGTTCAGCCGGCCCTGGATGTAGGAGACGCCGACGTTGGCGATGAACGGATTGAAGCCGGCGATCCGGGGATTCGGCGCCAGGGAGATGGCGCTGCCCGCACCGTAGTTGCCCTCGGCATTCATCCAGGTCGCGTTGGCGAAAGCCCCGAAACCCTTCAGCCGGCCCGGCAGGAACGTGAACTGCTGGTTGTAGCCGATCTCGAGTCCCTTCACCTTGGCGTAGCCGCCGTTGTACTGCGTCGTGAGGCTGTAGCCGGCATACTCGCCGTTGAAGCCGTTGTCCTGGCCGGACCCGATGATGGTCGCCGAAGAGGTATAGATGAACTTTTTGATGTTCTTCTGGAAGACGCCGAAGGTCAGCAGGCCCGCCGGTTCGAAGTAGTACTCGCCCGAAAGATCGAAGTTCTTCGCCCATTGCGGCTCGAGGCTCGGATTGCTGGTCGTCACGCGCTGGGTGTCGTCCACCACGGTGGTGCGCGGAATCAGTTGTCCGATGTTGGGACGGCCGATGTTCTCGGAGTAGCTGAAGCGCATGAGCAGGTTGCGGTTGAACTGGTACTTCAGATGCACGCCGGGGAACACGCTGCGATACTCGCCCCCGCGTTTCACCCGACGGCCGAATTCCTCGGTGACGCGACGCGTGATCTCCGCATCGGTGAGGGGAGCCGAACCCCAGGCCGCGCGGCGCGCGCGCTCTTCCGCGGTCAACTGCTGCAGCGCGCCTTCGCCCTCCGTCTCGGTGTCTTCGACGCGGACACCGCCCAGGATGCTGAACTTCCCGAGCTGGATGTTGCCCATGACGTACGCCGCGGTGATCGTCTCCGTGAACTGCTGATGGTTCACGAGCGCGGCCTGCAGGTCGGACGCGAGGTTCCGCCGCCAGTGCGAGGGGTTGGCTTCGATGAACTGGTCGAGGTTGCTGCGCCGGCCCACCGCCTGGAAGTCAGGGATCGGCATGTTGCCGTAGCGCCTCAGCTCGGTGTCGGGAAACGGCACCCCCTTCTGGCCGAATTGGGCGAGGTTGTCGTCGTTCGCGCCGCCCCGCGCCGGGTTGGGGCCCATCACTCCGTCGGGGCCGAGGTACACGGTGTTGTACGGCGTGTTGTCGAGGTCGCGGGACTGCTCGCGAAACCGGAGCCCCGTCTTCACGTAGGTCGGGACGGCCGTCTCGAAGAACTTCTTCACGTTGACCGCCGCGCCGAGGTACTCGTCCCAGCCGACGCTGCGCGCGCTGACGTAGGCGTTTTCCGTGTAGCTATCGAGCTGCGTCCAGTCCGCCCCGGCCGTCTGGATGACCGTCGGGAAAAACGGGTCGTCCTTGCGCAGTATCCAGCCCGCGTTGCGCATCGTGTAGGTGAACGTGTTGTTGCCGGGATAGTAGGCCTTGGAGGCCGACTGGTAGACATCGTAGTCAAGCTGCAGGTTCGGGTAACGGTGCACGCCGCCCAGATTGAAGGTCTTCGTCTTCCCGATCTTGTAGTTCGAGCTCGAGTTCATCGCCACGATGCTCGCGTTCGTCGGACGCACGCGCGTCTCATAGTCGGTATAGCCCGGCACGATGCCGCCCGTGCCGGTGAAATTGCCCGCCGCGTCCACCCCGGCCACGGCCTGGTTGGTCTGCCAGGTCACCTGGCTGTTGGTCGTGTGCTCGAGGTGCTTGTTGTACTGGAAATTCGCGAAGAACCGGACCTGCTCGTTCCACTTGTAGTCCAGCTTCACGCCCGCGCCCGAGCGCGTGCGGACGTTGCGAAAATCCTGCGCCGTGAACGAATATTGGTAGGCAGGGCCGGTGGTGCCCGGAGGGAGCAGCTCGTGCGCGTGCGACGTCACGTCGATGATCGAACCATGCGGCCGGTAGGCGAGGTTCACGTTGACGCCGAGCCGGCCGCCGAAGACCTCGGAGTAGGAGAAGGAGGCGTTGGGCCGCGAGGAATCGCGCTCGTCGGTGATGCGCCAGATGGCGCCGACGGAGCCGCGAATGCGACGCTCCGGCGAACTGTCGAAGGCGCTTTTCGAGACGAGATTCACCACGCCGCCGATCGAATCGCCGTCCATGTCCGGCGTCGGCGACTTCGTCACCTCGATGCGTTCCACCGAATCCGAGCCCACGGTCTGGAACTGGAACTCGCGCGTCGATCCCGCGGAGCCCGCGTCGGCCAGCCGGTTCCCGTCCTGCGTGATCGAGCTGAGGTTCTGGTGCAGCCCGCGGATGCGCAGGTAGCGCACGTCGCCGCCCACCGACTCGCCCTCGATGCCGGGCAGCCGCATGGCGAGGTCGGCGGGATTGCCCGCGAGGCCGCCGAACGCGTCGGCCGACACGATGCTCTTAACCCCGTCCGACTGCCGCTGCAGCGTGATCGCCTTCGCGTTGCCCTCGCGTTCGCTGGCCACCACGAAACTGCTCATGAGGTAGATGTCGGCGGTGAGCCCGACGTCCTGCCGGACGGTGCCGGTGGCCGGCACGGTGACGGCCTGCTCCTGCTGCTTGAGGCCGGTGTACTGCACCACGATCGTGGCGGCGCCCGGCGCGACCTGGTCGAAGCGATAGAACCCGAGGTTGTCCGTCGTCGTCTCGCGGCCCGTGCCCTGGAGGACCACGCGCGCGCCCTCGAGGGTGGCGCCCGTGGCGGAGTTGGTGACGAGTCCCGTCACCGTGACGCCCCGCGGCGCGGCGGCGGCGAACCCGGGCGGCCGCCCGCCGGCCGCCAGCGCGAGGAGGAGGAGGAACCAGAGGGGACGGAATGCGCGGCTGGTGGTATTCATCATAAAAATACAGGCTCGGGGGCCGCCCCGGGGAAAGGCGCGCGCCGCCGCGAAGTAACCGTTTGGTGCGGCGCCGGGGCCGCACTGGCAACGATGCCAGCCTGACAATTCCTTCAGGTCAGCCGCGCCGCTGCGGCCTTCGGATTTGCGCCGCGGGCGGCGCACGCGCAGCCTCCCGTCCCGATGAACGTATCCGGCCGCCCCCTGCGCACGATCTGGCCCTCCGCCGACGGCCTCGCCGTCGAGATCATCGACCAGACGCAACTGCCGCACGCCTTCGCCACGGTGCGGCTCGCCACGCTCGAAGATGCCGCGCATGCGATCCGCGCCATGCTGGTCCGCGGCGCCCCGCTCATCGGCGTGACGGCGGCCTGGGGCCTGTGGCTCGGCCTGCGCGCCGATCCGGCCGACGCCGGCCTTGCCCAAGCCCACGCGACGCTGCTGGCGACCCGGCCCACCGCGGTGAACCTCCGCTGGGCGCTCGACCGCGTCCGCGCGCACGTCGCGCCGCTGCCGCCCGCCGCGCGGGCGGCGGCGGCTCGCGCCCTGGCCATCGTCCTCGCCGACGAGGACGTCGCGCTGAACCGCGGCATCGCCGCCGCCGGCCTGCCCGTGCTGCGCGACCTGGCCGCGCGGAAACCGCCGGGCACGCGCCTCAACGTCCTCACGCACTGCAACGCCGGCTGGCTCTGCGCGGTCGACATCGGCACCGCCACGGCGCCGATCTACGCCGCCCACGACGCCGGCCTGCCGGTGCACGTGTGGGTCGATGAGACCCGCCCGCGCAACCAGGGGGCGAGCCTCACCGCGTGGGAACTGCTCCAGCACGGCGTGCCTCACACCGTCATCGCCGACAACGCCGGCGGCCACCTCATGCAGCACGGCCAGGTCGACGCGGTGATCGTCGGCACCGATCGCACGACCGCCACCGGCGACGTCTGCAACAAGATCGGCACCTACCTGAAGGCCCTCGCGGCCCGCGACAACGGCGTGCCGTTCTACGTCGCCGCGCCATCGCCGAGCATCGACTGGTCGCTGCGCGACGGCCGGCGCGAGATCCCGATCGAGGAACGCTCCGCGAGCGAGGTCTCCCATCTCGCCGGACGGCTGCCCGACGGCACCGTGGCCACGATCGCGCTGCTGCCCGAGGGCAGCCCCGCGGCGAACCCGGCCTTCGACGTCACCCCCGCCCGCCTCGTCACCGGCCTGATAACGGAACGCGGCGTGTGCCCCGCCACCGAGGCGGGCCTGCGCGGGCTGTTTCCCGCCTGAGCCAAGGCGCAGGTGGAGCCGCCTGTCCCCAGGCGGCTGACATTAGGCGGGCCCGCCCGCAGCGGCTTGAGGACAAGCCGCTCCACCTTTCAATGCGGTCGTCTTCACCGGCGGATTGACGGCTCCCTGCATGGTGGGCTGAGCCGTCCCGCGCCCAAGCGCTCCGCCCCACGGCGCTGGGAACATCGCGGACGCCGGGGGATCTCGGTCGCTTTTCCGAACCGAGGCCTCCCGCTCACTGGCGCCACTCGAGCACCGCGGTGACCGGAAAGTGATCCGAAGGAAACCGGCCGTCGCGCGAGGTGCGGTCGATGGTCGCTGCCGTGGCGGCGAAATCCGCGGTGTGGAAGATGAAGTCGATGCGCGAGCCGTCGACCACGGGCTTGAAGCCGTTGAAGCTCGACTCATCCGTCCGCCGCTGCGGATGCACGGCGCGATAGGCGTCGATCCAGCGGATGGCGCCGGGCGTCGCCGGCCGCACGAAGACCGCGTAGGCCGGATTATCCTCGGTGATGTTCAGGTCGCCGGTCAGAATCGCGGGCACGCCCCGGGCGATCGCCGTCAGTCGCGCGGAGATCACGCGGGCGGCCTCCTGCCGCGCGACCACGCCCTTGTGGTCGAAATGGGTGTTCGCAAACACCAGCTCGCGCCCGCTGGTCGTGTCGCGCAGGCGCACCCAGCTGCAGATGCGCGTCAGCGCCGCGTCCCAGGACTTGCTCCCGGCAATCTCCGGCGTCTCGGAGAGCCAGAAATTTCCCTGCCCCAGCGCGGCAAAGCGCGCGCGCCGGAAGGCGATGGACGACCACTCGCCCTTGCGCTTGCCGTCGTCCCGCGCCACCCCGGCGAAGCCGTAGCCGTCGAGCCGGCGCACGATGGCGTCGTGTTGCACCGCGAGCACCTCCTGAAACCCGATCAGGTCGGCGTCCAGGCGCGCGACGACCTCGAAGAAGAACTCCTCGCGCCGCGGCCAGGCGTTCTCCCCGTCGGGGGCGTTGGCATTGCGGATGTTGAACGAGGCGACGCGCAAGGGCGCGGCGGCGAGGGACGCGGCGGCGAGCAGGACGAGGACGGCGGCGGCCCGCAGGTGGCGGAGCGATGGCATGGGGTGGAGCCGGCAGCGTGCGCCGGCCCGCCCGCGCGGTCAATCCGCCGGCGGCGGGATTGCGTCCCGGGCCGACCCGGACCAGCGTCCGGCCACCCCGCCCCGATGCGCCCACTCCTCCCGCTTCCCTCCTCCGCGCTCGCGCTCGTCCTGGCGCCCATCGCCGCGGTCGCCGCCGCCCCAGAGGCCCGTTTCACGTTTCCCACGCAGACGCTCACGGTGCCCGCCGGATTCACGGTCGAGCTCGTCGCCGCGCCGCCCCTCGTGAACCGGCCGATCTCGATCGCGTTCGACGAGCAGGGTCGCCTCTACGCGACCGACTCCTCCGGCCTCAGCGAACGCGCGCCGGTGCAGTTCGAAAAAAAGCCGCATCGGATCGTGCGGCTCGAGGACACCGACGGCGACGGCCGCTTCGACCGGTCGGTCGTGTTCGCCGAGAACATGATGTTTCCCCAGGGGGCCCTGTTCCACGCGGGCTCGCTCTATGTCGCCGCGCCGCCGCACCTGTGGAAACTCACCGACACCGACGGCGACGGCGTGGCGGACGAGCGCGTCGCGTGGCACGACGGCGGCACGCTCACCGGCTGCGCGAACGACCTCCACGGCCCGTACCTCGGGCCGGACGGGTGGCTCTACTGGACCAAGGGCGCGTTCGCCGAGCAGCGCCACACCCTCGGCAACGGCCGGCCTTTCGTGACGCGCGCCGCGCACATCTTTCGTGCCCGACCCGACGGGTCCGGGCTCGAGCCCGTGCTGACGGGCGGCATGGACAACCCGGTTGGCGTGACCTTCTCCGCCACGGGCGACCGCTTCCTGAGCGGGACGTTCTTCCAGATCGGCGCCCCGGGGAAGCGCGACGGCCTGATCCACGCGATCCACGGCGGCGTCTACGGCAAGGAGAACGCCGCCACCGCCGGGCACGCGCGCACCGGCGACCTCATGCCGGTCATGACGCACATGGGCGCGGCGGCGCCGTGCGGCTCGACCACCTACCGCTCCGACGGCTTCGGCCCCGGCTTCGCGGACAACCTGTTCGTCTGCTACTTCAATTTGCGCAAGGTGGTGCGGCACGAGCTGGCCGCGGACGGCGCCACCTACCGGACGCGGGACACGGACTTCGTCACGTCCGACCAGCCGGATTTCCGTCCGACCGACGTCCTCGAGGACGCCGACGGCAGCCTGCTCGTCGTCGACACCGGCGGCTGGTACAAGATCTGTTGCCCCACGTCCCAGCTCGCCAAGCCCGACGTGCTCGGAGGCATCTACCGTATCCGCCGTGCGAATGCACCGGGGCGGGCCGATCCGCGCGGGCTGGCGCTGCCCTGGGACCGCCTCGCGCCCGCCGCGCTCGCCCGGCTGCTCGCCGACCCGCGGCCATACGTGCAGGACCGCGCCCGCCACCGGCTCGGCCAGCACGGCGCGGCCGCGGTGTCCGCCCTCACCGCCCTCCTCGAACCCGCGGCGACCCCCGGCGTCCGCCGCGAAGCCCTCTGGACTCTCGCCCGGATCGATACCGCGGCCGCGCGGGCCGCGGTCCGCCGCGCGCTGGCCGATCCCGATCCGACCGTGGTGCGCACGGCGCTCCATGTGACGGCCCTGGCCCGCGATCCGGCTGCCGCGCCGGAGTTGCAACGGTTGCTCGGACATCCGGACGCCGCCGTGGCCCGCGGTGCCGCCGAGGCCCTCGGCCGGCTCGGCGACGCGGCGGCGGTCGACGCCCTCTTCGGCGCGCTCGGCCGCGTGCCGGCGGGTGCGGTGACGGCGCTCGGCGCCCCGGCCGACGCCGCGGCGCGGGTGCTCGAGCATTCCCTCGTCTACGCGCTGCTGGAGTGCGGCCGCCCCGCGCTCCTCCGCGCGCGCCTGGCACGCGGCACGGATCCGCGCGCGGTGCGGGCGGCGCTGGTGGTGCTGGACCAGCTCGAGGGCGGCGGCCTGCAGGCGGCGGACGTGCTGCCCTGGCTGGATTCAGCTGTCCCGATGCTGAAACGCACGGCCGGCTGGATCGTGGAGCGGCACTCGGAATGGGGCGATGCCCTCGCGCAGCATTTCCAGGGTCAGTTCACCGGGGTCGGCACCCGGAGCCCCGAGGAGGTGGCGGCGCTCCAGGCGCAGCTGGCGCCGCTCGCGCGGACAGGCGCGGTGCAGGCGCTCGTGGCGCGCGTGGCCGGCGATGCCAGTGCGCCGGCAGCCGCGCGACGGCTGGCCCTGCGCACCATGGCGGCGGCGGGCGTGAAGGAACTGCCCGAGACGTGGCAATCCGCGCTGGTCGCGGTGCTCGCAGCGGAGCCGCACGCGCTCCAGGCGGACGCCGTGGCGACCGCCCGTCAGCTTCCCCTCCCCCGCCAGGCGCAGGCTCCGATCTTCGCCGCGCTCGCGCGCGTCGGCCGCACGCCGGCCGTGCCGGTCTCCGTGCGGCTGGACGCGCTCGCCTCCGCGCACCCGGCCGCGCTGGGCCCGGTGGAGCCGGCTCTGTTCGACTTTCTGCGCGCGCACCTCGGCCCCCGCGAGCCGCTGCCGTTGCGGGGCGCCGCCGCCACGGTGCTCGCGCGCGCCGCGCTCAGCCCCGGGCAGCAGCTTGCGCTGGCTGACGCCCTGCGGGGCGTCGGCGCGCTGGAACTGCCCAAGCTGCTGCCGGCGTTCGAGCGCCAGCCCGGCGCCGAGCTCGGCGCTCGGCTGCTGGCCGGCCTGCGCGGTTCGCCCGGACTCGCGGGCGTCCGACCCAACGTCCTGCAGTCGCTGCTGGCCAGGTACCCCGCCGGGCTGCAGGGCGAGGGCGAGGCGCTGCTCGCGCTTTTGAACACCGATGCAGCCCGACAGAATGCCCGCGTCGATGCTTTGCTGCCCGGCGTGAAACACGGCGACATCCGGCGCGGTCAGGCGCTGTTCAACAGCGACCGGGCGGCGTGCTCGCTCTGCCACACGATCGGCTACCGCGGCGGCCGGCTCGGGCCGGACCTCTCGAACATCGGGCGGATCCGCCAGGAGCGGGAGCTGCTGGAAGCGACGCTATTCCCGAGTGCGACCTTCGTGCGCGGCTACGAGCCTTATGTCGCCACGCTGCGTTCCGGCGAGACCCACGGCGGCATCCTGCGCCACGAGGCGCCGGAGGAGATCGTCCTCGCCACCGGCCCCGACACCGAGGTGCGCATCGCCCGCGCGGACCTTGCCGAGCTCCAGCCGGGCGCGGTTTCGCCGATGCCGCCGGGCATGGACGCGCTCCTCGGCCCCGGCGAGATCGCCGACCTCGTCGCGTTCCTGAAGTCGCTCGCACGCTGATCCGGCAACGGTGCCGGAAGAGCCCTCTGCGCGGGCTTGATG